>QHYS01000198.1 GCA_003223325.1 Acidobacteriota bacterium
ATTTTCGTAGAGGGTTTGAGAATCTTAGCCGAGGGACGCTCGGTAGCCGCCTGTGGAGGCCCAGTAAGACCTAAGCGAGAGCCTAGGCGTGCGCCCGTGAAGCAGGAAACATCGTTGGAGACGAGCAGCCATGCTGCTTAGTAACTCCAAAGAATCCCCCGCCTTTAGGCGTGGGGAGTCTCAACATTTTCGCTGATTGCGAACATGGTGCCTATAGGGCTTAATGTTTTGAGCAGCCCCTCTCTTCTTTGGTCTTTGATGCGAGCCGCCAAGGTGGTATTCACAACCTAAGCCCAGCTCTGAATCGGCTCGAGGAGGGAGAACCTATGAGGCTCTTCGTTGGAGCGGCGGTCCTGAGTTTTGTTCTCGTTTCCGTCCCCTCGCAGTTTCCCGAAGCGCCGACTGGCTTCGACAACAAGAGTAACGGCATCGTCGATGATGCCACCCACCAGGCCGATCAAGCAAAATTCGATGAAGTTGAGGGATTAGATGACGGGCTTGGACCGCTCTATAACGCCCAATCATGTCGCGAATGCCATCAGAATCCTACATCGGGCGGTCCCAGCCAAATCACTGAATTGCGCGTCGGGCATCTGGGGCGGGACAGACATTTCCACAACCCGGAAATTACCATCGCTCATGGAGCGGAAACCATCACCGGCCGATCTCTCGTGAATCTTCGCGCCATTTGTCCCAGCGGGGCGTACCCGAACCGCGAGATTCAAGAGCGGGTTCCTGACACCGAATCCATCCGGGCCACGCGCTTATCGCTCAATCTCCTGGGCGATGGCTTCGTCGAAGCGGTTGCTGATCAAACTCTCATTGATCTTTCTCACGAGCAATGCAAGGCCTCGCACGGCAAGATCTGTGGCCAGGTGCTCTATGTTCCGATCGTCGAGGCCCCGGGACAGACCGGGGTTGGGCGGTTCGGTTGGAAGGATCAGCAGGCGAGCCTGCTGTCGTTTTCAGGCGATGCCTACCTCAATGAAATGGGAATCACGAATCGGCTCTTTCCGGACGAGGTGACAAAACTCTGCAATACCGCTTCTGAGCCGAATAACCAACCGGGTCCGGACGGGCTCGCCGATGTCGATCACTTCGCTCGCTTCATGCGGGCGACGAAAGCCCCCGCGCGCGACACGCAGCTTGCGGGGACTCCCGTGGCCAAGAGAGGATCCGATCTTTTCGACAAGATTGGATGTGCAACGTGCCACGTCCGAACCTTGAACACCGCGGCCGCCGGAACGAAGATCAACGGCGGCACATTTACGATCCCGGACGCGCTCGCGCGGAAGACCTTTTCTCCCTTTGGGGACTTCCTTCTGCATGATGTGGGAACCGGCGATGGAATCGTCATGGCGATGGAAGAACACTACGGGCGTAACATGTATCAGATTCAGTGGAAAAATCTCTCACTCGATAGTTTCGCGAAGACGCAAAACAAGGTGCGTACGGCACCCCTGTGGGGAGTTCGCCTGCGTCCCCAATTGATGCACGACGGACAATCCGTAACGCTGCGCGACGCTATCTTGCGCCACCTCGGCGAAGCCGAGGAGGTGACCGAGCGTTTTAGGAAACTGAAGCGCAATGATCAAGAAGCGCTCATGGAGTTCTTGCGTTCGTTGTAAGTGCGAGTCGAACTGGGAGTATGTGCTGGGAAGTACACGTGCTTCCATCGCACCTTCAAAGTACGTGCTGGTCAGATCGTAAAGCAGCACTTCGAATTCCGCCTGGAACAGGTCGGCCCACTTCTGCCGCAGCCACGGGAAAAGTTCCTGTTTATGTTCGAGCACGCGGTCCAGGCAGCGGTACAAGCGGTTTTTCTCCGCTACAGCGAAATCCGTTTCCAGTAGTGCATCCATGGCGGTGGTCAGGTACCACTGGCGATGCACGCGAAACTCGCTTCCTGGATCCAGCAGCCGGTTCACAACCAGGAGCTGTAGCACCTTTTCCCAAGCGACGTCTTCCCGCGATCCGGCAAGACCCGTTTTTTCAGAACGCAGCCATGAAAACACGCGGCTTAACCGCGAAAATTATCGGAAAAATGCCGAAATTTGACTGCAACCTCACGACTCGCTCTCCGCGGCTTCGCTATCCCGCGGGACGCGGGGCCAGGTTTCTCAGCCGCTTGAGGAAATTTGCCCCCTCGAGCTTGGTTGACAAGGGTCTTCGCACGCAATTCGGCTTAGGAGTGGCGTGATCGGTGTTGTGGGTTCAGGCCGCATCATTGGGAATGGCGACGCATGTTGGAGTCGGAACTCTCTACCGCGTCGCTCCGGCGAACAGGCCTACTTGCTGACCATCTTCAGGTTGGTGGCAGCAATCGTCAGCGTGCCCCCGTTGTCTGTTACGTCTCCTGTGAGCTCTACCTTGTGGCTCATGTGAGGCACGAGCTTCGCATTATTATTCGCCGCCAGATCGCCCGTTACGTTGTAAACCTTGCCGTCCGAAGTCAGTAGCGCTAAGGGCCGCCCCATCTTCGCGCAAGCAATCGCACACTCCTTAACGTCGCCACTAGGCATCTTGTGGTCGACTCCGGTGTTGGACTTATCCATCTTGTAGCAGGTTTGGTCGATGAGCTGGCCTGAGATCGTTTGCGTCGCCGCAAATGCCACGGCGCCCAAAGCCAACACAAATACAACAGCGGTCAATCCCGCACATACCTTACGCACGGAAACACCTCCTTAAGAAACAAGAGATCGCATCGACACGCTTATACCGCGTGGGCTTGTAGGTCGTCAAGCCTGCCCGGGTTCGGAAAACCCCTTCTCGCGCAGCTCCGTAAGTAATTGAATCTAAATTGATTAGAAATTAGCAGTTTCGGCGTTCCGAAATGTGGTGATTTTCGAACCGCTCCGGCTGCAAATTCATGCGTCGGAGGAGCAGGTCTTGCAAACGCGTAAGCCTTTTCAAGCCACTCGAAGGCCTGACTTCTATCTCCCAAGCCTGAGTAGATCAGGGCGACATAAGTTTTACCGTGTCTTCTGCTTGCGTGTGGCGAAGAATTTCTCAAGTCGACCCAGGCGCGCGTTGCCTTCATAAATCCTTCCGAGCGCCGGAAACCCCTAATTTCAATTGGGGGAGGAGGCGTGCTATTGTGTGCCGGCAATCAAAATGGCTCTCGCCGCTTGTGTTTTGCCGGAGCAATCCGGACGCCCCGGCCAAGTGCGTCGTCCCACTGCTTTGAGATCATGTCGAGGTAGCGGCGCGCGACTTTAAGCCGCTGTTGCTCCAATTGCCAAACGCTCTCGCGTCCGTGCCGCCTGCTACGTACGAGACCCGCTCCCTCCATCACGCGCAGGTGTTTGGTGATTGCTTGACGAGTGACGTTGGAGCCTGCGGTTAGCCTGGTGATGGACAGCGGTCCGTCATCACAGAGGCGGGAGACAAGCCATAAGCGGGTCTCGTCACCGAGGGCTGCGAAAAGGAGTGCCGAGCTCTTAGGCCGTAGAATGGCTTTCGAACGATCGCCCATGGACGAGGTACTCCTCAATTAGCTTCATCACCATGCCCCAGCCTTGCTCGTTCGCCGTGAATGCCTTCGCCCGGCGCGCGAGCGGGATTCTATCGAAGCCGGACTCCGTCACGGTCAACATGACACCGTTCGCTACTTCCTCCAGAGCGAAGACGACGAGCGTCGTCGGCTCGATGGAATAGTCGACGCCGCGCTCAACGGCGTAGGGGTGCCACCGGAAAGAGAACAGTCGCTCGGGTTCCATCTGCTCGATAGTGATCTCGAACGGCAAGCCTTCGTACGCCTTCTGAGCATTGGCGACCTCAGCGTTGACCGTGGTCGGTGCGATCACACCGCGCACGCAGCTAGCTGGTGCGAAAGGACCGTCGAACTTCATGCCGAACTTTTCTCGATGCGGTCTGTACTCATGCGCTACCTCCGGATTGCATATTAGTCGCATCGAGGGATAACATGCAACCGTTAAGTTGTACATATTCGTCTGTGCTGTGTTCCTCCGAGCCTGCGATTTCTTGAATTCAACGGCCCGGGCTCCTCTGCCGTTTTTCCTCCTCTTTCAGTATCCCGAGAGTCTACCTATTGGTTCAGCTCGGCAAGAATCGGTTACGGGAGTTGCTTCCAGGGTATGGCCGAACCGGCAAGGCATCGCGCATCAGCCCGTTTCAGTTTGCCGTCTGATGCTTCACGGCCATTTCAAAATGGCGTTGTCGGTAGATGGACCCACGCGGCTTTCGAAGGCCTGCGCGTTGAGCGCATTTGCAAAGGCGGCTCCGGTCGATAGCGCTCCGCGCCAATTTAGAAATCCAGGCGCAATCCGAGCTGGAATTCGCGTTTGGCGTATGCGGAAGTGAAGCCCAAGGGCTGAGTGGGAGAGAGCGCGGCATTGCCGCTTACGTTGAAGGTGGTGAATGACGGCGTCAAGCCGAAATTACGGCCGACGACGTTGTTCACGCTCGAATAGTTTGTACGATTGGTGATGTTGAAAGCTTCGGCGAGGAGCTGAAGACTTGCTTTTTCATGGAGACGGAAAGTTCGCGAGAGCCGCAGATCGAGAGAGAAATAATCGGGCCCAAGTCCCGTATTGCGGCCCGCGCCGATGGGGCGATCGTTCGTGGGGTGGTTATCGCCGTTGACATCCAAGCCGGCCAAGAGGTTGAAGGGATTGCCGCTGTGATAGTTGAGGATGGGCGCGAGCTCGAAATTCTTCAGGACGAGTCCATTCCAGGGGCTTTGGATTACGCCTGCAACAACGAACTTGTTTCGCTGGTCGAAATCGCAGAGAGCGCGGTCGGCGGCGAGATTGGTTTCGTCGAAGGGAGCGAAGTCGCTATTGAAATCGGTGGTGGTATCCCGGGCCTTGCTGTAGGTGTAGTTGGCCATAGCCATAAAGTGATGGCTGAAGCGCTGCTTTATCTCAAAGGACACGCCCTGATACAGGGCAAACGCGGCCGAGGAATAGACGTTGTTTTGAAGGATTAGAGGATTCACAAAGCAGTTCGTGGGATTGAGCCGGCATTGCGGGTCACCCCAATTTCGATAGGAGGCACTTTGCCCGTTAGCGAGAGTGAGGGTATTGATTGGCGCGGGAAGCAGATTGGCGTCGATCGCGACAGGCAGGCGGAGACCGTGGATGTAAACGTAAGTCGCCGAGACCGAAAGATTGTTCGTAAGCTCATGCTCGGCTCCCATCTCAACCTGGAATGAGTAAGGACTCTGGTAATCGGCCTGCGCTCCGAAAAGAACAGGCAAGGGCACCGCGCTCGGCGCCGGAGGCAACGGACCCGTATTGCTCACGTTCAAACCGAACTGCGTAAGCTGCGCGGGGCCGATACACGCGAGCTGGCCGGGCGGGGGCGTGGTGCAGGTGATGAAAGTGGGCGAAGTGGGATTGCCCGGATTGACGGGCTCGGCAAAAAGCGTGTTGAAAACAAGGGCCGAGGTCAGAGTAGGACTTCCGGGTGCGCCGGTGAGAGGAACCAAGAGAAGCGCGATCTGGCGCGCATTATTAATGTTGCCGAGAGTTTGCACGACGTCGGGGATTTGCGCGTAAATCGAAGAGTAGAAGATGCCCACTCCAGCGCGGATCACGGTCTTGTGATCGTTGAAGGGGTCCCAGGCGAATGAGAGGCGTGGTGCGAAATTGTCCTTATCGGTATTCATGATGCTGGGCTGCGAATCGAGCTCGTAGCGGAGGCCGTAGTTCAGCGTGAGGTTGGGCAGGATGCGCCAAGTGTCTTGCCAATAGGCGGCGGTGAAAGGCCGCGTGAAGTTGTAGACCGGCGTGCCGAAGCCTTGCTGATAGAACTGCGGCAAGCCCAGGGAAGCCGATTGCAGCCCGTTAATCACCGCCGGCTGGGTGGTTAGCAGGCCGCAAGCCGCCGGCACTTGCAGGCACGGGCTAATGATGCCGCCGGGAAGACTGCCGAAGAAAAAACGGCCCGGCATATAGGTGTGCGAGTCGCTGTGGTCGCCACGAATCAGTTCGTAGAATCCCATTTTCATCGTGGGCCGGCCGCGAGTCCAGATGACATTGTCGGCCAGTTCATAGCGGCGAAGGATGGTGTCGCTGGGCAGGAAAATGTTTGTACCTAAATTTGAATAGCCGTAAATATTGAGGCCAACCTGCGCGGGCTCATTGGGGACGACGTTAAAGTCGTTGTAATTCCATTGTGCACGAGCTTCGTTTTGCAAATTAGAGTTGAAGATGTGGAACCACCCGGCTTGTAACGTGTCGTCAAAGGTGTGGATGGAGCTGCCGTGGGAGAAGCCGGTCAGTGACTGCACGTCGGGATTTTCCTCGCGGTCGTGGCCATAGCCATAACGAAGATAGGCTTGATTATTGTCATTAAACTTGTGGTCAAGACGGACTGAGGCCAGATACTCGCGGGTGGTGTAGGGAAAAAGGCCGCCGTTATTTTCGAGATCGGCGATGACAAAAGCGTGCAGAGGGTTGGGAGACGCTGAGTTGATGGTGAGAAAGTTCTGAAGTACTGTCGCACACGCCGCCGCGGGGAGCGAGGGCTGGCCCCTAAGGCAGGGTACGGAGGCGCCGCCCCGGGCGGCAAGTCCGCTAATGATGGCTTGCTGATCGTTGGGTGTGGTGATTCCGTTATCGGGGCGGAAAATATTGGTATTGGTAAGCAGAGGGACCGCGCTTTGCGCGTCCTGCCACAGTCCTTCGAAGGCTGTAAAGAGGAAAGTCTTATCCGGCCGCAGCGTCAGGCCGATGCTTCCGCCGAATTGCTGGCGATTCAAGGTGTCCTTAACGGGCTGACCCAGCGTATCGGGATTAGCCGGATTGAATGGCTGATTGGGCGCGAGAGCTTGGCTGAACGCGAAGGGATCGCGCGCGTCGAGGGCGTCATTGCGAAAGAATCCAAAAAGGCTTCCGTGGGTCTGGTTGGAGCCGGACTTGGTGACGATGTTGATGGCTGCGCCGCTGGCTCCGCCCAATTCAGCCGAATAGTTGCTGCGATTGATCTGAAACTCCTGCACCACATCCTGGCTTACGGTCAGGCGAACGCCGCCGGCGTCGTCATTGGCTTCGCCGCCGTCCACGGTAACGGTATTGCCGCGGCCATTACTGCCGTAGAAGGAAAGCCCGCTTTGGGGCGTTTGTTTGACTCGAAAATCCTGATCGCCTGCTAGGCGCGTTGAATTGGAGACGCCCGGCATGAGCAGCGTGAAGGTGAGATAATCGCGGCGATCGATAGGCAGATCCTTGATGTAATCTTGGGTAACCGTTTCGGCTAAATGGCTGCGTTCGGTTTCAACCACGGGAATTTCAGACGTTACCTCGACGTTTTGAGTAACTTGGGAGAGCGTGAGGCGCAAATCCACGAGCGCGGTCTGGCCGACCGTCAACACCGCATTGTGCTGTGCGGCGGGTTGAAAATTTTGGGCTTCCGCACTGACGGTATAAGTGGAGGGCAAGAGTCCGCTGAGGCGGTATTCGCCGCGCTCGTCAGTGAGGGTTGCGCGGCTGAGTCCTTTGGCCGTGTCCGTGGCCGTCACTTTGGCTTTGGGAATGGCCGCACCGGATGGGTCGGTTACGGTCCCGGCGATGTCGCCGGAGGCGCCCACACCCTGTGCATGGGCCCAGGGCGCAAAAAGAAATGCACCAAACAAAAATAGCGATGGAATGAGTTTGCAAGATCGCTTCATGGAGACTCGACCCCTTTGCGCGTTTGTGAAGTGTACATTACCAAAAAGCGGGCGGCATGATTTTGTTGAAATGAGAGGGGAAAGGGCAGTTTCTACTGAAATTGCGTTCCCAAATTAAATTAGAAATAGCAGGAGCCGACCAACCCGCTTCCAATTAATCAGAGGCGGTAAACAAATGCAAATATCCTTTGGCGTTTTCGATGATTTGGGGTGTGCCGAGAAAAGTATGCTCAGCCATGGCTTCATTGAAAGTCATCCGCGCCGCCGGAGTGCGCCCAAAATAAGTGAACAGATCGGTCCCATACGCGTGGTTAAGGGCGGGTTCGCCGCTGCGAATGCCATGCAACAGCTCTCTCCAATCGCTGCGTGCAACGCATCACTCATCCGCGCGCTGATATCGCAAAGCTGCGATTCCTGATCTTCTATACGGCGGGGCGGCTGGTGCATCACGCCCGACAGTTGCGTTTGCGGCTGGCGCGTGCGGCGGAGTGGCTGGCGCTGTGGCTGGAAGGCTTCCGCTGTCTACCGCTTCGTAGCTAAGAGATCCCTGCGCCAGAGCTTATTGACGGATTTGCAGAGCACTTTTTCTAGGCTCTTCGGAAAACGGCTGCCCGGTTTCCCGATCGAGCTAGCTCACCCGCCCCGTCTCGCTCCACCCCAGCGGAGGAGTTCTTGCGATGCCATGCCCGCAAAAACCAGATTTTCCAGACCCCACCACTACCTTACTGACGGATTGGGGCGCACCCATGATCACGGATGGTGACCTTTCGTTCCCGAATTTGAACAGTGGCATCGATGCGAATAATGGTTCCTCAGGCGCGGCCGATGAGTTCCAGACCAATCTGAGCATGCCTGAGCCAACGGGTTTTCTTGACAAGAATCTCGGACCTGTCTCCATCATTCGCCCAACATCCACACAGCAGGGGGGCACGGTGGCCTACGTCGTCAGCTTTGTTCAAGACGGCCTGTTCCTCGATCCCGCGACAAACAGAAATACAGGGATTGTCGACGTGCTCATGCGCTTGGCGGAAGAAGCGGACCAAGCCAAGCGTCGGCTCTGAGCCGGAGGGGAATAAATTATCCTTGGTGGCCAAACCGAACAGCAAAGCAGCGTAAGCCTCGAAACGACGCCCGATGTAAGCAAATGCCTTCGGGCGTCGTGCCATACTCACTACGCACCTGACTTTTCAAGGAACGGCTTGGCGCTGGCGAGCCCAGTCCGCCGGCGAGTCACGGGAGTCACGGGAGGGAGTGTTGTATGCGGAGGACGCCGGGGGTATAGTACCCACGGGAAATCAAAACAGAAATCCCAGCTTACAGGCTGGGTTAAGTACATTTCGGAAGACGTACGCCTGCCACGCGGAACCCGGCTCACCGGCTGGCCTGCCCTACGTGCTAGATGCCACCTGATTGGGGGAGACCATTGTCATGAGAGCCGTAGCTGGAGATTGGACGTGCGTGCTGCCGCTTACCGTGCTTGCTCTGATGGCCGGAACTTTGTTCGGCGGTAGACAATCCCCTCCAAATATGCGAGCTGGGGCGGCACCGGCCCAGGCCAAGGTTGTAGACTTGATTCCTACAAGCCTCAGCGGAGAGACCAATCAAGACAGTGAACCTTTCCTAGCAGTCCAGGCGGATAATCCCCGGGTCATGGTCGCCTCGGCGTTCACTCCCAACCCGATTTCGAGTGCTGGAAATGCCCCTGTATATGTTTCCGAGGACGCGGGCAACACATGGGTCCTAAGCGCCATCACTCCTGTTCAGCGCATGACTTGCGACATTACCCATGCCATGTCCACCGGCGAGAACCATCCGCGGGGGGACCTCCACGCGGGCACGCTCGCTTGCGCAGCATCCATCACGCTCGACGAGTCAGAATCGGAGGATGTTTCTTCGAGCGCCGTTATGAACGTACAATCTACCCGCACCAACGTGGACCAACCCTTTGTCCGCGCACTGGCCTTCTCCAATATCGACCACATTTATGTGGGCCTAAACGATCTTGGCCAGTCGAGCGGCCGCACCGCAACGGTGGACGTATCCCTAAATGGCGGCGCGACCTACAAGTCATATTCGATCGAATCCCGCAAGACGATGGGGCAGGATGGGCCATCCGTCCGCCCAGCCGTGGCCGCGGACAATACGGTCTACGCGGCCTTCTTCGGCTGGCGCAAGTTCAACGGCTCCATGGCCACCAGCGACGTAGTCGTTGTCCGGGATGATGCCGGAGCCACCGGCCCCCAAGCTTTTCAGGCTCTGAAAGACCCATCAGACAAGTTGCCCGGGCGGCTGGTCGTCAAGGGGGTCTCTATCCCGTGGTCGAATGCCCCCACCCTAGGGCAGGAACGAATCGGTTCGACACTTTCCATCGCAGTCGATCCGAATAACAGTTCCACGCTGTACGTGGGTTGGGCGGATCGTGGGCGCAAAGGAGACATCTACACGCTCCATGTGCGCCGCTCGACCGACCGCGGTGTGACCTGGTCCAAGTCTGACTTGCCGCATACGACGATCAGCAATGCCACGAACATTGCGTTGGCAGTGGCTAACAATGGTGTTGCCGGGTTTCTCTACCAGCAACTTTCTGGCGGCCGTTGGGTTACACATGTGCTGCAGTCGAGCGACGGTTTCGCCACTATTCAGGACACCATTCTCGCGAGTGTCCCTGCGGATACTCCCGTGGAGCAGTTCTTGCCCTATCTGGGAGACTACGACTACTTGCTTGCGGTCGGGAACGAATTTCGGGGAGTTTTTTGCGCGAACAACACGCCGGACCGGGCTAATTTTCCGCAAGGAGTAACGTACCAGCGAACAGCGGACTTCAACACGAAGACACTCACGGACGGTTCCGGCAATCCTGTGGCGATTTCGATTGATCCCTTTTATTTCAGCGTTCCGGTGTTGCCGTGAAGCCTATTCGCACGATGGCGCGGGGGAAAGAAGGGTGTATGAAGGCTTCGAGATTTTACCTTGCAGGCATCCTGTGGATGAGCCTGCTTGCGGATGGGGCGTTGCCGCAAGCAACGGACAACCAGGCTGCCCTGGTCAAACAATCGAGCATCATTTTTGCAGGCACGGTCAGCCAGGTCGCGGCCACGTCCTTTGCCGGCGTGCCGAAATCGGCGCAGACTATTGTCGTTCGTGTGGACACGGTTTTGAAGAAGCCGGCGGCCGTTTCGCTGAAGAAAGGCGACGATGTCACGGTTGAGGTGAAAGACCCCGCTGCCTTCCAGAACGGAACGCAGGCAACATTCTATGCGGACGGTTGGATCTTTGGCTCGGGCGTTGCGGTCAAGGAACTGGGCCACGAGATTGTGCCCGGCGGCGGGACGCCAGGTGCAGTAGGCACTGCCGAGAAGACATTCGGACAGCTTCAACAGGAAATCAGCGACCAGGATCTGCAGCGCCGCGTTGCCACTGCGGACTATGTGGTCGTAGGGCGCGTCACGGATATACACCAATGGACCATCCCCAAGTCCGCTGCCGCGCGTTATCGCACCTCGGAACACAGCGCGAACTGGCATGAAGCCGTGCTGCAAATCCAGTCCATCCTTAAGGGCCCAAGAGTCAAAAGGAACAAGATGATTGTCCGCTTTCCGCAATCCCGGGACGTGGCTTGGGCGAATGCTCCGAAGTTCGAGAAGGAGCAGCAGGGAATCTTTATTTTGCAGAAGGATCAGGTCTCGGGCGATGCCACAGCTTCGTTGGGAGGCTACACAGTGGACGCATACACGTGCCTGAAGCCCGGCGATTGGCTTCCCATGACCGATGAAGCGCGAGTGCGCTCCCTCCTGAAAAAATAGATGGCGAATGAATGGGCCTTCGGCGAACTTCCCATGCCCAACAGCTTGGCCGCTTCTGCCTTCACGGCTCCTTAAACCAAATGAAAAAAGTTGATGGCCGTCCCGCCTTTGAGAGCAACCTTCTTTTCGCTCATCACGTAGGGTAAAACGCTTAAAAGCAAGCGGACATCAGACAAATGAACACACAAAAGCTTGGCGTGGAGGATCATCGCGGGGACACCTGTCGCGCGGTTTAGCTGCGGCCGCTCGGCGCCTCGACGTCAACCAAGCGAAGATTTCTGCGCTTCGGAATGATCAGCTCCAAGGCTTCTCTGTGGAACGCTTGATGAAATTCCTCACCGCCCTGGACCGTGATGTAGAGATCGTGATCCACCATAAATCCCGAAGACGCAAAGGCGGCCGGATCCTCGTTACGGCAGCGTGAATTCCGCTCCTTTCCGGCGCGGCAGGCGATACCGAATCGTAAGCGTTGGTCCCTGTCCACTTGGCGGTTCGTTCACAATTATGTCTCCATTATCAGTGGCTAGTTGGGACTTCATAACCCGGCAGCAATTGGGCATCCGATCATTTCGTCCGCGAGGAGGGCCAACGCGGGCGTATAGTTCACGCGCACTTATCTCGATGGATTCCCTGCCACTCTTCTGTGCGTTCGCCATCATTTGGAACAATTCGCGCCTGAAATCCTCAGCGGTAGGCATCTTGCGTCCCTCTTGACAGAGGATTCTACCAAAATAATGGCCGGAACCTTTCGGCCCCGGCTCGAAATCCCATTCCGTTTTCCGTATTTACAGCAGGCGCACGTCGAAGGAAAGTCGCTCTCTATTCGTGCGCCGGAATATCTACGCGCCGGCTATCTTGGAAGTGCCGTGCGCGGATTTCTGGTTCATTGCCGCCTTGCATTGCGGACACTCTTCGCCATGTTCTTCAATAGTGTAAGTCTCGCCTTGAAGTATGAATAGTTCTGCACTCGCCTCAGCATCCGCGTGTGTGTTGAAGCATTCCCAATTCAACGGTACAACACGCGACCAACGGATATGGTAGTGGGGTTTTCGTCTTTGCGGTCCATAGGCCTCCTTGAAGGGCCTCATGTCCCGCAATTAAGGCAACCAAAGATATCGCGGGGACGCGTCTCCGCTGGAACCAGTTTTGCAACAGGCCTGCCCTTCTTCGTAATCACCATGGGCTCGCGCGTCGTGCGCACATCATTCATGATCTTTAGGCACTGCGCTTTGAATTTAGCGGCGGGCATAGTTTTCATAACTATCTCTCCAAGTCCATGGTCATATCATAATGACCACTAGGAAAGGCGCAACTGTGCCTCTGCTGACCTCAAGGCCGTCACGGTGCCCGATGGGCGAAGTATCTATCGCAACACGGTTCGGGCGTCAAGCAGCGGCAGATGCCGTAGTGGTTGGTTCCCGCCTCGTCGGCGGAGGAGCGTTTTGTGTTATACCTGCTGCAACCTCAATTGCTATTAGCGGTAGGAACTCCTTCTTGCGGAGGTTGTTCGATGAAACGGCAATTGGTAATCGGCTTCGTGTTACTCGTCTGCGAATTCGTCGGCTATTGCCTGGGAGCCGATGGTCAAAAGGTGGTGGTCATTCATGCTGGGCAATTGTTCGTCGGTAACTCCGACGGGCTGTTGAGCAACCAAGTGATCGTCATTCAAGGTGATCGTATCGCCGAGGTGGGACCGGCCGGAAGCGTCAAGGTCCCCGCGGGCGCGCAGGAAATCGATCTGGGAAGGGCCACGGTGTTACCGGGACTGATTGATGGTCATGCGCACATGTTTAAGTCACAAGCGCTTGGACTTAACCCTAAGGTGTTTCTAGAAAATTCCTGGCAATACCGCACGATCTTGGCCGTGGTGAATGTAAAGACAGACCTCGAGGCAGGCTTTACCACGGAACGGGACATGATGAGCGTAGGTGCCATGTACAGCGACACAGACGTTCGCCGCGCGATCAACGAAGGCGTGATTCCAGGGCCGCGCTTGCAGGTGGCGACAGTAGCTCTCATAGGCACCGGTTGGGGCGAAGGGTACGGAGTAGTCCGTTTCTCGCCGGAGGTGACGGCGCCCATGGGGGCGCGCGCTGTCGACTCGCCCTGGGAGGGTCGTAAAGCCGTGCGAGAGAACATCAAATATGGCGCTGATTTTATCAAGGTTTTCGCTGACAAACCCGAGGGTACTCATTTTCAGCCCGACGGAAGACTTGCGATTACTCCGTCGATGACCCTTGAGGAAGAAAAGGCGATCGTGGATGAAGCGCATCGACAAGGGGTTAAGGCGGCCTGCCACGCCTGGGGAGGTACACCTTTGCGGGACTCGATTGAGGTGGGTTGCGACTCGATCGAATTTGGAACGGACTTCGACCAGGAATCGCTCATAAAGCTAGCTGAGAAGGGTATCTTCCTGACTATGGAGCTAGCTAATGGAAAAGCGGAGGAGCAATCTGATCTGAAGAAAACCGGCGGTAAGTACAGCCGAGCGGCGATGCAGAAAGCTACCTTGCAAAAAGCGCTCAAAGCTGGCGTTAAAATCGCCTTCTCATCCAACCCGGCCAGTGGTGCGCTAGATCATGGACAGCAAGCCAAAGAGTTAGAGTACCTGGTCGACTACAGCATGAAACCCGCACAAGCTTTGCGTGCTGCAACCACGGTGAACGCAGAAATGATGGGCTGGCAGGACCGAGTTGGGTCCATTGAGAAAGGCAAATATGCGGATATCATCGCAGTCTCCGGCAACCCCCTGAACGACATCACAGAACTCCAGCGAGTGAAATTCGTGATGAAGGGCGGGGAGATCGTCCGGAACGATTTGAGCCGGAGCGAGCAGCACTGAGGAGGCTGTACCGTCAAGCTTTGAGCATCGCTTCGTAGGCTCGCCTCTTCATCGAATGCGAGAATCTTATTGGCCGAAGCGAGCTTTTTCTCGGCGCTCTGCAAGAAGCGTTCAATCTGGGGCCAATCTACTTTTTGTGGCTTGAGTTTGTTCATGCGGCACCGACAAGCGAGACTCGCTTATTGTGCCAGACGTTTTCTAGGAAGGCATCCTTACGCGCGCGAGTTTGAATTCCTTCGGCGCTAGTACCGTGTAGTTGATTTCGCGCCAGCACACCTGCCTGCGGAACTCTGGTGCCATCGGTGATTTCTTTGATTGCCTGCCCCTGAGCTTGTCGGAGAACAAGCCACTTACTATTGACAAACGAAACCATCTCTTGAAGGATCACGAATACGATTTTCATCTTCGCGGAGCTGGTCGCCGTTCGTCGCCCGCAGAAGATCAAGGACGTCCTACTTTGCTATAGATCAACGACACCGCACTCATAAAAGCGCGAACGTATTCACAAACTTAAGACATATGCATTGGTCTGGAAATGGCTGCAATGTCAGCCCGATCCTAACCTCGGATTGTCGCGTGGCGAACGCTCATGCCTAACCACAAAAACATCGTCGATTGGATCGCGGGGAAGAAATTGCCTCTCTTTTGGACCGCCATCCTGTCTGGCATGGCGTCACTCTTGATCATCATGGTAGTCCTGCAATACCGCTGGACCAAACAGCTCAGTGAGCTCACCGAGGCTCGCATTGAAAGCACCCTACAGCCACTCATGATTCGGTGGCAACTTGATTTTTATGGAGAATTGTCAGCGATCTGCGTGGCATTGCAGGTCGGTCCCGATTCAGGCACAAGCGAGGGCTGGAATGACTATCTTCGCGGATACGTGGACTTGAGCCACGAACTCCGGAATCACGAGTCAGTGGAAAACATCAATGTGAAGTCGGATTTGATAAAGAACGTTTACATCTGGGAGACGAGCGACCGGGCGGTACCTCGATTGCTGCGGCTCAATGTCGATTCGGCGAAAATTGAGATTTCCGGTGTGCCAGAAGACATACGAGCTCTGCTTGCTCGTCTGCAAGAGAAATCCTCAAGTCTCTCCGTGGGTCTGCGTGCCTGGGAATTCTCCGACTCATCAACCGGAGACCGATCCACAGCCAACAGCCAGCGTTCCACTTCAGCTTGGCAACCGGGCGATACAATGACGGGATGGCAGTTTGACAAGGACATTCCC
This sequence comes from Acidobacteriota bacterium, assembly GCA_003223325.1. Taxonomy (GTDB): domain Bacteria; phylum Acidobacteriota; class Terriglobia; order Acidiferrales; family UBA7541; genus Palsa-189. The sequence goes on from QHYS01000198.1 coordinate 15,516, forward strand.
GCGATCGTTCATCCAGTCGTGAACCATCGTCGCCATTCGCTTCGGCCAAGCACACAGACTTTAGACAAACAAGATCCAGTTGACTGGATCGTTGTCGTCCTTAATCTCGACTACATTCAAAGAAGAATGCTCCCCGACCTTACGAAGCGGTATTTCAGTGGCCGAGAAGGGCTCGAATATAAGCTGGCGGTGCTCGCTAGAGGGGCAACACCTCGTCTCATCTATTCTTCTGCCCCTGAATTTCCAAGTAGTAAGGATGGCAGTCTCGATTCGACAATGAATCTCTTTGGCCCCCCGACACAACGCGTAGAGGGCAACTTTTGGCAGACGACTAGGGACAGCCAAGCCCTGCGACATGAAGAATGGCGTAGTTTTTCAGCGCCTGTTTGGTTCCCCGTAATCCGATACACGTCTAAGGATGGTCCGTGGATGCTCCTGCTACAAAATCGCGCCGGACCACTCGATGCGATTGCGAGCAGCATCTTGCGCAGGAACTTAATGACCGGGAGCGTTGTTCTGTTCTTGCTCATCATTGCCATGTTTTTGGTTATCTTCGCCAGCCAGCGGGCGCAAAAGCTGGCGAAACTGCGGCTGGAGTTCGTCGCGTCCGTTTCGCATGAAATACTCACGCCGCTGACTGCTATTTATTGCAGTGGTCAGAATGTCAGCGACGGCCTTGTGCAGACCAAGACCGATTCGGTGAAGCATGGGTCAATCATCACCGGCCAGGCCCGTCGACTCATAAATCTGGTAACGCAAATCCTCCTGTTTGTTTCCACAGAAAACGACACGAGTCCCTATACCTTGCGCCCGCTCCAGGTGTTGGGGATACTGGATGACGTTCGGGAAAATGTAGCAGTGCTGGTTGAAGAAACCGGGTTCACTTTGGAGCAGCAGGTGCAGGAAGGACTGCCCTATGTCATGGGTGATCTGTCTGCGCTTTCTAACTGCTTGCAGAATTTGATCTCAAATGCGGTCAAGTACAGCGCTAGCAATCGGTGGATAGGTATTTCGGCCTCGGTTCACAAGGCGGAACGCCATCGCAAAGAAGTCCGCATCAGTGTGCAGGATCATGGTTCTGGCATCAGCAGCTTAGATTTGCCTCATATTTTCGAACCGTTTTATCGTAGTCCAAAAGTTGTGGACGCCCAGATTCATGGAACTGGCTTGGGACTTACCGTAGCAAAGCGTCTTGCGGAAGGAATGCGAGGAAGGCTCTCGGTAACAAGTGAAATGGACGTGGGGAGTACTTTTACCTTGCACTTGCCGGTGCCCTCTGGAAGTTGCATGCTGAAATGACATTGATTGTTCCGGAATAGATTTAGGTGTCCAGAAATGAATGAAAATATTCTGTTGGTGGAAGACGAACAGGCATTAAGGACGGCACTGGAAGTTCGCCTTCGCGCTGAAGGCTACGTTGTTGATATTGCCAAGGATGGCCATGAGGGGCTGCAGAAGGCAACTAATCTGCCCTTCGACCTGATTATCCTCGATGTCGTTTTGCCGTATCGCAACGGATTCGACGTCTGTCGCGAGGTTCGGCAACAAGGGCTGGCGACTCCCATTCTGATCTTGACGGTTCGCGATCAAGTGTTTGATAAGGTGGTGGGACTCACCCTGGGTGCCGATGACTACATGACGAAACCATTCGAGACCGCGGAACTCATTGCTCGTATCCAGGCCATCTTAAGGCGCGTGCCATTCCGTACGGGATTAGGTGTTCACGACTTCGGTTCGGTCCGCGTGGACGTTCCGCGAGCTGAGGTTACTCGAGACGGAAAGCCTCTTAATCTTACCCGCCGTGAGTTTCAGCTTCTTTGTTACTTGATAGAACGCGCGGGAGCTACTGTCCCTAGAACCGAACTGTTGCGGTCGCTGTGGGGCTATGAGGCCAGTGTGTTCACCCGTACAGTTGATGCGCATGTGTGCAGCTTGCGTCAAAAATTGGAGGACAAACCCGGACAGCCCGAGCTTATAATGACCTAGCAAACCGAGCCTCGATCTCCCCTCGCTTGCCCTTTGTCCCATGCTCCGCATTGTCCGCACATCCTTAACTTGACTTCAGCGCACGCTCAGTCTCCGAGCAGGCGCCTTGCCCACACACTCGATCCGGCCAGAGTGTAAAGTTATTCGCAGCGTTGTAGAGCAGTTTACGTCCCGTCCAGACAACCGACACGCTGTAAACGTCAACCCCGTTTCGTGATAATCGCAACTTATTTGTCCATTTATGCCTCTAGTCTTACTCATGTTAATTACTAGTAAATTATCGTTATCTATACAGTTTTATTTGTTCTATCGCAACGAGGCAAATAGAGACGCGCCCTTAATCTCCCGGACCATTGCACGCGAGTGGTTTCTAGCAGTAAGGCAGTAAAGACTGCAGTCGGCGATGGAGGCAGAGTGTTGCAGGCCGTCACAGGAAGGGGGGATTACAGAGTCATGAGAAGGCTTAGCCAATTGTGGTTGCCAATACTTTTAGTCTGTTTTGGACCAGCGGTCGCGAGCGCTCAGACGCCGCCGGTGGAAATCCCGGCAGCACGGCCACAGGCGGCACAGGTACGGTTGTAAACCCTCACCCTGAAAGCGCTGACGCCCCATACGCGGGCCCGCAGGTCAGAACCGCGACGAAAGATCCGAGCGGGACGCACACGTTCCCCGCGCTGACGTTCGTCGACAATGGCGGCGCGATCAGATGCCAGGAAATCTCTGGTGGTGACGGCATGATGACCGAGGCGGACGGTAACCAGACTTATATGTTCTCCTTCGGTCCGCTCTCTGGCTTGGGTGCCATCCAGAACGGCCAGCCGGGAACCGAGTTCCCAGTCGTTTTTAACGCACCGTACACGGCCGGGGACGGTTCGGGGAATTATCAGAATGGCCAGCCAAATCCGCTTTTCAACGGCACGAGGGCAACGGACCCGGTTGCTGCTGGCGCCAACGCGGCGATCTCCGATCCTGCGGGAATCATGAATACCGGAGTACTGAACGGAAACCTTCCCGCCCCGCTAATTGCCTTTAATGAGGATGACGAGTTTTTCCTGACCCTCAGCAACGTCGGCATGATCATGCGGCCGGACTTGTTCGAGCAGCACACCGTCCACTTCCACGGCTACCCCAACGCATCTTCTTTCTATGACGGCGTGCCGGATGCGACCTGGGCGATCAACATTGGCGGCAGCGTTACCTATTATTACCTGGCGCCAGACGCGGGGACCTACTTCTGGCACTGTCACGTCACGCCTCCCGAGCACTTGCAAATGGGCATGGTCGGGCAGCTCTACGTACGTCCCCGTCAGAACCGAACGGTCCCTGGGACTGACGTTTACGTAACGTCCCAAAATCAGCAAAAAGATCTGCGGACCTCTTGCTTCCCAGGTCTCCCTAATGGTGGCAGTGGCACCACCTACCCCTCCACCCCCGCGGGCCCCGACATCCTGTGTTCCGCACCGCTGCCGGCTGCGGATGCTCACTTTACCCACCAGGCTGGTTACAAGTACCTCTACAACGACGGCGACGGCAGCACACGCTACGACATCGACGTGCCCATGCAGATTCATGGCTTCGATCCCAACTTCCACTTTGTGGGCATGACCTTCAACCCAGAAGGGTTCGCCGACATGAGGGACAAGTATTTCCTGCTGAATGGCCGCAGCTATCCGGATACGGTCGGCATCCCGCCGGGAGCGACCGTGGATGGGCATGCGCTGCCCGCGAGTTGGACAGGTGGAGTGTCGGGTGCAAGCAACCCGGATCCTCGCACGTATGCCATGTCCACGACCGACACCGACAGCACCGATCGTCCTTCGCAGCCGATGCCTAGCCTAATCGTGCTAAGCGCCTCGGGCGGTCCGGCTGGGACGTGTGGTACCGCTACTACTTGTGGCCAAAGGGCGGCACTGCGTATTGCTGACCTCGACGTCACGGAATACCAGACGCTGTCGTCGGTAGGCATCCCCATGCTCATGGTTGGCTTCAACGCCAAGCTGCTGCGCGACGAGGCCGGGAACAATCTTTACATCAAGACCAACTCCATCACTCTAGGCGGCGGTGAGTCGATGGATGTGATTCTGGATAGCACTGGGATTGCCCCTGGTACATATTTCCTTTACACCCCACAACTTGACCATTTGTCGAACGACGCCGAGAACTTCGGCGGGCTGATGACCGAAGTCGTAGTGGTCCCATAGGAGAGCAACCATGAATCACTTGAATTCAAAAAACTGGTGGGCAGTATCTCGATTCCTCTCCATGGTTGTGGCAGCACTAGTCCTGCTGCTCGCGACTTCCGCCCGCGCTGCCGCTCCTGGCGTCACTGCAGCTGGGACGGGCGGCAGCACCTTCAATTTGAATGCTGGGGCGGGCTACGGCAGTCAGCCGGATGGGGTGTCGATCTATTCCTGGGGTTACGGGTGCAACGCTAACTCCGCTACCTATCTCCCGGCGGACTTCCGGGGCATCGGCTTTTGTCCGACCATGCAATTGCCCGGTCCCACGTTGATCGTCCACGAAGGAACGAGCTTTACGGTGTCGCTCAAGAACAGCTTGCCGGCAGCTGCAGGCAATACTTCGATCTTGTTTCCCGGCTTGACGGTTACCGCGACTAGCGGCTGCGCTACGCCTGCGGGCCTGTTAACCTGCGAAGCGGCTCCCGGCGCAACGATCACTTACACGGTTTCAGCTCCACTTGGCACTGCCGGGACACACGCGTACTACAGCGGCACCCAACAAGACCTCCAGATCGAGATGGGTCTGTTTGGAGCGGTGATTGTTCTGCCCAGCGCAACTCCTGCCAACTGTACAGCCACCGAGACCGGTCGCGTCGATTACCGGCTGGCGCCGGCCGCCTATAACCACGCTTTGACTTGTTACGACCGGGAATATCTCACCCAATGGTCCGAGATCGACTCCAGGATTCACGCGCAAGTCGAAAGTCAATTGAAGCTGATTGCCTCGTGCCCGACTACCGCAGGCGCGCAGTTTTCTTGCCCGACGAAGCTCAACGTCGTTACTGAGCCCTACCGCGCGAACTACTTCCTGATCAACGGGCGCTCCATGCCGGACAACATGGATGCGAACTTCGCCCCCAATTATCCGAATCAGCCGTACAACGCCAATCCTCACATGCATCCGGGCGAGCTGGTCCTGTTGCGAGTAATCGGACAAGGACACCTGCAACATCCCTTTCACGAACACGGGAACCACGTGCGCATCCTAGCCCGTGACGGGAATTTGCTCGTCAGCCAAACCAACGCGAGTCTTTTGGCTGGGCGCATGGAATTCAATACGGACACGACGCCCGGCCAGGCGTTTGACGGGGTCTTCTATTGGTCAGGCAAGGGCCTGGGCTGGGATATTTACGGACACAAGCCTGGGAACGCGGGAAATCCCCCCTGCAGTCCGGACGCGAACGGCTACTACACGACGGCGAGCGGGGCTACTCGCCCGAGTTACAACTTGACAACTGGAGCGTTCAGTGGCTCCCCGAACTACTACGAATGGTGCGCCGACCACAACGTGCCCCTGGAAGCCAATCCCATCGGCTCAGTCGGCGCGGGCGGG
>QHYS01000203.1 GCA_003223325.1 Acidobacteriota bacterium
TGAGGGCGAGATCTTTTTTCAGGAAACTCGCCCTCCGAGCTGGCCTTATCGGCGCATTCTTCGCGCATGCGGACGGTTACTCGCGCCGCGGGAAAGCGAGAAGCGCGACTAGATACCTCGGTCGGCATCCCCAGGAGGGCGAATTTCCCGCTTTTCCGTAGCGCTCTTACCTCTTGGATGTGAGCTTTCGTGGATTGTATTTTTGGACTGAGGAAGAGTTGGAGACTGGTATTCCCATCGATTTTGTACTCACCTTGCCTAAAGAAATCAGCATGACGCTTGACGCTAATATTCATTGCTTCGGCCGTGTCATGCGGGTCGAAACGCAGCGGCAAACGCGCGGAGTGGCTGCGCATTGAACGTTACGAATTTCTTCTTGCACGCGCGTAACCATCTCATCTTGGTTTCCGGCGAACCGCAGTACAATGCTGCTCGAGAATGCCTTGAAGATTGGCGCGCCTTCAGGCGAATAGGCGCACGCGGCCCGCTGCAGGGACTCAGATTTGAGGAAAATGAAAGAAGGATGATGCCACCGCAAAATTTCCGCCAATCACGGGTGCGGCCATGCGGCGGCTAACTTTGCTCGTTAATGCGGACAATACTCTTTGGGAGAGCAACGTCTTTTTCGAGCACACCCTGGAACGGTTTTTCTCGCTGGTCGAGCCTTTCGGTTACGCCCGCGCCTACGCACGGCATATCCTGAATGAAACCGAGCGGCACAATATTCAGCAGCATGGATATGGCGTGCGCAGCTTCGCCCGGTCGCTCGAGCAAAGCTATATGAAACTGGCCGGCGGTCTGGCCCAGCGGAGCGCCCTCGAGGAGGTGGCTTCCATGGTTGCCGACCTCGAGCATACGCCGCCGCGCGTACTCGATGGCGTGCCGGAAACACTAGCCTATCTCTCCAGTCGCCACAGGATGATTCTCTTCACCAAAGGGGAACCCGCGGAAGAAGCCGCCAAGGTCGAACGCTCCGGATTGCAGGGTTTTTTTGATTCGATCGAAATTGTGACGGATAAGAGCATCCGCGTGTACCGCGATTTGATCGATAAACATCACGTGGTCAAGTCGCACGCCTGGTTGGTCGGCAGCAGTGCGCTGGAAGAGATCAACCCCGCTTTGCAGGCTGGACTCAATGCTGCCTTTGTTCCCCACGCTGCAACTTGGAATAAGGAGACCTCTGAACTGCAGAGCGGCACCGGAAAACTCCTGATCGTTTCCAGTTTTCGCGGACTACGGAACCATTTCTGAGGCCGATCGAAACCAAGGACCCGCACTCCCCCGCAGCGGTGAAGGGTTTTAGGCCGCGAGTATCGGCTTGTAGAAGCTCAAGGCTGTGTTTCCTTGCTCCACGACACGCGTCCGTTCGAGATGGCCTGCAACGGTGGGAAGATCGCTGTTGCGCCGATGTTCCGCGATGAGCTGTCCGCTGCGGGTGAGCAGCTCCGATTTCCCCAGAAATGCAAGAATCTCTTGATAGGCGCGGATCTTCGCATAAGGCGGATCGGCAAAGAGGAAGTCGACACGCGCTCCGCTTCTGGCCAGCCGCTCGAGGGCATCCATCGCGTCCATTCGAAGAATTTCCGCGGTTCCTGCGAAAGTCCTGCGTCTTGCAACGTGCGCTGCCATGGGAATCCCCAGCGACGCCAAATTCCGGGAGATCAGCGCGGCGCCTGCGGGGTGGTTCTCCACGAAAATAGCTCCATACGCGCCACGGCTGAGCGCCTCGATGCCCACCGCGCCTGACCCCGCAAAGACGTCCACGAAGATCGCCCCTTCGATCGCCGCGCCTAGGATGTTGAAGAGAGTCTCCCGCAGGCGGTCACTGGAAGGCCTCAGAGCTGTTCCGCGCAAAGTCTGTAGGCGGCGGCTGCGATATTTTCCGGCGATCACTCGCACATGGCCTCCTACTCCGTTCGCAGGCTCTCGGCTCTTGGCCCGTTCTAGCCCACGGAGGCGAGCTGATAACGCCGTTGCCATCCCGGATCGAGCGTTCGGAAGAGGTGCAGACGCTCCTCCTCTTCTGGATTCTCGAGCAAAGAAAAAGCTTCATGGCGGGCCAGTTCGAGCAGTTCGCGATCGCGCAGAGGGTTCGCAATATGGAAGCCCAGCGACCCGTGCTGGCGGGTGCCGAAGAATTCGCCCGGCCCACGCAATCTCAGATCCGCTTCGGCAATAGCGAAACCGTCGTTCGTCGCCACCATCATTTCCAGGCGTTCGCGGGCATCATCAGGAAGATTTTTCGGGGCAATCAAAAGACACGTGCTCTTCTCCCCGCCGCGGCCGATCCGTCCGCGCAATTGGTGAAGTTGAGAGAGGCCAAAGCGTTCGGCATGCTCGATCACCATGACCGTGGCGTTAGGGACGTCGACGCCCACCTCGATCACGGTCGTGGAAACGAGGATCTGCAGGTCGCCGAGCCGAAAGGCTTCCATCACTCGCTCTTTCTCTTCGCTCCTCATTCGGCCATGCAACAGACCCACTCGCATTCCAGGGAACACGGATTTCCGGAGGCGTTCGAACTCGACGATCGCCGATTTGAGTGAAAGCCGAGCTTCATTTGATTTGGATTGCTCGATCACCGGATAAACGATATACACCTGACGGCCCTTCCTCAGCTCGCGCGTCACAAAATCCCAAACGCCCGGCAAATGTTCTGGCGCAGACCAGCGAGTCTCGATGGGCATTCTGCCCGGAGGCATCTGGTCGATCACAGAGACGTCGAGATCGCCGTAAAGCGTGAGTGCCAAAGTTCGGGGAATCGGCGTCGCAGTCATTACCAGTACCTCTGGAGCCGGGCCCTTTTCCATTAGACGCTTACGCTGCAGAACTCCAAACCGGTGCTGCTCATCAACAATCACCAGCCCCAGGCGCGCGAATCCGGCGGGCCCCTCGAGCAAGGCATGTGTCCCCACTACAAATTGCGCTTCGCCCGCTCGCATGCGTTCCAAGACTCGCTGCTTCTCTTGCGCCTTCAGGCCGCTGATCAGCAGCTCAACGCCGTAACCGGAAGCCGCAAAGATGCGGCGCGCCGAAAGGAAGTGCTGCACCGCTAAGATTTCCGTGGGCGCCATCAGCGCGGCTTGATAGCCGTTCTCGATGACGATCGTCGCGGTTTCGAGCGCGACAATCGTCTTTCCGCTGCCTACATCGCCTTGCAGCAGGCGATGCATGGACGTGGGCTCCTCCAAGTCCGCGGCAATCTCAGCGAGAACTCGTTTCTGGGCCTCCGTTGGTTTGAAAGGCAGAATGCGCTTCAGCGCTTCGCGCACGCGGGGCTCCCGAACACGAAAGGAAATGCCCGCACGTCGCTCCGCTTCTTTCCTGCGCAACGCCAGGCTCAGTTGGTAAAGGAAGAGTTCCTCGAAAATCAGGCGGCGGTGCGCCAGCGAGCGAAATTCATTGAGAAGCTCCAGGGGCACATCGGACGGAGGAAAATGAACGAAACGAAGCGTGTCGCCGCGGCTGGGAAAACCATATCGCGCGAGCAGGGATGGGGACAAAGCATCGAGCGGAGCTGCCGCAAGATTTTGCAGGGCGCCATATATGATCCGCCGCAGTACACGCGAGCTGATCTTGCCGATGGCTTCATAGATGGGCACGATTCGGCCCATCTCTGTGGAATCGGCGGTGTCTTCGCCAAGTAGCTCATATTGCGGATTGATCATTTCGATTCGGCCCGGGCGACGTGGATCGAGATCCGCTCTGCCGTGCACAACCATTGCCTGGCCCATGCGGAAGCGCCCTTGCAGATAGCCTCCGTGAAAAAATTTGCAAGCTAAGGTCCCCGTCGAATCTCGAATAACCAGGTGGAAGATAGCTCCCCTTCCTCGGGTAAAGCGCGCAATGCCCTCATCGGCGACAGTGCCGTAAATCGTGTAAGTCACACCAGGAACGATCTCGGCAATCTGGTGGAAGCGAATGCGATCCTCGTAACGAAAGGGCAAGTAAAGAAGCAAATCAGCGACCGTATAAATGCCCCGAGAAGCTAACGTGGTCGCGCGCTGCGGGCCGACGCCCTTCACATATTTCACCTCGGTCGCGAAAGTTACATTCATCGTGCCTTATATATACCACTGCATAAGTAAAGTGCCCGCGCTTGCATTGCATTCATGTCGCGCTATACATAGATTGGCTGCGGGCGCATCATCTAGCCGCAGCATCTGCTGCCCGGAGATAACTTGCCGTCCCCTCAGATAGCTAAAGAACTCAACCCGAATGTTCTGTGCCGGCGTGACGTGCGGAGTCTCCTCCTCTGGCTGCTGGCTGCGCTCGTCGGGGCAGGCGTGGCGTACCACTATTTCTTCCGAGCTTTCCCAGAAGCCGCTGTCGACTTCAAGGTCACGCGAGGCCAGGCGCTGGAACTCGCACGTACATTCGCCGCGACCCAGGGTCTCTCGCTTCAAGGCTACCGGTCCGCTACTGTGTTTAACGTTGATGACAATGCCAAGACCTATCTGGAACGTGAGGTTGGGCTCGCGCAAGCCAATCGCCTGATGGCATCACAAGTCAGCGTCTGGTATTGGGAAGTGCGTTTCTTCCGGCCACGACAAAAAGAAGAAATTCGCGTGCGCGTCGATCCGAAGGGCCGCATTGTCGGTTACGAACACATTCTCGAGGAGGTGTCGCCTGGTAGTCGCTTGGACCGAGCAGCCGCATCCGTTCGCGCCGAACAGTTTCTTACTGCAACGCTGCACACGAATCTAGCGGCTTACGCCCCGTTGCCTGAGGAGGCCAACTCCATCGCCAGACCTAACCGTATAGACTGGAGTTTCACCTGGGAACGCACCGGCTTCCGCGTGAAAGACGCGCCATACCGGTTGCAGGTCACGATCGATGGCGATCGAGCCGGTGATTATCAGGAGTTTTTGAAGGTGCCGGAAGCTTGGCAGAGGACGTACGACCGGCTGCGCTCCTCGAATAATTTCATCGAAACAATTGCGCTGATTCCTTACGCTATTTTGATCGGCGCGGCCCTTTCGGTGCTGATCACAATGGGCCGCCGCGGTCTGGTCCGATGGAAGTGGGTGCTGGCCTTAGGCCTATTTATCACCGTTCTTTACTTCGCAATGCAGTTGAATGAATGGCCGCTCGTTCGAGCCAGTTACGATACCAATGATTCTTACGCCGGTTTCTTCGCCGCCGAACTCGTCAAGGCTTTGGCGGGGAGCTTGGCGCTTGCGTTGCTGGTCGTCATCGCTGCAGCGCCGGGCGAGCCGCTCTATCGAGGAGGTCAACCAAATCAACTCCGCCTGGGCAGCGCATTCACTTTAGCCGGTCTTCGCACCCGTCAGTTTTTCTGCTCGGGCTTTGCGGGCTTGTGCCTAGCCGCCGTGCACATTGGATTCGTCGTGGCATTTTACGTTGTGGGGCGGCGTTTCGGCGTCTGGGCGCCACAAGACTTGCAGTACTCCGATACTCTCAGCACCGCGCTCCCCTGGATTTATCCGTTGACCATCGGCATCTACGCAGCGGCCAGCGAAGAGTTTCTCTTTCGCATGTTCTCGATTCGTTTTGTGATGCGCGTTACGCGATCGAGAATCCTGGCCATCGTGCTGCCCGCGCTTGCCTGGGGCTTCTTGCATTCGAATTATCCGCAAGAGCCGCCCTATATTCGAGGGATTGAGGTCGGAGCAATCGGCATAGTTGCAGGATGGGTCATGCTGCGCTGGGGAATCCTGGCAACATTAACGTGGCACTACACCGTAGATGCGTTTTTGACGAGTCTTTCGCTTATGCGTTCCGAGGATCTCTATACGCGTATCTCGGGAGGCATCGTTGGTTTCGCCGCAGTTATCCCAGTTGGCGTTGCCGGACTTCTTTATCTCAAGCGCGGAGCCTTCACTGACGAAGCGGATTTGCTCAATCGCGCCCAGCCCTTAGTGGAGTCCACAACGGTAGCGGAAGAGCCGCATTCCTCGACACTGCCGGCTGCCCTCTATCAGCCGCTGAATAGGCGCGGGTTGGTCTTGCTGGCCGGCGCGGGGCTGCTCGGACTCGCATCGCTCTGGATCATCAAGCCGCAGAACATCGGTGCTTTCGTTCGATTTCCCTTAGACGGCCGCGAAGCAGCCGCGCGCGCGGATGATGTCCTTCGCCGGCTTCGAGAGAATCCCGCCTCCTATCGCCGTGTCCTTACGATCCAGTACACCTTCGATCCTCTGGTCAACGAATATCTTCGTCGAACCATCGGTCTCGAAGCCGCGAATCGAGTGTTTAACGACCAAGTGCCTTCAGCGTTCTGGACCGCGCGCTACTTCCGCGATTCCCAGAATGAGGAATATTTCGTCGTGCTGCGGCCCGATGGAACGCTGCATTCTATCCACCACACACTAGCCGAAGCGGCGCCTGGTCCCAATTTGACGAAGGAAGAAGCTCAAGCCCGCGCCGAAGCCTTCCTGCACGATTCAAAGAAAATCGATGTCCGGCAGTGGAAACTCGTGGAGGCGCAATCCAAGAAGCTGCCCTCGCGCACCGACCACAGCTTCGTTTGGGAAGAGCTGCAGGCTGTAAACTCTTCTCCGGCCGGGGACGATGCGGCGCATGTGCGAATCTCGCTTGCCGTTCAAGGAGACGAAGTTTCCAGCTATCGCATTTTCATTCACCTTCCGGAAGATTGGGTTCGCCAGCAGAATGAGAGTACCCTCGCGAATACCGCACAAATGGTCCTGCTCCGCTTGCTCATTGGCGCCTTTGGCCTCGCTGTGTTGATTATCGTTGTGCGAAATCTGAAGAGTCCCCAAATCGCGGCGATCCCTTGGCGGCACATCGCCCTTTGGTCGCTCGCGGTGTTGGCAGCTTCGTTACTCAGGTTTGCCACGCTCGAACCACTCTACCTGCTCATGTATCGAACCGAGCAGCCTTTTGCGACGTTTGTTGGAACATTGCTCATTGGCCAGGCGTTGAGCGCAACGCTTTTCTATTCCGCCGCGGTGCTCCTTCTTGGATTGGGTTTATTTTTTCTGGTGCGTGGCTACGGGTCGGCTTGCCTGCCCGGCTTGCATAGCCTCTCAGGGACCTACTATCGAGACGCCATTCTAGTGATGGTTTGCGGCTGGGCTGTTTTTCTTGGACTCCATCGCCTGCGCGATCTCGCCGCCGCGTTTTGGCCGGTCGCACACTATGCCTTTCCGGCAAGCGTCGTAGAAGGTTTAGATGCGAACTGGCCGGCGGTCAACGCGCTTACGAATGCGATAACGTACAGCGTCTTGACGGTTGGCATCATCGCGCTGGTGCTGGGGTTCGCAGCGCGGTATCTTCGCTGGCCGTGGATTCAGTTGATTCTGCTTGCCGCACTGGGGATGCTCTCGGCGCCGCGGTGGGGCAGTGCGGGCGATGTCGTTCAGAGCTCAGTCTTAAGTTTTCTCGAATTAGCAGTAATCTGGGGGGGGGCGAGGTGCTTGGTCCGACTGAACTTCCTCGGATACTTCTTGCTGGCGATGTTGTTGTCGCTTTCGCCCGCAATCGAGGCCTTGATCCGACAGCCCAACGCGTATTACCGAACGAACGGCGCGATATTGATCGCTACAGTCGCCATCCTGCTGGTTCTCCCTGCTTTTTGGTGGCGTAGCGCGGCACGTCGCCAGGGACTCGCGAATAGATTCGTAGTGCCGGTGTAGAGAGGCTCAGGTATGCGTGGCCGGGAAGAAACGGATTCGGGAATGTCAGCTAGGGTCTCGACGGCCCGCCGTTGGGCCGAGTATCTATTGGCAGTGCTCGGCGGAAATGTAATTTACCTTGCGATCGAGCCGCAGTTGCCAAAACCCTTCCGCCATCGCATGTTTCAGGTCGATTTAGGCTTGGCGCTGGATTTCCTGATATGCGTGACCTTGTACGGTGTGATCCGCCTGGTGCGCGGGTCGGGCAATCGTCCCGACTGATGATCTGCAGCTTACCTGCTCGTATTTCTCCGGCGCGATCCCGGACTAGCATAGTAGAGCAAGACTCCCAAGAGAATGACTCCTATCGCAATCATCAATCCATTTGTTGTTCCAACCCGCTCGCTTTGGTTCCGAACCAGACTCAAAACCAGCAGCGCGCTTGGCGGCACGGTGATGGCAATTGTGGCTAAGATCCCTCCTGGAATCCGGTAGGGCCGGGGCAGATTCGGTTCGCGAATCCGTAAGGCAATGAGAGCGCCGAATTCCAGCAGAATACTCGAGCCCGTTAACAGCACGTCCAGGATGAGCAGGCGAAAGAAGCCCAGCGGCAAGCAGGCCGCCCAGGCGACCGCGCACCCGACGATGGCAACCCAGGGGGCGCCGGTCTTTGGGTGATGTCGCGTAAAAGCTCGCGGAAGGAATCCGTCTGCCGCCATAACCGCCGGCAGTCTCGTAAACGAAAGCATCAAGCTTCCGAAACTCCCCAGAGCGCCAATCATTCCGGCGGCGGTAACAGCTAGCGCCAAAATCGAACCGCCCAGTGCCTGCCCTGCGTCTACCCAGCTGCCCGTTGTCCATGTTCCAGGGTCGAGCCGCGCCGCCGCCACCGCCATCACCGGGAACAAATAACTCGCGATCACTAAAGTGACCGAGCCAAACATAGCGAGTGGGTAAGTCGTTTGCGGCTGGTCCACTTCGTCTGCGATCGTGGAAAGATTATCCCAGCCCATGTAGTTCCACATCGCAATGACAATGCCCCCAGCGAGATCCATGTGCCGGACCGGGACCAATGCCGTGACCGGCGGCTTACGCGTCGCACCAATGAAGATGATGGCCAGAAAAGGAGAGAACAGCAGCGCGTTCAGCCATATGGAGCCTTCGCCGACGGCCCGCGCGCCCAAAATATTCCAGCCGACGCAAAAGCCTATAAGGGCCAATTCCAGCCCGACGGCCCGGTAGCCACTGGCGTATTGCGGCGCAAAACGGCTTAGGTATGCGACAAAAAGAGTGGGGTAGAGCGCCATCTCAAAAACACTGCCGGTGAGAGTGAGCCATGATTCCTGAAAACCCCAGAAGCGCCCCAAGCCTCGCCGTACCCAGACGTAGAAGCCGCCTTCACAAGGTAGTGCTGCGGTGAGCTCGCTGACCATCAGGGCCGTGGGTATGCTCCATAGCAAAGGAGTGAGGAGAAGGATAACCAGCGTGGCGCGATACCCCGCCTTGCCGATTAGATCCTCAAGACCATAAGGCCCGCCTGCCACCATGAAGTAAGTCGCGGCGATGAGTGGTAGAAGCGTCAGCTTGCGCGATCCGCTCACGGTCGTGCCCTCACCGACAGGAGAGGCGGAGACCCGTATCACGTCTCCGCGTTATACCATAATGCTCGGCATCATTCGCGCTTATCGGAAGTAACTGCCGTTGATTCAATAAGAAAGATTCAATAAGAAACCCCAGCTTACATTTTGGCCTCGTCTAACGTCTAAGCTAGTGGCGGATAAATGAGAATCGCGTGCAGGCACCTGGATCAGCCAGGAGCCGCATATCTCGAGAGATAAGTTGTCAATTTCTGCCTATGCCTTCGGAAGTCATAGCGGGCTCGCTGCCCTTTGAGGCATTGCCGAGTACAGGGACGACTTCAATCGCATCGTCCGGCCCTTCGGTTCTTTCGGCCGCAGATGACCGGACGCTTATTGAGCGCGCGCAAGCCGGTGACCGTTCCGCTTTCGAGCTGCTCGTGCAGCGCTACGACCGGCAGGTCTTGCGGCTGGCGCTCAATGTGCTGGGCACCGCCGAGGATGCTCGAGACGTCTATCAAGAGGCGTTTCTGAAGATCTATCGCAACTTGCACCGGTTCCGCTTCGAATGCGCTTTCTACACGTGGATGTATCGAATCGTTACAAATATTTGTCTCGATCATCTACGCCGCCGTCGTAGCCATCCCGAAGAACAGCCGCCTGTTGTGCGCACGGTCTCCTCTGAGGAGCGTAGCGAGGGGGATTTCTTTGATCGCCAGCAGGGTAGCGGGGTCCATTCAGATCCCGAGCGCCAGGTTTTGGGTCACGAAATTGGGCGCAGAGTTGAAGCTGCGCTTCAATCGCTCTCGCCGCGCGAGCGCATGGTTTTTGAGATGAGGCACTACCAGGGAATGAAACTACGCGCTATCGGCGATGCGCTGGGCACAACCGAAGAGACCGTGAAAAATTCTCTTTTCCGCGCCACGAGCAAACTGCGGACCCAACTCGAGGGGTTGCGGTAACGAACGTTATGGTCGAAGAGCTCCATTGCTCCAATTTCGAAGATCGCGCGATCCTATACGCGGCCGGCGAACTGATCGAGGAAGACTGCGCCGCAGTCGAGGTACATGCGCAACAGTGCCCGAATTGCGCGGCCGTGCTTGCACGTGAAATCAGTTTACGTAAGGCGCTTGCCGCGCGTGTGCAGCCCGCCCATACGCTCGACCACTCCGAACTGCTGCTGGCGCGCTGCCGCAGTGAGCTCTTCGAGGCATTGGACGATGCCGCCGTCGCGCAGCCTAAACGCGCGTGGCGCTCGTTTCTAAGGCCCTGGCGGTGGGTGGGCGGCTTTCACCATGCATTTGTGTTTCATCCCGGCTGGAGTGCCGCCACGCTGATCCTCGTGGGAGCCCTTGCCGGTACTGCCGCTCGCGAATGGTATCGTCAGATCACTCTGCTAGTTCCAGGAAATCCGGTCATCACCGTCTCCGCGCCCGCGCCCATAACTCAGCCGGAGCTCGAGACCATGGCTCGAGACGGAATTCGTCTCGAGCCACGAAGTGGTTCGCGGGCTCCCAGAGTGGAATTGCAAGTGCGCTCGCCGCAGCCGCGTGTCGTCCAGGGAACGCCGGACGATGCGGAGATCCGGCGCGTGTTGACCTACGTCATCGGACACGGCGGGCAATTTGATGATAGCGTCCGCCTCGGGTCCCTCGACGCGCTACGGCCTAGGGCTAACGATCCTCAAGTCCGTGCGGCGATGAGCGACGCTCTCCGTCATGATCCCAATCCGGCCGTGCGCTTGCGGGCGATTGAGGCGCTTCGCGGCGTAGGTTCAGCGCCGGAAGTGCAGAGCGCCATTCTTGGCGCTCTCTCCGATGACGATAATCCCGGTGTGCGCATTCAGGCTTTGAATACGCTTATCGAACGCATGAGAAGCCGCGGATTCTCCCGCGTGCCTCGGGATGATCGTGCCCTGAACATTCTGCGCGACCGCATGCACAACGACTCCAATAGTTATATTCGTTCGCGCAGTGCGGACGCTCTCGGGCAGCTCGCATCGATGGACGAAGACTCAGCACCGGCAAGGGGGCGCCATCCTTGAGATTGTCCAAGAGTGCAAGATTGCGCCCCGCGATCCCCGCCCGCTGGGCTCTAGCATTCATCGCCATGCTCCTTTTCGCGTGCTCGTCTGTAAGCGCGGATAATCCCGAGGTGACTTTCGAGCTCTCGTCGTCGGAGAGAGCGCAAGACGCTTCGAGCACCCGCCCAGCCGTTATCCCCACGCACGCGGGACTTCAACTCACCGTCAAAGCCGGTTGCGCCAATATACAGATCCTTACGGATGCGTCGGATTCAGTGAGCTACGTTTCGCGGCCTGATCCATGGGTCGCTGACGCCAGTCCACGCTACTTGCTGGATTTTCCTCTCACCGCTCATAACACGCCCCGCGGCGTTGTACTTATCGGCTCCGCCGGGAGGCAAAGGGACTGCCGCGCCAATGTGAGTTACGAAATTCACGTACCGCACCGTTACGATCTCGATGTTGAAGTGCAGTCAGGCGATATCGTCAGCAAGGATATTGATGGCGTCGTGGCGTTTTCCACCGGAGGCGGACAAATCCGCGTCGGAAACATAGGCTCGAGCGACGCCGCCCCCTTAACCCTTGCAAACGTGGCGATCGTAGCCCGTCTTGAGACGGCGGGCGGCGACATTTGCGTGGGGAATGCAGCGGGTGGGCTCCACGCTGCAACCGCGGGCGGCCAAATCTTTGCAGGTGATGAGCATGGGCCGGCGGTGCTGCGCACTGGATGCGGCGTGGCGGCGATATCGTCGCTCAAAAAGTTGATCGCGGCGTATGGGCGGATACGGCTGGCGGTCGAGTCGAAATTGGCAATGCAGGCCGACTGGCAGCGGCTGCGCCACGATTCTCTGCCGGCGAGAGAGCCGCGTTTCCAACCGCCGAACTGGGGCACGGTTCTGAGGGCCAAGAAACGACCTCGGCCATGAGCGACTTGGCGGACATTACCCAGGTCGCGCGCCTCTTCGATCTCTTCCTCCGGGGAGGGATACGGGTCGATTCCGCAGACCAGCAGAAACGCCTCATAAATTCTATTGCGCCGGAGTATCCCGACGTGGCCCGACTGGCCGGCATCGAGGGCGATGTCGCCTTGCGTATCTTCGTCGGCCAGGATGGAACGGTACGCAGCATCACCCCTGTTTCCGGGCCCCCGGTCCTGGCGCGCGCGGCAATACACGCGGTCGAGCAATGGCGTTATGCGCCCGCTCTCGTTCAGGGTCATCCCGTGAACGTAATTACTACCGTCTCGCTCGCTTTCCGTTTGCGTCGGTGAGCCCGCGATGTCCCTCGGCTGCTTACCTGCCGCGATTTGGAACGTCCAACGAAAACGGAGGGCCGATTCATCATGTCGAAACTAATTTCTAGAACGTTTCGTTTGGCGTTTTTCGCAGCTGGCGCAGCATTGCTGCTCGTTTCTGGATTGTTGCCAGCTAGAGCACAACAGCCGCCGCGCTCGCCCGCCATCCGCGATGCGCAAATGCCCGAGACCGGCTGGCTTGGCATTTCGATTGAAGAAGTGAGCGCCCAAAAGGCGCAGGAGCTAAAGCTCCCAGGGGTCTATGGAGTGCTGGTCACAGACGTCGACGTAGAGAGCCCCGCGGCGAAGGCGGGACTAAAAAATGGGGACGTAATCACGGACTATGCCGGCCAGCGCGTCGAGGGCGTGATCGAATTTCTACGCCTGGTACGAGAGACCCCGCCTGGCCGGACCGCCAAATTGACTATATGGAGCGACGCTCGCTCGGAGACTATCTCGGCGGAGATTGGCAAAAACGAAAACCCCAATCCGGAAAATTTATTTCAAAGCGTGATGCAGCGCTTCGGCAATCCTGGGCCAAACATGTTCGGATTCGGCCCGACACTTCCTGTTGCGCCCGTACTGGGGATTACGGGACAGGATTTGTCCGGACAGCTGGGCAAGTACTTCGGCGCTCCCGATGGCGAGGGCGTCCTGATTACCAACGTAGAAAGCAATTCAGCCGCCGCGAAAGCCGGGCTTGAGGCCGGCGACGTGATTATCAAAGTGGATGTCAATCGGGTGCGCACTTTGAGCGAATTGCGCAACCAGTTGCGCGCGAAGCGCGAGGAGAAAACCGTGACGCTCAGCGTCCTCCGCAAAGGAAGCGAAATGTCCGTTAACATTGAGCCAAGGAGAGGACGATCTCCGGGCACGGCGCCCAGCATTCCTCTTTGATTCGAGAAAGCTGCAAAGGGCCGCCTCTCTGCGGCCCTTTCCGATTGCGGCTCCACTCTGAGGGCTCAAACAAACGCGCGTTACTGCCGGACGATCACTACCTTGGCGGCCGGAACCTCGAGGCGAACCAGATGGAATTTCGCGTCGAAGTAGAGCTGAATTTCAAGATCGGTTGAATGCACGCGCAAAACTTCCAGGTTTTCGCTGTCGACGCTCTTCGTACCGAGAGACTCCAGATCGATACTCCCCGGAGTGGCGTCTTGCGGGATCAGAACAGGAAAGCTTTGGGGCCCCTTGGCGTTCCAATCATAGATTCTTCCCAGAATCGCGTATTGCTCATAAAGATTGTTATCGAGTACGGCGATTCGAGTGGAATTGAATGTGAAATCTCGCTGTACTGGCTGTTTGGCCCCGGCGATGTTGGCGGACGTCTTCGCCGTGCCATTCGCGAATTCCACTGTGCCCGAGGCTTTCTTATCGCCCTGCGCGCTCCAGGTATAATGCTGTGGCGTACCGTCCGCGGAAATCCGCAGCTGGCCCGAAGAGCGCATTTCCACGCCGCCCGGGACACGGATGACGGTCTCATCCTCCATAACCCAGTTATTTCCGGCCGGCCCAAAACTAAATTCTTCCGTGCCGGCCTCATTGCCCTGTTGCAAAATCCGGAATCTTCCCTTGTCCGGCGTAAAACCGGAATCCGAAGCGGGCCTGGGAGAAGGGAGCAATCGGTTCGCTGCGCCAGGTAAGAGCAAACCTACGACTGCTAACGGCACCCACCACGGTCGCAGGCGAGCTTTCATGGTTTCACCCGTCGCGCGGAGAGTTCTTCGCCCAGATTCGTCAGGCGTTTGGCAAAAGGAGCGAGCGCTAGAATTCGCGCGACGACGACTGCCGGATCGTCTTCGCCCGCGACGCGGTAATCCGCCTGCTCATAAAAAGGCAAGCGCGCCGCCAGCAGGTTTCGGAAGCTCGCTTCATCGCGGAAGAGAGGGCGATTGTTCATAGTCGCACAGCGTGCGAGTAGCAGGTTCACCGGGCAATCCAGCCAGATAACCACGGCGCCGAAAGCCCGGAGTCTTTCTACGATTCCAGGTTGCGCGTATGTGCCTCCGCCCATGGCGAGCACGATCGCTTCGCCTGACTCGGCCACGCGGCCGAGAGTCTTCTCGAACTGCTCCCGCTCGATCTGGCGGAAGGCTGCTTCTCCGCGTCGTTCGAAAATAGCGGAAATACTAAGGCCGGCGGACTGCTCGATGCGCGCGTCGAGATCCTCGAACCGCCACGCGAGTTGGCGCGCAAGGAGAAGTCCAACCGTCGTCTTGCCCGATCCCATGAATCCGGCCAGGCAGGCCAGACGATAGTCGGACCGGTGTCCTGCGCTTGGATTCGACTGTGGAGAGGAGTCTGGCAACACCGGCGCGACGTCTTACTCTCTCTTGGAGATCTTGATCGTCCCGTTAAAGGAGGCAAGCTCAACTTTGGCCCGCCCGTCGTTCATCGTGCCGAAAAGGCTTTTGGCCATGCCGTTGCGCGGTGCGGGCATATTGTGACGGTCGGGAACGACCGGCGCTTGATTGATGACATTTCCATAAAGGGAAGTGGCTCTGACGTCAAACGAGTCGCTGCTTGAAAACCGCACTTCAATGGTGCCGCTGTAATTCTTCAAAACATAGATCCCGCGATTCATGAAACTGCCGTCGAACAGGATATTCCCGGAGGAGGTCTGTACGCGCACGTTATCCATGGTCGGCTGTAGAAGTTGGAAATTACCACTAATGGAAGTGGCATCAAACCGCCCCGAGCAACGTGTGCAAATCGTCGAGCCACCGATGCTCTTCACGACCAGATAGCCCTCCACGTCCTGTAACGCCACGTCGGCAGCTACCGTATCAAAAGACATGTCTCCGTGCACGCTGTCCACCGTCACGTTTCCGGAATCGCTCCTAACCTGAAGCTCGGACTCCACCGGCACGCTGATATCGTAGTCCGCTCGCAGGGCATCAGAATTAGGGTTGCCCGAAGTCACGCGGGTGGCGATCTCGATGCGATTGCCTACCTGTTCTGTATCCACCTCGACGTTCGTGCTCCCTCGTTGCCCCACGATCATGACCTCTTGCCTATCCCAGGCTCTTACCTGAATCCGTCCTGAGGCATTTTGAACGGTGACCACGGGCCTGCCTTGAACGGTAAAGTGCCGTTCGAAGCGCCGCGCTTGCGCACCAGCCGAGTTCGCGAAAAACAGCGCAACCAGCGTCGTACCGGCTACTCGAAACACTGATGAACCGAACCCGCCTTTCATTGGCCCTCCAGGGCGCTGCGGTCCGTGGCCGTCGCTAGCAAGACGGCCTTTTGTTCATATGCCCCATAGAGATAATCACGGGCCATGGGATCATCGGGCTGCTCGCGAACGGATTTTTCACACACAGCGATGAGATTATCAACGATACCAAGGTTTTCGCGCAACGAACTTGCTAGCACCGGATTGCCTTCAGGCAGCGAATCAAATACTCGCTTCAGATCGCCGTCGAGGGTTTTCCCCAGATCCGATGCGACCAACTTTGGCCGCACAGCAGAAATGCTCAGACGCACCGGGAGTACGGCCGCCGCATTTGGCTCATTCACCTGATAGCCCGCCAACATCGCTGCGATAAGCAGCAAGGAAAGAAAGGCGCCGGCCAACGCCCATCGTGGCGCCGCCCCGAACCAGCCTGAAAACCAGCCCTGCTGTGTCAGTCTCTCTCGTATCAACCCTTCCGATTCGAGTTGTTGCCGAAGGGAGGTCCAAAGGTACTCTGGCGGCTCGACCTCTTCGCTACCCCATTCCACTCCCGCTCTGCGGATGACCCCCAGTTCGCTCCACAGGACGCGGCAATCGTCACAGTCATTCATATGCGCGGAGGCTGCGGCGGATAATGGAGCATCGGGCTGCTCTTCTAGTATCCGATCGAACTGCGCGCACTGGATTGGGCTCATGGGGTTATCCTTCCGCGTCGCGACCTGTTTGGCTTGATTGTTACTTGTTCAGGTACTCTCAGTGACCGCTGCCTGAGCCGCCCTTGGCGGCCTGACGTTCCTCTCGCGCGCGACTGCGCTCAAACTCGTGCAATAACTCCCGCAACCGCATCCGCGCTTTGTGAAGCTGTGATTTCGAGTTCCCAATCGAGCAGTTCATGATCACGGCAATCTCATTGTGCTCGTAACCCTGAACGTCGTGGAGCACGAAGACAGAACGGTAACCTGGCGGAAGTTGCTCGACAGCACGTTCAAGATTTACCCGATCCACGGACCCCGAAAGCCGCAGGTCAGGTCCTCCGATATCTTTGCGCGGTCCCCCGGCATCCTCGTCCGGCTCGGTCGCCTCCTCGAGCGACGTCTCCGCGAGTGTCTTCTTGCGCAAACGCATCAGCACCACGTTCACCGCCAGGCGATGCAACCACGTGGAAAATGCTGACTCGCCGCGGAAGGTGCCAATCTTACGAAAGAGTTGCAAAAAAGCTTCCTGCGTAAGGTCTTCCGCTTCCGCTGTGTTTCCCACCATCCTCAGGCAGAGCGCGTACACCCGCCGATTATGAAGTCTGTAGATGCGCTCAAAAGCCGCGGCATCGCCCTGCTGTGCCCGTCGGATGGCCTCCGCTTCGCCTAACTCGCGGACTTCAGTTGGTCTCGTTGGGGCCACCGGTCCCGTCGGGACGCATCAGCTACTATCGATGCCATCCCTGCTCCACAAGGTTGTCTACTCACGCTACTTATTATTATCCATAACGGTCGGGTGGTCTTGGCTCCTACGCGAGGTCTGGGGACCAGCAGATCGCTCCGGCACCGGCGCCGCTTGTGCCGCTGTCTTGCGGCAGGCCGGTTCCATTTTGGCAAAAACTTGCGCAGGACGCCGATTCGGATTCAATGACGGCTTCGGTGCGAGCGAAACCACCCTCTGCCGAAACACCGGCAACTCCGCGAGCGGCAGCACACAGAAAAACGACTTCAACACAATGGTCGTTTCGCGAAGGCTCGTGTTCAGGTCGTAATCAAGAACTTCCAAGTGTGTCCACTGCTTACGCCAGGATACAGCTATCCCTTCGGCGATGTCCCGGGCTGTCTCGCGGGTCTCTCGCTGTAACCCTGCCACGATTTCTTCCAGAGCACCGAGCTTGCGAAAAAACCGCGTACGGGCTCGAAATCGCACAAGCGCCAGCAGATTATTGGATCGCGCCACCTGCTGGGCGCGGTCACTTCGAAAGAAAAGAGGGCGCAAAGGCGCCGTATTAGGGAATGTGCCGAACTGGCGGCCGTGTTCGTAAAGGGATCGCAAAATCCCTCGCAGCCGCCCCGCCAGACGGTCAAACAATTCGGCGAACATGCGAGCCTGTTCACGTGCGGGCGCAAGCTTGCCCTGCTGGCATAAGTTGAAGGCGTCGTCCAGCGTGACGCTCAGGATCCCGTAGGAAATCTCCAGTTCGTTTAGGGTGGCGTCAAAAAGGCGGTCCTTCTCTTCCGGCAACCAGGCGACCCAGTCTTCCTGCACGCTGGCCGCGCGGCGTAGCCCGCGATTGGCTATTGCATCGTCCAAGCCGCACCTCGTGCGGGACTGCGATGATATCACAGGCCTTTTGCGCAAGCGTTTTCTTGACGCTCCCAGAAACGCATCGGTATACTTCTGGAGAATCACGAACGGAAAGCCTCCTTGCCTTTCGAGCCGCTCGACCAGTACCTCCAGCGCAAGAAAAAGCTCGCCGAAGTTAAAGCGCTTGGCGACGATCCCTACCCTCATAAGTTTGAGCAGACCTCGACGCCGGCTCAGATCGTTGCTGCTCATGGCCAGAGCGATGCGGCAACCCTAGAGAGTCAGCGCGTAAATGTGCACACGGCCGGTCGCCTTTTGACCCTGCGACTCCACGGGAGAGCCGGCTTCGCGCATATACGGGGAGATGGCGCCCGACTACAGATATACGTCAAGTTCGATGCCGTCGGTGAGCGGGCCTTCCATCTCTTCCAGCTGCTGGATCTGGGCGACATCGTTGGCATTTCCGGCCACTTGTTTCGGACCAAAACGAATGAATTGACGGTCTGGGTCGACGCCCTGAAGTTGCTTTCCAAAGCTCTGCTCCCCCTGCCAGAGAAATGGCATGGTCTGGCGGACGTGGAACTCCGTCACCGGCAACGCTACCTCGACCTTATCGTTAACTCCCGTGTTCGACAGACATTTCTCCGGCGCGCCGAAATTCTGCGCGGATTGCGCGCGTTCTTCGATGCGCGCGGTTACGTCGAAGTGGAAACACCGATGATGCAGACTATCGCCGGCGGGGCCACCGCGCGCCCGTTCATCACGCGCCACAACACGTTTGATCTCGATCTCTACCTGCGCATCGCCCCGGAGTTGTATCTGAAGCGCTTGCTGGTGGGAGGATTCGACCGCGTCTATGAGATCAATCGTAATTTTCGCAATGAAGGTGTTTCCAGCGAACACAATCCCGAGTTCACCATGCTGGAGTTCTACCAAGCGTACAGCGACTACCGCGACCTCATGACCCTCACTGAGGAACTCTTCGCCTCTCTCGCGCAGAGAATCTGCGGCTCAGCGCAAATCACCTTCGGTGACGTTAGGCTCGACTTCAGCTGCTGGCAGCGCCTTTCCATGCGTGAAGCAATCACGCAACACTGGCCTGTACAAGCGGGACCAGCTCCAGACACCGCGCATTTGGCTGCCCTTGGCGGGCCCCGCGCCGTTGCCACGCGTTATAACCAATGGCTGCAGAACGAGGCCGTGCGATCATCAGCCGCGTCTCGGGGGCCGTTGCTCGAGGTCAGCTCCATGTCCGACGGTGAAATTACTGGTCTGCTTTTTGAAACGCTGGCCGAGCACAAACTTATTCAGCCAACCCTGCTCTACGATTTCCCCACCGATATCTCTCCTTTGGCAAAATGCCGTCCCGACGACCGCTCTCTCGTTGAACGATTCGAGGTGTTCGTGGCCGGCATGGAATTGGGCAATGCCTTCTCCGAGCTGAATGATCCCGAGGAGCAGGAACGCCGCTTTCGCCAACAAGTCGCCCGCGGCGGAGAAGAAGTGCCGCGCGAAGTCGATCTCGACTATATCCGCGCGCTTTCTCACGGCATGCCGCCTGCAGCCGGAATGGGCATTGGCATCGACCGGCTTACCATGCTCTTCACTGATTCGCACTCCATCCGGGAAGTCATTTTGTTCCCGCTGTTACGGCCACAGCCGGACGCGAACCAATGAGATTTGCCTGGCTTGTGGCGAGGCGGTACCTGAGATCGCCAAACAGACCAGCGGTGCTTCGCCTGGTCACCTTGCTTGCAGTTGTGGGCGTCGCTTCAGGCGTCGCTACACTCGTGATCGCTTTGGCCATGAACACCGGATTTCGCATCACTTTGCAGGATCGCTTGCTCGGTGTTACTGCTCACGTCAGTGTTTCCCGCCCCGGCTCGGAAGCCCTCAGCGACTACGGAGAACTCGCCCACCGTCTAGGTGGCGTTCCCAGCGTGAAAGCAGTAGCGCCGGCTATCTACATCACCGTGCTCCTATCCTCGGGCGGACGCGCCCATGGCGTCGTCATAAAGGGTATTGATCCCGTACTGGAGCCCAAACGCAACGAAGCCCTGCAGAGAGTAGTTGCCGGAACCGCAGATTTTGCTCCGGACGCCAGCGGCTTCGATTCTGTCGTCGTGGGAAAGATGCTTGCCGATGATTTGAAATTAAGGCCGAATGACTATGTCACGCTGACCAGCCCGGCCGGTCATATGACACCGTTCGGAATGATTCCTAGGTCCCAAAGGTTCCGTATCAGCGGCATCTTTGATTCCGGCTTCTACGATTACGACGCGAATTGGGGTTTTGTCACGCTCCGGGCTGCGCAGAACCTTGCCGGCGTCGGCGACGTTGCCAGCGTTCTCGAGTTCCGCATCGCGGATGTCGATCGCGCCGAAGAACTGGGGGTGCAACTCGCCCGCGAGGCCGGACCGGGTTATGTAGCCACCACGTGGATGGACGAAAATCGCGCTCTTTTTCGCGCCCTGCGTCTAGAGAAACTGGTTACGGCCTTGTTCATTGGTTTGATAACTTTTGTAGCAGGGTTGAATATTCTCGTTGTCCTGGCGATGACCGTGAGTGACCGCGCCCGCGACATCGCGGTCTTGATGGCTATGGGCGCGCGGCGCCAGCAGATTCGCAGGATTTTTGTTTTACTTGGAATCGCCGTCGGCGCCTTCGGAACGGCCGTAGGTCTCATTGCCGGTTATTCCCTGGCCTGGGCGGCGGGTTCCTATAGGCTGATCCCATTGGATCCCCAGATCTACTCTGTACCCTTCGTGCCGTTCCAACCCAATCCAACGGATGCTTTGTGGATTGCCGCCGCCGCCCTGGGAATCAGCATTGCTTCCACACTCGTACCAGCTCGGTCCGCGTCACGCATCCAGCCTGTAGAGTTGCTGCGCTATGAGTGATTGCGCTACGGATTCCTGCACTCTCGAAATACGGTCAAACCTGGTGCGCTTGCTCTCGACTTTGGCGCGTCGCGTGCTCCTGTGTCTGGTTTAAGGATGCGAGGCGTCGTGTTTGAAACAGACTCGTCACATCGAGGGACTCCAGCGTATCGCAATTACCGTAGATGCAACGGTTTGTGAGGAGAGGATTCGGCACTCATAACGACCCTAACCTGTCGGCGGCAGTTTCTGGCAGAAAAGGGGAAAGATTTTAGACTGCATGGGTTAGGAACCTAGATGTTGGCTTACTTGGTTGGACAGCAATCTGGAACCGGAATTTGGCATCATACAGAGTGTAAGGCTGCGCATTTGCGAGGAACTGTGAACGAGGTGGAAGAAACGCTGGCCTGCGATGAGGGCGCCGCTTCGGAAACTCCGGGTGGCGTCTGGTTGGAAGCCCGCTCCTTGCGCAAAGTCTATGGAACCGGAGCACGCGCGATCACGGTCCTAGACGCCATCGATCTTTCGCTCAGCCAAGGCGAAATGGTCGCCATCGTTGGGCCCTCTGGTTCCGGAAAAAGTACGCTGCTGCATCTGCTCGCTGCGCTGGACACTCCGACGAGCGGTACAGTATACTTTAATGCGAAAGCGCTGGGGGCGCGGCGAAGCGATTCGCTCGCGGAATTCAGAAACCGCCGAATCGGGTTCGTTTGGCAACGGCACCATCTCTTGCCGGATTTTACGGCAGCCGAGAATGTGGCGATGCCCTTGCTGATGCGTGACGCCGCCTATGGCGAAGCGCTTCGCAAAGCCGAGGAATTGCTGGCTGAAGTCGGGTTGGCTTCTCGGATGCGGCAGAGAGCCGCAGAACTGTCGGGGGGGGAGCAGCAGCGTGTGGCCATGGCGCGGGCCCTCGTGACCAAACCGGCTGTGTTGCTCGCCGATGAACCCACCGGCGATCTGGACGAACTCAACGCCGTCGCAATTATGGATTTGATCGAGCGCTTGCATCAGCACCACCTGCTGACTTCCATCCTGGCGACTCATAATCCTGTTCTGGCCAAGCGCTGTCGCCGCGTTCTGCGGTTGGAGCATGGCTTGCTCCGGCCTGACGCGGCTTACCCACAGACCCCTTTACCGGTAACCGAGGGAGAAAAGAGCTGAGCCGTGTTTGAACGCTATACGGAAAAGGCCCGCCGCGTGATCTTTTTTGCGCGGTATGAGGCCAGCCAGTACGGAAGCCCGTACATCGAAACCGAACACCTGCTGCTCGGTCTCATGCGTGAAGACAAGGCCCTGGCCAATCGTTTTCTCCGCACGCATGGCTCCATCGAATCGATTCGCAAGGAAATCGAATCCCGCATTACGATTCGCGAGCGCATCTCAACCTCGGTGGAAGTGCCCTTGAGCCAGGAATGCAAGCGCATTCTCAACTATGCCGCTGAGGAGGCGGAACGGCTCGGCCACAAGCACGTGGGCACAGAACATCTCTTGCTCGGGATCCTGCGCGAGGAAAAATGTTTTGGCGCCGAGATACTGGCCGAGCGCGGCCTGCGCTTATCCTCGCTCCGCGAAGAACTTGCCCGCAGTGCGGGAGAAAAAGTTCAGGTCAATCGCCCCAAGGAAACTTCGCTCCTCGCCGAGTTCAGCCGCGATCTGACGCAGGCGGCTCTCGAGGGGCAGCTCGATCCGCTCGTCGGGCGCGAAAAAGAAGTCGAGCGCGTCATCCAGATTCTCTGCCGCCGTACGAAGAATAATCCAGTGCTGATCGGCGAGCCGGGTGTGGGCAAGACCGCGATTGTAGAAGGACTCGCTCAGTGCATTGCCGATGGCGATGTGCCTCCTTTTCTCGCCGACAAGCGCATTCTTTCGCTCGACCTATCCTTGATCGTCGCCGGAACGAAGTACCGTGGCCAATTTGAAGAGCGCCTCAAGACCATCATGAAGGAATTGATGGAAAGCCAGAACGCCATCGTTTTTATCGACGAGCTGCATACGCTGGTCGGGGCCGGTTCGGCCGAAGGCTCGCTCGATGCGGCAAACATTCTGAAGCCTGCTTTGAGTCGTGGGGAAATTCAATGTATTGGCGCCACCACCCCTAGCGAATACCGCAAATCGGTGGAGAAAGATCGTTCCCTGGAGCGCCGCTTCCAGGCCGTGAAGGTGAATAGCCCCACGGAAGAGGAAGCCATTCGCGTTTTGCAGGGTGTCCGAGAGCGTTACGAAAAATTTCACGCCATCAGCTATACCGACGAAGCGATTCAGTACGCCGTCTATCTTTCCAGCCGCTACATCCCCGATCGTTTCCTTCCGGACAAGGCCATCGACCTCATCGATGAAGCCGGCGCGCGTGTCAAGCTGCGCCAAGCCACGCTTCCCGACGAAGTAGCCGAAATGCAAAAGCGGGTGAAATTCATCACCCACCGCATGGAAACGGCCATCGCCAATCATGAGTTTGAAAAAGCGCGTTTCTATTCCGAAGAGGAACGCAAAGAAAAAGATAATTTGCGCCAATTGCGAGAGCGCTTGAAGCTGGATGATTCCACCACCGGCATCGTCGCGCGCGAAGACATCGAGGAAGTCGTGTCGCGCTGGACCGGCGTCGCGGTCACCTCAATCAAAGAAGACGAGCAGCAGAAATTGCTGCGCATCGAGCAAGAGCTGCACAAGCGCGTTATCAGCCAGGAGAAGGCCATCACCGCTCTGGCCCGCGCCATTCGGCGCAGCCGCGCCGGCCTTAAGGCGCCGGGCCGCCCAGTCGGATGTTTTCTGTTCCTCGGACCGACCGGTGTGGGCAAGACCGAAGTGGCTCGCCGTTTGGCCGAATTCCTCTTCGGCAGCGAGAAGTCCCTAGTTCGTTTCGACATGTCCGAATACATGGAAAAGCATTCCGTCTCGAAGCTGATCGGCGCCCCTCCCGGCTATGTGGGCTACGAAGAAGGGGGCCAGCTCACCGAACGCGTGCGCCGCACGCCCTATTCGGTCATCCTGCTCGACGAAATCGAAAAGGCTCATCCCGACGTCTATAACATCTTGCTGCAGGTATTTGAAGACGGCCAGCTGACGGATGGTTTGGGCAATACCGTGGACTTCCGCAACACCATTTTGATCATGACCTCCAATCTTGGCGCGCGCCACTTGCAGAAGCGCTCCGCGCTGGGATTCCAATCTATGGGAGAAGAGGGCGCCGGCAAATCGATGGACGAAATGGTTATGGGCGAGGTCAAGCGGGTTTTCAATCCTGAATTCTTGAATCGTCTGGATGAGATCATTCTCTTCAACCCGCTCACCGATGACGATCTCTTGCGCATCATTGACCTTCTGGTTGGCCAGATCAACGACACCCTCATCCATCGACAGGTGCAAATTGTCTTGACTCCGGAAGCGCGTCAGTGGATTCTCGATAAGACCTGCGGCGATCGCAGCTACGGGGCGCGGCCGTTGCGACGGGCATTGCAAAGGTACGTGGAGGACCCGCTGTCGGAAGCATTGATCCAGGGAGGTCTGCAGCGTCCGGCGACGTTGGAAGTCCATGTCTCTGGAGACGGGCTGGGCTTCCGGCCGGTCGTCGAAGCAACCCCGGTTACCCACTAGCGAATCCTACGCCCGCAAGCCGTCCCTGGGGGCCGGCGGGACGGTAAACAATTTGTCTTGGGGGGAGCGGCCTTGACATTTGCCACGGCCGCACATAAAAATTCCTGCCTGCTTCCTGGCGTTAACATTACGACGTTGCTCTCGCTCGTCCTCTGTTTGTTCACGCTCGGGCTGCCTTTGCGGGCTCAGATCACTCCTGGCGCGCCAGTGACTCCGCCCACGCCTGAGCCGCAGGTGAGTCCGCCCGCTCCCACTCCTCAGCAGAATACGCCCACTATCCTGCGCATCGAGTTCCAGGGAAATCGCCGTATCCGCACGGAGACTCTGCAGGCGCGTATCTTCAGCCGGTCAGGCGATCCTTACAACGAGGACGCCCTCCGGCGCGATTTCCAGGCGCTTTGGAATACTCAGTACTTCGAGGATGTTCGCCTGGAAGTTCAAGATAACGCCAATAACCCAAATTCCAAAATTGTGATTTTTTACCTCGTCGAGCGCCCCATCATCCGCCGCATCGAGTACCACGGCATTAAGTCCATAACGGAATCAGACATCCTCGATCGCTTCAAAGATCGCAAGGTGGGCCTTTCTGTGGAAGGTCAATTTGACCCGACGAAAATCAAGAAAGCCGAAGTGGTGATCAAGGACCTCGAGTCGGAGCATGGTCATCAGTTCGCGGTGGTCAAGCCGACCTACGAAAAAATCCCCTCCACGAACGCGGTCAAGCTGGTTTTCACCATTGACGAGGGTCCCAAGGTCAAGGTCGGAACCATCACTTTCCAGGGCAACCGCGCCTTCTCGAATCGCAAGATCATAAGGTCCATGCACAATTCCCGCCCGACCGCTGTTCCCATGTGGCTATTCGATGTGCCCGTGATGCATAAGACCTTCGACCGCCAGAAGCTAAACGAGGATCTGGAAGCCGGTATCCGCAATCTCTATCAGAGCGCCGGGTACTTCAAAGTGGTGGTCAAGGATCCCGTCCTGACGACTGTCGATGTAAATCGGGAGGGCTTGGGACCCCTTCCCATCATCGGTCACCAGCACGGCAAAGCCACAAACATCACCATCCCCATCGAAGAAGGCGAGGAATATCACATGGGACGGCTGGTGGTCCGCAGCGCCGATCCGGAGAAGGGCCTTTCCCTGAAACGCGAATATCTGGAATCGGTGTTTCCGCTGCACCAGGGGGATCTCTTCGACATCAGTAAGATTCGCAAGGCCATCGAAAACTACACCAAGCTGTACGGAGTCTACGGCTATATCGACTTCACTGCCGTCCCGCTCCCCGATGTCCACGACGACACCAAAATCATCGACCTCACGCTCGATTTCGACGAACAGAAGCAATACTTTGTCCGCCGCATCGATTTCTCGGGAAATACCACCACCCGCGACAAGGTCATTCGCCGCGAACTCATGCTCAGCGAAGGAGACATCTTCAATAACCATGCCTGGGAGCTGAGCCTTCTCCGTCTCAATCAGTTGGACTACTTTGACAAAGTCAAACCCGAAAATGCTGAGATTAAACGCAACACCAAGCAAGGCACCGTCGATATTTTGCTGAAGCTCAAAGAGAAGGGCAAACAGTCCATCAGCTTGACTGGCGGCGTAAGTGGGCTTGCCGGCAGCTTCATTGGCCTCAGCTATCAGACTAATAACTTCCTCGGTTTGGGAGAAACGCTAACGCTATCCGGACAGGTCGGCAACATCGAGAAAAGCGCCCTTTTTGGCTTTACCGAGCCCTATCTGTTCGACCGGCCGATTGCTACCGGTTTTACCGTTTCCTACACGAGCTTCAATTTCAATCAGTCGCAGCAGGAATCCATCCTCTTCGGACAGAAAATTCAAATCAACCCAAACATCGAACAGGATTACACGCAGAACACCGTCGGCGGCACCATCTTCGCCAGTTATCCTTTGCGAAAGTTTTCTTTTGCCAGGCTTGGATTAAGCTACGGCTACTCGCGAACGGATATCACCGCGTACAGCACGGCCTCGACGGATCTTTTTGAAATCTTGAATTTCCAGTCCCTCGCCGGCCCTTCAGCGCTTACAGGCATTGTTTCGAGCTATCTCAATCCGACCTTGACCTACAACACTGTAAATAATCCCATGAACCCGACCAGTGGGAGGTCGCTGTTTTATTCCTTCAAAGTCGAAGGGCTCGGTGGCAACGTGAAAGCCATGACGAACGTTTTGGAGGCTAAGTATTTCCATCCCATCAACCACAAGCGCAACGTGTTGGCCTTCCATTTCGTCGGCGCTTTCTCCACGGGTTACGGCAATCGTGTCGTCCCGCCTTTCGAGCGGCTTTTCCTGGGTGGCGAGCAAGACTTGCGGGGGTTTGATATTCGCACGGTCACACCGATTGCCTTTATTCCCTTGGCCACCACCACCTCGTTTACCTATCTCGACCCGACCCACCTGGACATTGCGGGCAACGCCACAAGGCGCGCCACCCCCCCCATACCTGTGCTCACCTTCGAGCCGTCTTTCCCGGGAGGCGACACCTCAGGAGTCTTTAACGCGGAATATCGCATTCCTATCGTTGGCCCA
Source organism: Acidobacteriota bacterium (assembly GCA_003223325.1). Classification (GTDB taxonomy): domain Bacteria; phylum Acidobacteriota; class Terriglobia; order Acidiferrales; family UBA7541; genus Palsa-189. Next base: position 26,980 of record QHYS01000203.1, read on the forward strand.
GTAACCGCCGCGGCTTTCCTCGACGCCGGTGCCGTTGGCATATTGCGAAAAGATCAACTGCAGCTCAATGGGAGCGGTCTCGCCAGCATTACTTCGCTCTTTCCCAATTTCACCAACAACTCGTTGTTGATTCAGCCGGGAACCGATTTCAGACCTCGGGCTTCCGCCGGACTCGAGTTCGTAGTGCAGTTGCCCATCATCAATGCGCCCTTCCGCCTCTACTGGGCTTATAACGCTGATCGCTTCGAGCAGCAGATTGCCGCGCCGATAACCGACTTCCAATCGGTCAACTATCAGAATTTGAGACTGTCGGTGGATCCCAGTTGTCCGCTCACGCGGCAATCGTCAAGCTGCCTCTGGGATTCCCAGATTCTGCCGCAGCTGCGGAATTACCAGGTGAATACGCAGCGGATCAACTTCTTCGAGCCAAAATCAACCTTCCGCTTTACGGTCAGCCGGACATTCTGAATGAGCTATCAGCGCGCTTCGAGCCGGCAAAGAAAGGGCATAGAAATTGGAGACAAGAGCATGAAGGCGCGGTTGGGATGGCTTTGCGTCGCGCTCGTCCTCAGCCTGTCGGTAGCAGGATGCGGAAGCAACAATTCTTCCGCCGTCACCATAGCGATCACGCCGCCCTCGGCAATTGTCCTGCTCGGTACCAGTGTGCAGTTCATTCCCAGTGTTGCGGGATCGAGCAATGCCCTGACTTGGAGCGTGAATGGCATCCCTAACGGAAACGCCACCGTAGGCACAATCAGCGCCACTGGGCTTTATACCGCGCCTGTTGTGCGGCCAGTCTCTGCATCGGGAGCAGCTGTCCCCATCGTCTTCGCCATGGCCAACGCCTCCATTCCTAACTCCGGCTCCACGGGCGCGGTCATTGAACTGAAGAGCGGGTCTAATTTCACAAACTTCACCCCCGGTAACACCATCACCATCACGGGAAATTCTGTGGCAGGCTGGAACGGCTCATTCATCATCGTTGCGGCGGCGACGCTTCAGGACGGCAATTTCGGCGTGCAAATCGGCAACCCTCCCGGCCCCCCCGCTAGTGGTTCGGGCGGAACGGCGACGGCAACCCCGAACATCACTGTCACCGCCCAGGTCCAAAGCACCAGTGCTATCGCGAGCGCGATAATCACGCTCGATTCCGGCATCCGCGTTTCGATCTCGCAGCCGACCTGTACCATCGGGACAAATGAGACGCTCGATTTTGCTTCCTTGGTTACGGTTTCAGGTGTTTCTAATGTTACCGTTTCGGGTACCTCTAACCAACAAGTTACCTGGAGCCTCACTAGCGGCATCGGCGCCATCGATCCCAATTCCGGCGTGTACACCGCTCCGGCTACTACCGGGACGGCCACTGTCACCGCAACCTCCGTTGCAGACCCGATTGAGAGTGCCAGCGCCACTCTCACGATTGTGACCGCCGCGGATCCTACGCTCAGCTCGCTCAGCCCGCCCACCGCGGCGATAGGCGCCACGCTTCAGCAGGTGTATCTCACGGGCACTAACTTTATCTGCACAACGAGCGTGCTCGTGAATGGCAGCCCCCTCCCGAGTGGCTCGTTCTTTGCGGTCTCCTCCACTACGCTCCTTGTCAACGTTCCGGATTCGGTCCTGTCCACTCTGCCGACATCTGGTTCGACCGTCACGCTCACCGTTACAGTGGAGCGCCAGGGCGGCACGCAACAAGCGTGCTCTTCGCCTTGCCAGCTTGTCCTCTCGCCGGTGCGTCCGGCTGTCGTGGCTGCCACACCCGACAGCATTCAGCAACCGAGCAGCGGAACGACGTCGTTTAACGTGACCCTCGACGGCGGCTACTTCGGCACCGGCAATAGCCCGGTTGTTAACGCACAGTTTAACGGAAATAGTAACGGCACCCTCCAATTCAACTCGGATAGACAATTAGTGCTTGCCGTTCCAGTTTCCGACGTGACCCCTGGAACCGGCACAGGACCTGGACTCTATGCGATCAACGTCAAAAACAAAGTCAATACTTCCCTCATGGCCGCTGTCAATCTCGCCGTGCAGCCTGCTTCTGCTCCCGTGCAGCTCGGCTCGCCAATCACTGTGGGTACGAGCCCAACCTCTGTCGCGATCGATACTGCCACAGGCATCGCCGTTGTCACCAACCAGGGTTCGAACAACATCACGCTGATAGACTTGGCCGCGCAAATGGCCGTCAATTCCCTTTGTACCGATGGCAGCCCTGGACCTTGCACGGCAACCGGGCCTGTTTCTGTAGCCGTCGATAACATTCGAAACCTGGCGCTCGTCGCCAATAACACGAATGCGACGCTCGCCGTCATAGATATCAACGATCCTGCAGTGCCAAAACTGGCCGCTCCTTTAATGAGTTTTCCCTCCGCGGACCCCTCGACCGGCAACCCGGCTTCCCTGGCTCCGCGGGCCGTCGGAATCAATCCTGTTACCGGGCGCGCCCTCGTCGCCTTCAGTTCTGGCGGGGGAGGATCCAATGCGGCAGCTATCCTTGACCTGACTCAATCACCTCCGGCGCTGATCAACGTGGTGAACATCAATAATGGGCCCAATTCACACATCGCCGTATCGTCCAGGCTGAACTGGGCGTTGGCCACACCCGGAGGCGCAGGATCGCTCTCCATCGTCGACTTGGGACGCCGGACGGTGAATTCGATCAGCACTCTCAGTTGCAGCTCAGGAATCGTGACGGTCAATACGACCGGCACAGTCGGTTTATTCGCCGGCCAGCCCGTTCTCATCAGCGGACTAACCCCTTCCACCTTCGATGGCATCTTCTCGGTGAGAAGCGTGTCTAGTATGTCGTTCACCTATTCGCTATCGTCCTCATCGTCCTCTTCCTGTGCCTCCACGACCGGAAGTAGCACCGTAGCCTACGCGCAACCCGTTGCCACCATCGCAACAGATTCGAATCTTCGCGGCGTGAGCATCAACGACGAATCGCAAAAAGCCCTTTTCGCCAATCCAACGAACACAGTTCCGGTCTTTGTGTTCAACATTCTCGACCAGAGCTCCGTATCGATAAACACAACGAACCTTGTCCCTCCCTTTCCAACCACAAATAATGTGGCTACGGCCTTGAATCCGCTGACGAACATCGGCGTGGTCATCAATAGTGGCGGGCAGGCTTTTATCGTCGATCCCGTCACTCCCACTGTGCTCTCGCCGCCGTTCACTGCCGGGGCTTCTCCCGTCGACGTTGCGATCGATCCCGCCACGAATACAGCCGTGATCGTAAATTCAGGAAGTCCTGGTTCCGTGAATCTGTTTTCGCTTGGTGGCTCGTTGCGCGCCGCGCCGCAGATTGCCCAGAGCGGCGTGACGCCGGTAAGCTCCAAGGAGGGTTCCTATCACGCGACGATCAGCTCGAGTTTGAGCTCTGGCGCCACGGCGCCCGATCAGAATGTCACGCTGGTAGGAGTATTCACGACCACTTCCGTTCCGCGCCTCGATGGAGACAACGCGCTGATAACGTCATCTGGATTATCGCCCGCTGGCTGCGGCACCCCTCCAAACATCTGCCGGGTTATGAAGGCGACTATCTCCGGCACGACCCTCGCATCCAAGGGACCGCGCCAGTATGCCCTCGACGTCCAGGACACGTCCGCATCAACGTTCTCCAACGCCGCACGCCTGCAAGTCATTCAGGCCGTGAACCTGGTCGCCAGCTGCTCCAACCCGGCGCCCCAGGGTGTCGCCGTCGATATCGTAGTGGTTGCTGGTGTCGCGCACAATGTCGCTCTTGTGACCGAGCCTGGTACGGCAAGTCAGCCATGCAACAATGTTGCCATGATCGATCTGGCGAACGGCACCGGCTTCGGCGCGAAACCCGAGCTTGCTGTCGGAACGAGTCCGCAAGGTGTCGCGGTGTATCCGCAAGCGGGTTTGGCCGTCGCGGCCAATGCAGCCAGCAACAACGCCTCCATCGTGGATATCGTCAATGATGGCGTGGCGCAAACCATCACCACCGATCCTATCCCCACCGGCGCTGCTGTTGATCCCGGCACCGGCAAAGCCGTAGTCACCGCGAACGGTGCCAGCGTAGTCGATGTCTTCCCGGTTTCGACCACGGCCCAAACGCCTACCACGATCGGCGTCCAGCAAGAACCCTCAGGCGTGGCCATCGATCCCCTGCGTCATCTCGCCGTCGTGGCGAATAGCTCGAGCAATACCGCGAGTCTCCTGAACCTGACCTCGAACTCCACTAACTCGACCGCTAGTGTCAACACTGTTCCTCAAGGCGTAGCTTTCGATCCCATAACAGACAAGTTCTTTATCACTTCCAGCGCGAGCAATCAGGTCATTGTCTTCGATCCCATTACAGGCAGCACAATGGCAACAGCTCCCATCCGCGTTGGCATTGGCCCCAGTTCCGTTGGGTATAATTTCGCCAGCAGCACGCTCCTGACGGCGAATAATTTGAGTCAAACCGTGACCGTCGTTGATGTCCTCGACCGAACCGTTCGGGCAACGTTCTCGCTGCCATCTTCCAACCAATTCGCGGTGGATATTCATCCGCAGACGAATTTGGCCGTTGTGGCCGATCCGGTGGGCAACCAGCTTTTGTTGGTTCCGCTGCCGTACTGAAAAAAGATGCTCGTCCCCGTGCAACAAAAGGCACTTTGTGCGGCATCTCATCCGCAACCAAGTTGACGCCTGTAAAATTAGGTCGCTATAATTCCCGATTTGTAATTTCGTGAAGGAGAAAGTATGAAAGCTCACCAAATGCCAAGAAATTTATGGACGTTAATGGTGGCCTTACTGTTTCTGCCAGCCGCAGGCGCCTGGGCCCAGACGGGCGGCGCCACCGCTCCTTCGGGTCCGATCAAGATTGCCATTCTCAACGTGCGCCAGGCCATCGTCACCACAGTCGAAGGGAAGCAGGCCTCCGCGCAGCTTCAGAGTCAGTTCGCCACGCAACAGAACGACCTGCAGAACATGCAGAAGCAGATTCAGGATTTGCAGAATCGCATCGCCAATAGCCACGGCACGCTCAGCGACGATGAGCAGGCCAAGTTGCAGCGGCAAGGCGAGCTCATGACGCGGCAGTTTCAACGCAAGCAGGACGACCTGAATGAGGCTGTGAATGCCGCACAAAGCGACGTCATCGACAACATAGGGCGCAAAATGCTGGACGTTCTCGACCGTTACGCCCGCGAAAACGGCTACACGGTCGTATTCGATACCTCCGCGCAGGGGTCGCCGGTAGTCTACGGCTCGAGTCAGATTGACATCACTCAGGAAATCATTCGCCTTTACGATCAGGCGCATCCTGCAAAGGCGAGCGGCACCGCCGCACCCTCCGGTTCCGCACCTGCACCCGCACAACCAAAGGCGCCTGCGCCCGGGGCTCAGCCTTCAACTACGCCGAAGAAAACAAACCCGTAAACCGTTCGACGGCGCGGCGGGCAGAATTGAGCGCAGCTTGCCCGGCTTCCCGATGCTGCGCTGCTCCTTGTGGCTGGCCCGCGGGCTTCAGGTTGCAGCTTCAAAGTAAGCCGCAGCCTTTCTTGCCTTTCTTCCGGTGCCTTGCTTTTGTAGTTCCCGGCCACTATACTGATTCTTCGTCCGAAGCCGGTCGCATGTCCGAGTGGGCGCGAGCCCACTTTTTTGTTGCAGAAACTGCGCAGGCGACCGCCGGCAGCCCATGGAGTTGGAGCGCATACGCGATGCCGCCGAACGTGCCGCGCGCACGGCCGGGGTGGAAGTAGTCGATATCTAATGGAAGGTCGGCAAACAACGATTTTTGCGGGTTTACATCGATAAGCCGGGAGGAGTCAGTCATCGGGATTGTGAGGCCGTAAGCGAGCACCTAGGAGTGCTCCTCGACGTCGAGGACTTGGTTCCTGGGCCGCGCTATATTCTGGAGATCAGCTCTCCGGGTCTCGACCGTAAGCTGACCAAGGCCCCCGATTTCGAGAGATTTACCGGCAGGCTGGCCCGCATTTCAACGCTTGAGCCGGTCGAGAATTCCACGTTCTTCGAAGGACGGCTTGCGGGCTACAGCAACGGGCTGGTGAAGCTGGACGTCAAGGGACGCATTCTCGAGTTGCCGCTGTCCGGCATTCGCAAGGCGAATCTCGTCGTGGAGTGGTAGGAGCAAAGCGGAATGGCGAATCTGCTAGACCAAATGATTGAGCAGATCAGCCGGGAAAAGCACATTGAGCCGGAGATCATCGTGGCGGCCATTGAGGATGCCATGGTGGTTGCGGCGCGGAAGTACTACAAGACCGAGGAAAACCTCCGCGCCAAGTTCAATCCAGAAACCGGCCAGATCGACGTCTATTCAGTTCGCGCCGTTGTAGATGAGGTCGCCGATCCCAAGAACGAGATGACTCTCTCCGACGCGCGCAAGGTCGATCCGCAGCTCGAAGTCGGCGGCGAATTATTGATCCCGAAGCCCACCGGCGTTCTTGGCCGTATCGCCGCGCAGACCGCCAAGCAAGTGATCATGCAGAAGGTGCGCGAGGCCGAGCGCGACACGATCTTTAACGAATATAACGGACGTGCCGGCGAGCTCGTGAACTGCATCGTCAAGCGTTTCGAGGGCCCTGATGTCATCGTCGACATGGGCCGCACCGAAGCGCGGCTGCCGAAGCGCGAGCAATCGCGCCTGGAAACCTACAATCTCGGCGACCGCCTGCGTGTGGTCATTAAGGCCGTGGACCGAGCCGCAAAAGGCCCGCAAGTCGTCGTCTCCCGCGCTGATCCCATATTGGTACAGCGCTTGTTCGAAATGGAGGTCCCGGAGATCTACGACGGCACGGTGCAAATTCGGGCCGCGGCGCGCGAAGCGGGTGAGCGCACCAAAATCGCCGTACTCAGCCGCGATAAAGACGTCGATCCAGTGGGCGCCTGCGTGGGCATGAAAGGCATGCGCGTGCAGTCCATCATCCGCGAATTGCGCGGCGAAAAAATCGACATCATTCCTTATTCGGAAGACATCATTGCCTTCGCCCAAAAATCCCTGAGTCCGGCCAAGGTCACGCGCGTCCAAATCGTCGATCCGGAAAACCACCACCTCGAAGTCATCGTCGAGGATACGCAGCTCTCTCTGGCTATCGGCAAGAAAGGTCAGAACGTCCGGCTCGCCAGCAAGCTGATCGGCTGGAACGTCGATATCAAGAGCGAGGAAGAGAAGCGCCAAGAGATTGAGGCGCAAATGGTCCCAAGACGATCGAGAAAATCGAAGCGCATGGTGTCACGTCTGTCGAAAGGCTGGCCGACATGACGCCCGAGCAGTTGACTGCCATTTCGGGCATCGGCGAAAAAATGGTGGAGAAAATTCAGCTCGCGGTCGCCGCGCATTTTCAGTCCATCGAACAGCAGCAAGCCGCCGACTCTGGTCAGCCAGCCGAACTGGAAGAACGGCCGAGCGGGGCTGAGCAGGTGGTCTCCGAAGAAGCAGAACCAGAAGAGTCGGCGCCTGAGGAGTTGGAGGCTGCGGCCGAGCAGTACACCGAGGGCAAGCAGGAAGCGTTGCCGAATGCGGCTCCTAATCAAGCCGATCTGGCCTCCGAAGAGACCGGCGCGTCGGAAGGCGAAAGCGTAGAGCGGAAAGAAAAATCGACTGAGGAATGACGGAAGCAAATCAAATTCGCATTAACGAGCTGGCCCGTGACCTAGAGGTAAAGGCCAAGGCGATTCTCGATTATCTGCCCGAGGCTGGGGTCAAGGAGAAGAAGACTCACTCTAGCTCTATTGACCTGGCCGCAGCGGAAAAAGTGCGAGCGTATTTCCGAAAGCTCGCGGAGGAAGAGGCTGCCGCAGAGGCAAGGGCCGAAGCAGAAAAAGCTGCCAAAGAGGCAGCCGCCAAAGCCGCTCGCCAGAGGCCCGTTGCGCCGGCCACTGCTCCGGCCGCATCGGGCGCAACCAAAGCACCCGTAGCCACAGCTGCCCCCGCCGGAGTGGCACCTGCGGCTACGAAACCAGCGGCGCCGTCTCCGACTGCGGTGAAAGCTCCCGCTCCTGCCGTTGCGAAACCAGCTGCTCCCGCGCCTACGGCGGTTCGCCCTGCCGCCGCGCCTGCCGGTCCGAGCGTGACTCCTCCGGCGCCGGCACCACCCGCCGCCGCGCAGCCACCGAAGCCATCGCCCGCGCCGGGGCCAACGGTCATAGCCCCGCGGCCCGCATCGCCTTCCACGGTACGCCCTGCCGCGCCTGCCACTCCACCCAGCGGAGTCGCGCGCCCGCCGATGCGTCCAGCTGCAGCGTCAGGAGGCCCTGCGGTGCCAGCAGCCGCTCGACCGGCTGCACCCAGCTCAGCGCCTGGTATCGCCGCGCGTTCCGGAGCGCCTGTCGGCGCCCCGGCGCCGGCTCGCCCCGCGGCTGGCGCAGGTGCGCGCGTTCCCGCGCGTTATCCCGGCGCGCGTCCCGGAATGGCGCCAGTTCGTCCTGGTGGTGTTCCCGTTCGCCCTGGACAAAGGCCCATGCGCCCCGGAGCGCCTGTGTTGCCCATGCCTGTGGTGCCTCCGCCAAAGGCGGAACCCGGTAAACCAATTTACGAGCGCAAGCCCGCGGCTCGCGCCCGGCCCACTCTAGAAAAGCGCTTCGAAGAGGGTGAACGCAAGCTGCATCCGGTTCGCACGCGCCCCGGCGTAACTGAGCGCCGCGCCACGCGCGTCGAGCCCGTTGCCCAGCCACCGCGTCCTCCGCGCGACGTTACCATCACCGAGGGCATCACCGTCCGCGAACTCGCGGAGAAGCTGGATGTGCGCGCCAAAGATGTCTTGAAAGAACTGCTCGACCGTGGCGTCTTTGCCTCGATCAATCACGCCTTGGACGTGCCCACGGCAACGAGCCTGGCCGAGGCCTTCAGCGGAATCGTGAACGTCGTTTCCTTCGAAGAAGAAGTCGTTCAGGAGGTCGCGAAAGAGGAGAAGAAGGAAAATCTCGAGCCTCGGCCGCCGGTGGTCACTGTGATGGGCCACGTTGACCATGGCAAGACCAGCTTGCTCGACGCTATTCGCCAAACCGACGTCGCCGCAGGCGAAGCCGGCGGTATCACCCAGCACATTGGAGCGTCCGTTGTTTCCGTCGATGGCCGCCGCATTGTCTTTGTCGATACGCCGGGCCACGAAGCCTTCACACGCATGCGCGCTCGCGGCGCTAAGGTCACCGATCTTGTCGTCTTGGTTGTCGCAGCCGATGATGGCATCATGCCGCAGACGCTGGAAGCCATCGACCACGCTCGCGCCGCTGGCGTGCCCATCGTTGTCGCCATCAACAAAATCGATAAACCCGAAGCCCAGCCGGAGCGCGTCAAACGGCAGCTTGCCGACCGCGGGCTAATGCCCGAAGAATGGGGCGGCGATACCGTGGTCGTCGAAGTTTCCGCCCGCGAAAAGAAGAATCTCGACAAGCTTCTCGAGATGATCCTGCTCGTTGCCGATCTCCGCGAACTCCGCGCCAACCCGAAGGCGCCTGCCAGCGGTACGGTTCTCGAATCGCGCGTCGATCGCGGCCGCGGACCTGTCGCCACCGTTTTGGTCCAGAACGGCACTCTACATACTGGCGACGTTTTCATCGTCGGCGCTGTATACGGCAAAGTGCGCGCGCTTTTCGACGATCACGGCCACGCCGTCAAAAAAGCCGATCCCTCCACGCCGGTCGAGGTCCTGGGCTTGCAAGGCGTGCCCGAGGCCGGCGATCAATTTCAGGTGGCCGACGAAGCCAAGGCTCGTCACATCGTCGATTACCGCCAAACCAAGTTGCGTGAAGCCTCGCTCGCTCGCAGCGCTGGAACGCGCATCACGCTCGATCAATTACATGAGCAGTTGAAGAGCGGCGAAACCAAGGAACTGCCCATCGTCATCAAGGCCGATGTACAGGGTTCTGTGGAAGTCCTGAGTGAACTGCTCCCCAAGCTTTCCACCGATCAGGTGAAGCTGAAAATCATTCACGCCAGCGTGGGCGCCGTCACAGAGACCGACGTTCTGCTCGCTTCCGCCTCGGGCGCCATTATTTTCGCCTTCAACGTACGCCCTGATCGCAAAGCTGCCGACTTGGCGCAGCGCGAAAACGTCGATATCCGCATGCATTCGATCATCTACGAAGTCACCGACGAAATTAAGAGGGCCATGACCGGGCTGCTCGAACCGGTCTACAAGGAAACCCATCTCGGCCGCGCCGAAGTGCGCGACACCTTCCGCATCAAGGGCGTCGGTATGATCGCCGGCTGTTATGTTCTCGATGGCATCGTCAAGCGCGATGCCGAAGTACGTGTCGTGCGCGAAGGCGTTGTGATTTATACCGGGCGAGTCAGTTCGCTCCGCCGGTTCAAGGAAGATGCCAACGAAGTTCGCTCGGGTTTCGAATGCGGCATCGGTGTTTCGAACTTTAACGACATCAAAGTCGGCGATGTGCTCGAGTGCTTCTCCATGCAGAAGCAAATCCTCGCCGAAGCCACCGCATGACGATCCGACAGGATCGTCATCCTGAACGAAGAACTGGAGCGAAGGATCTCTCTGGGGCATTGTCGATAAGTGAGCTGAGTGCCATGCCTGTCGGTTTGCTGACCTTGGAAATATATATCCCTGACGCGCATTCACTTAAAGATAAACGCCAGGTCTTGCGCAGCCTGAAAGACCGCCTTCGCGCGCGGTTCAACGTGGCCGTCGCCGAACTCGATCACCAGGACACTTGGCAGCGCGCTCAGGTCGGCGTCGTTAGTCTTTCGAATGACGCCTCGCACCTCGAGCAATCGCTTCAAGCCGTTTTCGCGGAGGCCGAGAATTTGCTGGGACGAGACCTCGTCGACCACAACCTGGAAGTGCTGTGAGCGTTCCTGTGAATGATGTGGGTAAGCAGTGACGTCTAAAAAGCCTCTATGCCGTTCGTTCTCATCCTGAGCAAAGCGAAAAATCTCTCTGCAAGTTGCGATGGCGCTTGATACCAGAGAGAATTTAACAGCGGCAGTTATTCCAGGAAAGAGAGCCGGGGTCCCCGGCGCGCGCCTCTCAAGCGCGAGGAATTCGAGCGATAAAAAAAGTCGCGCGTGCTGGGGTGGTATATGACCGTCGCAGGACATCGCCGCGAACGCGTCGCCGGAGAAATCCTCCAGGAAGTCAGCGCCATGCTCGCCGGCGAACTCAAAGACCCGCGCCTCTCCAACTTCGCCACCATCACCGAAGTGCGCATGACGCCGGACTTGAAGCAAGCCAAAATTTACGTCAGCGTCATGGGCCCCGAGGATGAACAAAAGTCCACCATCAAAGCCCTCACCTCTGCCGCCGGCTTCATCCGCCACGAGCTCAGTGAACGGCTCCAGCTCCGCCGCGCCCCCGAACTCATGTTCGTTCTTGACCGCTCCGAGGAGTACGCCCAGCACATCAGCGAACTCCTCCGCCGCACGAAATCCCCTGGCTGACACCGCCTCTGGTTCTCCCTACCTGTGGAGGCGGTCTTTAGCTAGGTCCGGTTTTCGGATTCCGGCGAGAGTCCACCGGACGCCGGAAACACTGGATTCGTCCTCGAGGAGCGGAAGCGATGCGGGGCCCAGCGCGCCAGTTTTCCGCGTGTGCCACCGAGGAGTCTCTCTGGAATCGGCGCTTTACTCGTGAGTAAAATAGAGCATGCTCGAAGTTCGCCGGCTTACGGTAGGTGGGCGCGAGGCTCGTCTCCCCGCACTCCCGCCTGGTCGCCTCCGAATGCACGGGCCAATTTCCTTGCCAGTTGGGAATCCCCTGCTACTTCTTCGCCCATTAGCAGCCTCTTTCAGAGATTTAGCGCTTAACTGTTGCAGAATGTGCAGTTGCGAAACCATTAGGCTTAAACCGCCTTTAGAATCAACACTTGCAAAAAAACAGTGGGGGGCACCCATAGTCGAGTTCCGCCTCCCATGACCCGGAAGCCACGTCCGGCTCCCTACGATGGCGCCCTCGTCATCGACAAGCCCCGCGGCCGCACTTCGCACGACGTTGTCGAAGCCGTCCGCCGCACGCTCGGTTTTCGCCAGATCGGCCACCTGGGAACGCTCGATCCGCTGGCCACCGGAGTTTTGGTTTTGCTGCTGGGCCGCGCCACGCGCTTCGCGCAATTTTATGCTGGCCGCCGCAAGCGTTATGAATGCGCCTTTCGCTTCGGCTTTGCCACGGATACCTACGACGCGGACGGCACTCCGTCCGGAACCGACACCAATCCGCACCTGAACAAAGACGATCTCGAGCGGCTCGTGGTCGGCTTCACGGGCAAATTCCAGCAGACGCCACCCCCTTTTTCCGCCAAAAAAGTCCACGGCCGTCCGGCGCACCAACTGGCCCGTAAGCAGAAGCCGGTGGAGCTGAAACCGGTCGACGTTGAAGTTTTCGAGTTTCGCCTTCTCGGTATTGACGGACCCCTGGCGCGTTTCGCGGTGGAGTGTGCCGCCGGCACCTACATTCGTTCGCTTGCCCACGAAATGGGCCAGCAGCTTCGATGCGCCGCCCATCTCGCCGAGATCGTGCGCACAGCCGTCGGCGAATTCACGCTCGATCACGCCATCAGCCTGAACGATTTCGTGCGCGCAGCGCAGTCTGGCCGCGCGGCGGAATGGATCGTGCCCCTCAGCAATCTGCTCACGGAATTGCCCCGCGTCTCCGTGCTACCTTTCGTCGAACGCCGTGTGCGCCACGGTTCTCGTTTTCAAGTCGCACTCTCGCAGGTTCGGGCCGGCCGCCAAGAAATCGCGCAAGGCGCGCCTGCACAGCTCGATTCCGGCAAATGGAAGCCCGCCCGCGTGCGCGTCTTCAACCAGCAGGAACAACTCATCGCCATTGCCGAAGCTATCGTCCCGCGCACCTATCAGCCCGTCGTCGTGCTGGAGGCCGAAGCGTGAGCTCAGGCTTAGCGTTGTGGATTCGGCGGCTGCGTCCCGGTTGGTGGCGCAGCGGGCAAAGGCGCGTTCGGTCGCGCAGCGGCGGGATTTGGAGGAAGAATCTCAGGAGCAGTAGCCGGCGGCCCGCCGGGCGCTCCCGGCAGAGGCACAGCGCCCGGTGGCACAACTCCCCCAGGTGGGGCCCCTGGAACCGGAGCTCCCACTGGCTGGGGCGGCAATTGACCTGGGCCCGGCTGCTCCGGAGGGGCGGCCGTGCCGACTCCCCGACCCGCATAGAATGTGCGACCTTCGCGTGGCGTCAGCCGTAATTGGCGTGGCGTAATGGCGATCACCAGTTCGGTTTCGGTTTGCTGCTTGCTGCGGTCGCTCGTGAGCGGAGCAAGAAAATTCAGGCCCGGCCATCCGGTAATGCTGCCAATTTCGCTCGATTCGATCAGGCCCGAGAGAATGCTGGTTTCGTTTGCCCGCAGTCGCACCACTTGCTCGATCGTGCGATTGCTCAAAATGGGAATGCCATTCACGTTCTGGCCAGTCAATGCGCTGATGTCAAATTGCATATTCAGCGATACTTCGTCTGGCGGATGCACTCGCGGCGTGGCGTGGACTTTCAATCCCAAATCCACGTATTCGGAAGCCGGATAAGAAGCCAGCGGCGCGCTCGAAGAGAGCTGGCTATTCACACTATTGAGGATAACGGAAACGGTATTCGCTGACTGATTCGCTACCGCGACATCGAGCAACCCTGTGCTCGCAAAATCTCCCTTTGCTGCCGCGACTGGACTCTTCCCGATAGGAACGCTCAGCGGTGTAGCGAAGGACGCATTGCCAAGCCCAAGAAAGATGCTGACCGTGTTGGCCGATTCGCATATGACAATTAGGTCTGGAAATGTGCTGGTGCTGAAATTCCCAGAGAGCAAAGCCGTTGGACCAGCATCGGTGGTGAAGTTGCTCGGAGCGCCGAATGTGCCGTCGCCATTGCCTAGAAAAATGGACAAGGAATTGTCGATCTTGTTTGTCACAGCGAGATCCAGCCGGCCATCGCCGTTATAATCCGCGGCTGCAATTGCCGATGGGCCTGCGCCCGTGCCGAAGTCTACACGCTTGAGAAATGTGCCGTCGGCATTGCCGAGCAACACGGAAACGCTGTTCGAGCCCGCATTCGTTACCGCCAGGTCCTTTTTGCCGTCGCCGTTGAAGTCGCCGGTGACAAGCGCTGAAGGACTCCTGCCAACGGAAGCATCGAGTTTATTCGCGAACGTGCCGTCCCCATTGCCGAGAAGAACGGAAACCAATCCATCCCCCTGGTCCAATACTGCCAGATCCAATTTCCCAGCGTTTCTGAAATCGCCCGTGACGACGGCTACCGGGCTGCTGACGCCTGCGATTGTGCTACCCGCCGTGAACGTTCCATCACCATTGCCCAACAAAATCGATATGGTGTTGCCCGTGAAGTTCGCCACCGCGAGGTCGAGTTTCCCATCGCCATTAAAATCGCCGGCAACGATGGCGTCCGGTCCTAGGCCCGTCGACACGGTAGTTTGCGGTTGGAATGTTCCTTTGCCATTGCCTAATAGGATAGAGACGGTGTTATCACCCTCGTTGGTTACGGCCAAGTCCAGCTTCCCGTCTCCGTTAAAATCGCCTACCGCAATCGCATTCGGTGAATGCCCCACGGGGAAGTCAGTCCGGGGGAAATTGCCAGTGAGGTTGCCAGCAAGTGCGGAAGAGGAAAGCTGCGACACCGGTGCGACGAGGCTTGCCGAAAGCAGCGCCAGCGTGATGGGAAAATGCTCGCCGACGAAGAACGTCGCGGGACGCCCGTCCTCAACGCGTAGCAGAACGCGCTGCGCGCTTTGCACCATGCTCAGCGTACGGGAGAAATTTGCCGTCGCCCCCGGCAGTGTCGCCAGGAAAATCGTGTGGCCGCCTCCAAAAGCGATGAGCGGAGGTATCGCCGCGGCCGTGCCACTGGAGGCAGCTAATGGATTTTGCGATCCAAATATGTTCTGGATAGCTTGGAGAAGGGTGCCCGAACTCTGCGCCTGCTGCAACTCGCGTATCACGCCTGTGGGGAGGGAAAACGTGCTGGCTTTTGAAGGAGGCGTGATGCCGAGGTTCAGCGCGGCGTGCCGGTCAACTTCGAGCAGATCAACTTCCAGCAGAAACTCCCCCGGCGGCTGCTGTACATCCTTGAGAATCGCTTCGGCCAGCGCCACGTTTGCAGGCGTATCCCGCACGGTGATGCTGTGTGTCTTCAGATCCAGCACGGTTCGACGGAGACCGACAATATCGCGAACCATGCGCAGGGCCTCGGTCATTTCATCGTTCGTTTCGGCAGTGGGCAACAGTATGGTTTTTTTGACTTCGGGATCGTAATCGCGGCGTTTGTTGGCCGTGTCGGCGGCAACGAAAAATGTTTTGGCGTCTAAGGCGAACCAGAATGTATTGGTTTCTTCCGAGAGCAGCCGTATAGCCGTATCGAAATCGACATTCGACACGCGAAATCTTATCTGCCGGTCCTGCAGTTCGGGATCGAATGCTGCCGTGACTCCGAATTGCCGCGCCAGTTCCTCATAGGCCCCGTGCGTCGCTCCGTTGTAGTCAAAGTTGCGCTTACCGGCAGTTGCTTTGATTGCCGGGAGCGCGCTTGCCAAATTGTCGCTTGGAAGAGTCGTGAAGGTGTCCACTTGTGCCAGTTGTTGCAAGCGTTGCTGTGCGACGTTGTAGCTTGGGTCAACTTGGAGCGCTGATTGCAGCATCGCTCGCGCCAGCGCGAGATTGCCGCTGAGCAGCTGCTTTTCGGCTTGCTCGGTGCGCTGCTGCGCCAGCGCCGAACGCGCCAGTTGCGCCCGAACTTGAATAGCGCTTTCGTCAGCGGAAAGCGCCGCGGCCTTTTGATAAGCCCGGAAGGCAGTCTCCCAATCGCCCACGCTCTCGGCACGCTGGCCTTCGTCATAGGCTTCCCGTGCCCTATTCGTGTCGGGAGAACGCAGGTTCGAGTTCCCTTGGCCGTTCGCCGTGCCCGGCGACTGCGCCCAAAGCGAGGAAAATGCGAGAGTTACGGAAATTACCGCCAAGACGCCGATCCCGATTCCCACAATCCCTGGTGCGCGGGGGTCGATTCCGTCACTGCTCATTCGGCGAGTCCCACTTGCGAGTTTCGTCAGCTGATTTCAGACATAAACATGAGCGCATATTGTAACTTCTGGGAAAGAGCAAGGACAGCCGCAAAATGCCTTGACTGTGTGATTTGGAGGCACTAAACTGGTTTTTGTCACTTGCAACTCATTTGCAACTGGGACTTGCCTTTTGATCTCCTCCTTCCTAATTGCTCTGCGTGAGGGCGCTGAGGCCGCTCTGGTCGTGGGCATTGTATTTGTCTATCTGGACCGCACCGGCCGCTCCCGACTGGCCCGCTTCGTCTGGGCAGGCGTAGCTTTAGCCGCTGCCTTGAGTCTGGCGTCAGCAATCGCCCTGGAACGTTGGCAGATCAGCGAAGACGGCTTCGAAGGCCTTTTGATGCTCCTCGCCGCAGTCTTCGTTGTCACAATGATTGTTTGGATGAACCGCGTGGCGCGCCACTTGCGCAAACAAATCGAGGAGCGGGTCGAGTTGTTTGCGCAGAAGACCGATTTGGCCGCTGGGCTAGGCCTTGGCGCTTTTGTCTTCCTGATGGTTTTGCGGGAGGGGGCAGAGCTGGCGCTGATCTTGCGAGCCGTGGAGCTTTCGACGGAAGGTGTAGCGGTTTGGATCGGTACAGGACTCGGGCTGGCGCTCGCCATTGCCATCGGTTTCTTTTTCTTTGAAGGCACCCTAAAGATCCCCTTGGGCCGCTTCTTTGCGGTGACCAGCGCAATTCTCGTAATCGTGTCCGTGCAATTGGCGCTGACGGGCTTGCACGAGATGAGCGAGGCCATGTGGCTGCCTTCGGGCAAACGCGAAATGGCGATAGTGGGACCAATTGTCCGGAACGAGTATTTTTTCTTTGTGGTTATTCTGGGTGCGGCGGCGCTGCTGATTCTTCGGGAGTGGCGCTCGATGCACCTCGCAGCCGCGCCTGAAGGCGCAAATGACGCTGACCGGCGCCGAATTCGCTGGGAGCGACGTACGCAGAGCCGCTGGATGTTTACCGCGGCCGTGCTCTTCGTCATCGTGATCCTTACGCTGACTGCCGACTTCGTCTATGCGCGTGTCTCGGCCGCGCCTCCGCAAGCTCAGACCGTCACTGCGCAAAATGGCGCAGTGCGCATTCCTACGGCGGAAATAAGCGACGGCAACTTGCACTTTTTTCAGGTGGAAACCAACAATACCTCCTTGCGCTTTACCGTTATACACAAGCCCGACGGCAATTGGGCGACGGCTCTGGACGCTTGCATGATCTGCGGATGGGCCGGCTACCGACAGAGCGGATCAGAAGTCATTTGCCGTAACTGCGCCTCGGCGATTTATGTTCCGAGCATTGGCCAAACGGGCGGCTGTAATCCGGTGAGCGTTCCTTCGCACCTCGATGGCAGCGGACTGGTGATTGACGTCTCCGCCTTCACCGATGCCGCGCGTCGAGTTCCGCAGTAGGCCACGCACCGTGTTCGTCCGGCTTATCACAGACTCCTTCACGCGGCAGCCGCGGCGCAAGCTGCTCACCACCGTTGCCCTTGCGCTCGGCACAGCCATCGCCACGGCAACGCTCACGGTCGCGCTAGATGTAGGCGACCGGCTGGCTCGCGAATTCCGCACCTTGGGTGCCAACCTCCGGGTCACTCCGGAGGCAGACACACTTCCGCTGGAGATCGGCGGCGTAGATTACCGGCCGGTTGATTCCGGTGTCTTTTTGTCCGAGGCGCAGTTGGGTGAGCTGAAAACGATCTTCTGGCGCAATAACGTCATCGGTTTTGCACCCTTTCTCGATATACCGATCGTGATAACTTCTGTCGGGAATGGTGATTACTTGAAATCTTACCCGAACCCGAACGATCCTGCGTTGCGTACGACGCTGATCGGTACGTGGTATCGGCATAACGTGCCGGTTCCAAATGGCGGAGGCGTTTTCAGCACGGGCGTGGCCTCCACAAATCCGGGATGGCAAATCGAGGGACGCTGGTTTTCCGATGATTCAGCTGAAGCCGTCCTGGG
The DNA here is from genome assembly GCA_003223325.1 of Acidobacteriota bacterium. Taxonomy (GTDB): domain Bacteria; phylum Acidobacteriota; class Terriglobia; order Acidiferrales; family UBA7541; genus Palsa-189. The sequence goes on from QHYS01000203.1 coordinate 44,927, forward strand.
CTCGAATCTCGCCCACCGCGGAGCCATTAAGACCGGCCAGATGCTCGAAATCCGTGCCGGTGACGCCCGTTCGCAACTCATTGTCACGGGTATCATCTCGACTGGCGGGCCGGAAGACGATGCGATTATTGCACCGCTCGTGATCGCGCAGCGACTTTCGGGGAAAGCGGGGCAATATCGGCAGCTTTTGGTGAGCGTGTTGACGAAGCCTGAAGATGCCTTTTCCCAGCGCGATCCCAAATCAATGAACCCGGCCGAATTTGACCGCTGGTATTGTTCGCCTTATATCTCGTCGATCTCGCGGCAGATTCAGGAGCAGTTGCCCGGAGTCACTGTGCGGCCCATACGACAGGTTGCCGAAGGCGAAGGCCAAATTCTCTCGCGGGTGCAAGCTTTGATGTGGCTGGTCACGTTTGCGGCGTTATTGGCGGCCGCGCTTGCCGTTGCGTCCACCGCTGGGACTACGGTTCTGGAAAGAACTGCCGAAGTCGCTCTGATGAAGGCCCTGGGAGCGCGCCGCAGGCTGGTGGGCGCGTTCTTTCTCGGAGAACAGTGGTTCATGGCGATCGTCGGGGGACTACTGGGTTACGTGGGTGGGCGGGGTCTTGCATACACGCTGGGCCAGCACGTTTTTGGAGTTTCACCGAGCACAAGATTGATCCTGCTTCCTGTGATTCTGGGGCTCGCGGCAGCCGTAGCAACCGCGGGAAGCCTGCTTCCATTGAGAAGGGTAATGCAGCTAGATCCAGCGCCCGCCTTACGCGGCGAATAGGTCCGCCAAGCGAGCGCCGTTACTGCGCAATCCGACAAGATGTTCTGGCGTATTCTTTGGCGATTGCTGTATGCGAGCCGCGGACGGCTTGCGCTGGCCGTCTTTGCTGTGGCCAGCGGCGCGGCCGTTTCCGCAGCCTTGCTGAATCTAGACCTGGATGCTACCGACAAGCTCACACGGGAATTCCGAGTGCTGGGCGCCAATGTCGTAATCTCAGCGGCCCAGAACGGCGATGCCGCAGCCACACTGGATACCGAAGAGATGAACCAAATCGAGCAATTACACCTGCCGGAAGTTGTCGCTGCTACGCCTTATCTTTATCTACCAGCGCAAGCCGAGGCGGTGGGGAACCACGCTGCCGTAATCGTGGCGGGGACCTCGCTCGACGAAGCAGCCCGCATGAATTCGTGGTGGAAAGTGGAAGGGGATTGGGTCAGCGCCCGCGATAACCGTTCCGATTGCATGATCGGAGAACAAGCGGCCTCGCGTCTCGGGCTGATTCCCGGGCAAAGCGTCAAAATACATTATGCAGGGCGTGAAGCGACGCTTCGCGTCGCTGGCATCGTCACGGCGGGGAGTTCCGAGGATAGTCAAATGTTTATTGGCCTGCCCTTGGCCCAGGCGCTGGCTGGTCTGGAAGCGCGCGCTAGTCTGATTCAAGTCATGGCGCGCGGCTCTGCGCCTGAAATCGAAGACGTGATTCGCCGCCTGTCGATCGCCCTGCCGGGTTTGCAGGTGCGTCCGCTGCGTCAGTTAGCAGAAGCCGAAGGCCGCCTCCTCGAACGTATTCGCGGGCTGCTTTTCGGCACGGTTCTGTTGATTCTCGTGCTCACATCGCTGGGCGTTCTGGCGGCCATGGCGGGGCTCGCGCTGGAGCGGCGGCGCGACGTCGGACTCATGAAAGCGCTCGGTGGTTCGGTGCGCAAGATCATGCGATTTTTCCTGGCCGAAGCGACCGCCATTGGTTTTGCAGGCGGAATTTTTGGATTCATCGCGGGCATGGCTCTCTCCGAGTGGATTGGCGAACGCGTTTTCTCCGTATCTATAGCTCCTCGATTGGTCGTTTTGCCTGCCACTCTGGCATTGATGGTGCTTGTATCGCTCGCCGGAGCGCTTCCCTTGCGCTTATTAGGGCGCGTGCGGCCGTCGGACATTCTGCGGGGTGAATGATGGCTGCATTGGTTCAGGTCGAAGACATCTCGAAAACGTTCGGAGGAGTGCGGGCGCTCGATCGCGTCACTTTCGAGGTGTGTTCGGGGGAATGGATCGCCATTATGGGCCCCTCCGGTTCAGGCAAGACCACTCTGATCAATATTCTTGGCGGCCTGGACCGGCCGACGAGCGGGCGTGCCATCGTTGACGGGCTGAACGTCGGAACGCTCGGCGAACGCGAATTGACGCGCTATCGGGCGGAGAAAATCGGATTTATCTTCCAGCATTTTTATCTGGTGCCCTATCTTTCCGCTGTCGAAAATGTGATGCTCGCTCAATACTTCCACAGTATCGCGGACGAGGCCGAGGCGGCAGGTTCTCTGGCGCGCGTGGGTTTAGGAGACCGGCTGCATCATCTACCCAGCCAGCTTTCGGGCGGCGAGCAACAGCGAGTTGCACTGGCCCGGGCCCTGATCAATCATCCGAAGCTTATTTTGGCGGACGAGCCGACCGGAAATCTCGATGAGGCCAATGAGCAAATCGTGCTGGAAATACTGCGGGAACTACATCGCTCGGGGCACACCATACTGCTGGTCACGCACTCGGGAGAGATCGGACGCATGGCCGACCGGCGGATCGAGCTGGCGCATGGGCGTCTGATGCACATCGTTGCGAATGTGACTTAGGCTTTTGGATACGACGGCTGTAGCATTGCATACGCTGAGCAACACGCTAGAAGATCACCAATGCCGATTCCGCTGGATCCTCGAAAAAAACCTACCGACATCAAGGTACGCGTTTCCACAGGCGCCGGCGTGGATATCGTCTGGGCTGACCATCACAGCAGCCATTACGATTTCGCTTATCTTAGAGGGCAATGTCCCTGCGCAATGTGCGATGATGAGAGGCGCAAAAAAAAAGATTTGGCCGCGCACGCGGCCAGCGGCCCGGGCGCCGTTTTGCCACTATTCAAGCCGCGGCCGACTGCTCGCGCCGCCAAAGCCGTGGGGAATTACGCCTTGCAGATAGACTTTTCTGACGGGCACACCACGGGCATTTATAGTTACGACTACTTGCGAACGATCTGCCCCTGCCAGGAATGCGCCAAAGCGTTTCGCTCGTATGCGGGCTGATCGCTTGAAGGGTCGATCAGCCGCCATAAAAGAATCCGGTATCGCGCAACGGCAGCGGCTCCGCATCCCTGCGAACGCCGGCATCGACCACTTCGGCCAGGAACACCGTGTGGTCGCCGCCATGCACATCGTTTACGACGCGGGACTCGAACCAGGCCGGCGGATCGACAAGCAGCGGAATCCCGTTTGCGCCGCTCTCGATGCGATAACCATTCAGCCGGTCTCCGGAGAGCTCCGCTCCGCGGAAAAAAGCCGTCGCCAGGTCCTTCTGATCTTTTCCAACGACGTGAACGATGAACCTGCGTGAGGCCGCAACGGCGCGGTGGAGCGCACTGTCGGCTTTGATGGCCACCATAATGAGTGGCGGCGTGAAGGAACTCTGCGAAATCCAGTTGATCGTACCCGCGGCGGGGCCAGAGTCGTCGCGCGAAGTGGCTACAAAGAGCCCATAAGTAATCATTCGCAGAGCCGTCTTTTTTATTGCGGGATCCATTGTGTCGACTCCTTTCACGAGAACGTGCGAAATTTTAGGCGGACCGAGCCATGATTGCAGCGGAGACCAACCCTCTAAGCACGAAGATTCCGCCAGTGGCCAGCAAAAGCCATCCCGCCCATCGAAACGGCGCCCACGCGAGAGAAAGCATAACCAATCCCCCCAGTGCAAGCGAGCCGCCTCCGATCTTCGTGACTAGCCGTTCTGCTGCACTTCTGCTGAAGCGGGCTCGGCGCCATGTTCCCAATCCCCAGAGGATGAGTACGATCGAGAGGGCGATCCACTCGGGTCGTCGGGGGTTAAACAGGTAACGGCCGGTGAGGGCGAATAAAACCAGCAACGCGCCTACCAGCATGAATACGATCTCGTTCACTACGCGGAAGAGATGGAGTGAGCTGGCCAATGCCGCCTCACACGCGTTCGATGCGCACGTGCTGCAGAATCACGGGCGTTCGGGGGCGGTCATTAGAGTCGCGCGGCAACTTGGAAATTTTGTCTGCGACGTCTTGGCCCTCCACGACTTCGCCGAAAATCGTGTGGCGCTTATCCAGCCAGGGCGTCGCCGCCACAGTAATAAAAAACTGGCTACCATTCGTGTTCGGACCGGCGTTGGCCATCGAGAGTCTTCCCGGCCCAGAGTGGCGTAACGAAGGATGGAACTCATCCGCGAACTTATAACCGGGTCCGCCCGTACCGGTGCCCAAAGGGCATCCCCCCTGAATCATAAAATCGGGAATGACGCGATGAAAAGTGAGGCCGTCGTAAAAGGGATGCTTGGTTCTCTGGCTGGATTTCGGATCGGCAAACTCCTTGGTGCCCTCGGCCAGGCCGACAAAATTCGCGACCGTCTGCGGCGCCTCCTTTTCAAACAGCCGGCAGACGACGTTTCCCTGCGAGGTCTCAAAGGTGGCATACGTTCCCGGCGCTCGTGTCAAAGTCACCTCCCAATGACTCTCTCAAGCTCGAAGCCAACATATCATGACGGAGTTACGCATCCGAAGTCATAAAAGCGGCAGAAATCTTCACGATTCGTCTCTGTCATATTTTCATGCAAAAGGTTCGCGAGCGAAGCGGCGCGGGCATTCGCGCTCCACGGTCGGGATGTTACACTACAACGCTTTCCGGCGGACGCCTGGGATTGCTTCTTCGGGCGCTCGATCCATCAAGGAGGAATTCTGTGCATAACGTGGTCATCATTGGGAGCGGGTGCGCCGGATTGACGGCTGCGATTTATGCAGCGCGCGCCAATCTCAAGCCGCTGGTAATCGATGGTTATGAACCGGGCGGCCAGCTCACCTTGACGACCATGGTCGAGAATTTTCCTGGTTTTCCCGACGGCATCCTTGGCCCGGAGCTAATCGAACATATGCGCAAGCAAGCGCAGCGCTTTGGAGCGGAGTTCCGCGCTGGCGCTGTTACGGGTGTCGACTTCGCCCACCGGCCGTTTCAGATTACCGTGGCGAAAGAAATCTTTCGCGCCAAAACGGTGATCGTCGCTGCCGGCGCCTCCGCGCGGATGCTGGGCCTCGAGTCGGAGCGCAAGCTCATTGGCCATGGCGTTTCCACCTGCGCCACTTGCGATGGATTTTTCTTTCGCAACAAGGAAATCGCGGTCGTGGGGGGAGGCGATACGGCCATGGAAGAAGCGCTCTTTCTGACGCGCTTCGCGAGCCGTGTTCACCTGATCCATCGGCGGCGGGAATTCCGAGCCACCAAGATTATGCTCGACCGCGCCCGCGCGAACGAGAAGATTCAATTCATAACACCAGCAGTCATAGAGGACATTTCTGACGTGGGCAAGAATTCCGTCGAAGCCGTGATGCTCCGCCATCCGGAGACCGCGCAAAAATCCGAATTGCTGGTGGAGGGCGTTTTTGTGGCCATCGGCCACGAGCCCAATACAAAAGTCTTTCGCTCCATTCTGGATATGGACGAGAACGGATATGTTTCCACCCGCAACGGCAGCAAGACCAATATCCAGGGAGTCTTTGCCGCCGGTGACGTGCAAGACCATCATTATCGGCAGGCAGTCACGGCCGCGGGCTCAGGCTGCATGGCCGCCATGGATGCGGAGAAATTCTTGGAAGCAACCGGCCACTAGTATCTTGTGGAAAATTCAGCATGTCATTCTGAGCGAATCGGGGTCCCCGGCGCGCTGCCGCTTTTGCGCGCGCTGGGGTGGTGAAGCGAAGAATCTCTCTGTCAAAAGACCAAACCCAAAAGAGAGATTCTTTGTCGCTTCGCCTCAGAATGACACGCCGATAGATTCTCCCGCAGACGACCAGACACCACCAGACACCCAGACACGCCAGACACGCGGATTGTTGACACTAATACCATGACCGCCGTATGTTTTTCGCGACGCTTTAGATGAGGGCTGAAGATTCCGAGTCGAACTCTTAAGGGGGAAAAGCCATGACTCTCGACGACATTCTGAATACTCATCTCGGCCGTCGCGCGCTCTTGAAGTCATCGCTGGCTGGCGGCGGAGCGGCATTGGCCGGCACTCTGTTTGGCGGCTGGATTCCCAACGTCGCCTGGGGTGCCGACGCGACTGCAAAATACGAGACGCCCGTCGTGGAAACGGCTTCCGGGAAACTTCGCGGCGTGATCCAGCAGGGCGTGCACACGTTTCGAGGGGTGCCCTACGGCGCATCGACGGCGGGCAGCAACCGTTTCATGGCCCCCCGCAAGCCGGAGCCATGGACGGGCGTACGCGACGCCTTCCAAAACGGCCCGACCGCGCCGCAGCTTGGCGGTCCGCCGAACCCGCTGATCCTGGGCCACCGCGCACCGACCTTTGAAAGCGAAGATTGCCTGGTGCTCAACGTGTTCACGCCCGGCGTAACTGGCAAGCGGCCCGTGATGCTCTGGCTCCACGGAGGCGGCTTCGCCGGAGGCGCGGGCTCCGCGCATTCTTTCGACGGCAACTACCTGGCTCGTTCGGGCGACGTGGTCGTGGTGTCCGTGAATCACCGACTCAACGTTTTTGGCTACCTGTACCTCGGGGGGGTCGGCAGCGAGAAGTATAGGGATTCTGGCAACGCGGGGATGCTGGATATTGTTGCGGCGCTGCAATGGACGCATGACAACATCGCCCGTTTCGGCGGCGATCCCAGCAACGTGACCGTTTTCGGCCAATCAGGCGGCGGCGCAAAGGTCAGCACGCTGCTGGGAATGCCTTCGACGAAAGGGCTGATCCACAAAGCGATTATAGAGAGCGGATCGGCGCTGAAGGGAGTTAGCCGGGAAAACGCGAATAAGACCGCAGAGAGATTGCTTGCGAAGTTGAACCTTCAGGCGAACCAGGTGGATGAACTGCAAAAGCTCCCCATGGAGAAACTGCTGGCGGTGATCGACAATCGCGGCCAAGGCACAGCCGGCGGCGGACCCTTTGTTTTGGCGCCAGTGGTGGATGGCCACAATCTGCCGCGCGATCCCTGGGATCCCACAGCGCCGGAAATATCCGCCGACGTGCCTGTGATCATCGGTTCGGTGAATACGGAGGGCACTTTCTTCATGCCACCCGATTCACCTCAGTTCGCGCCTCTCTACTCGCTCGATGAAGCCGGCCTGAAAACGCAATTGACGCAGCGGTACGGCGACCAGGCCGACAAACTCATCGAGCTGTACCAGAAAGAAGCGCCGGGTGCCAACCCGAGCAAGCTTTTCTTCATGGCCACGGCGTTTCCGGGCGACGCGATCAAGCAGGCCGAACGCAAATTCGCGCAGGCGAAGGCGCCGGCATACATGTACCTCTTTACCTGGGAAACGCCGGTGGAAGGAGGGAGGCGGCATTCCCCCCATACGATTGAGCTTCCCTTTGTCTTCGACAATCCCCAAGAGCAGCCCGACGAAGTTGGTAACGGTCCCGATCTGCAGCCGCTGGCGGACAGAGTGAGCGGCGTATGGACGGCCTTTGCGCGCACAGGAAGCCCGAATACGTCTCTCACGCCGAAGTGGCCGGCCTACAACACGGACCAGCGCGCGACGATGATCATCAACGATGATTGGAAGGTCGTGAACGACCCGCGCCATGAAGTGCGGCTGATTATCGAGAGCGTGAAAGGGCGGGCTGCTTCGTAGTTTCGCGAAGACCGCAAACGCGGCCCAGCGTCGCCCAGAGCTCCCTGAGATAGTCCGCATCGTTTTGGGGGAAGGATTCATGCTGAATCGCCGACAAGTTTCGGGCTACTAGGCTCCACAAAACTTCGCGCCGACGCCATCGCGGCTACTTTCCCACCACAAGCCGCGCAACGCCCCGAGGAAAAATGTGACCAAAGGCGGAACGCTGATCGATCCCGGCCGACAATTGCACGCGCCGATGGACATTGCCGTGCTAAGCGGCAAAATCCTGGAGATCTCCGCGGAAATTCCTGAAAGCCGCGCTCTTCGGGTCATCTCCGCTAAAGGCAAGATTGTTACTCCGGGAATGATCGACATCCATCAGCATTGCTACGACGGAGTGGCCGATTGCGTAAATGCGGACCATTTTTGTCTGGCTAAGGGAGTAACCACAGTTGTGGATGCCGGTTCGGCCGGTTATCCTGCCATCGCAAATCTGCGGATTGATTTTGGCGAGGAAATCGGAACTCTGAAGCCGGGGAACGACGCCGACATCAGCATTTTTGAACTTCGAGAGGGCAGATTCGATTTTGAAGTGTTTCGATCGGCAAGCAAAAGCAGGTCCCTCGCTCCGCTCGGGACCACGGCTCTGGAAGTGATTTCATCGGTTTAGCAGAACAAATTTTTGAGCCCGCTTCCCGGTTTCCACTTCGCCGGCGTACAGGTTTCCCTTTGAATCCGCGACGACCTCGTGTACGTGGTGGAACTGTCCTGCATTCCGGCCGGCGTGTCCGGTGCTGCCCCGGATAGAACCATCGCTTCGGCGCAGCGTCCAGATGACGTTAGCCTTCCTTTGTAAAAACCTGAATCCGGTCGTTCACGCGGTCGCAGACATAGACAAGTCCGTCACTCGAGAGATGGACGCAATGCAGAGGCGTCCTGAACTGCTTGTCAATCGCGGCGCCGGGATCATAGGGTCCCGGATCGGTATCGTTCGGCATGCTCCCGTACGCGCCCCACATGCGCTTGAATTTTCCGGTCTCGGAATCGAAAACGATCACTCGCCGATTTCCATACCCATCGGCGATATACAATTCATGAGCTTTTTCATCTACCTCGATACCGGCCGGGCGCCCGAGCATGCTCGTATCCAAGCTGTTCACGGGTGCCTTGGAGGGGTGGCCGATCTGCATGATGAATTTGCCATCGCTCGTAAACTTGATCGCCTCCCGGTCGGCGGGCCCATTTCCCGTGATCCAGACGTTGCCGCCTGCGTCGACGAAGATGCTGTGTTCCGAAGTCGGCCAGTCATAGCCGGAACCCGGGCCGCCCCACGATTTCGTCATGTTGCCGGCGCTGTCGAATTCCAAAACCGGCGGCGCAGCAAAGCAGCACTGAGAGACAGGCGGGGATTGGGCCGCCGCAAGATCATCTTTTGCGTTTGACTCCGGACGCTGCAGGACCCAAATGTGATCTTCGTGATCGACGGCGATCCCGCTGACTTGGCCCATGATCCAATTGCTGGGCAACTGCTTTGGCCAATCGGCGTCTACTTTGTAAGACGGTTGACGATTTTGCGCTCGCGCAGATCCGCAAATGGCGAGAGCAACGATGAGTGGCGCGAACCCGAGTGTTCTTGGCATCTCCAACTCCTGCTACTTCAGGTGATAAATCTGGATGGCGTTTTCGGTCCCGATTTTCTGCCGCAGAGCAGCGGGAAATTCGTTGAATAGTAGCACGACGGCCTGCCAGCGTTGCGGTCCCGAACCCTGCGGGTAATGCTGGTCGCTGCCGATAAAGAAACGATCCTGGAAATCCGTAAAGAGCTTCAGCCAATCCGGCTTGATCTTGCCCGAGGCGCCATTTGTCAGTGGAGAAGTCAGGCCCGTATCCACGGGATCCAGCTTGATCTCCATAAATAGATTCGGATGCGCTTGCAGCAGCCACCGCATCAGCTCCGGCGTGCGATAGCCGGTGTTGTCCCACGCGAGATGAGCCCAAACGATTTTGGCGCGCGGATTGTGAGAAAGCAGCCGCTCGAACGCGGCGATATTGGCGTGCAGCCGTGGCGGATTGGGCGGAGATTTGAGCGGCGCCGGCAGGTCCATATCCTTCGGCACGGCCTCCATGTGGATCGAAACGGGCACATCCCGCTCAGCGGCAATATCCGCCAGCAGTAAAAACAGCGGGTGATCGGGCGGGGCGTACTCGTAGGGCGTGGACGAGGGGAAATGCTCCGCAGCCATCTCGCCAAATCCCACAGCGCCCGCCGCAAGAACGGCTTCAGCGCGTTCTCTGAATTTTTTCTGCACGTCGGGACCCACGTCTCCTGTTCGCGCCGCCTCAGTGATCATGGGATTGAGCGTGCCCCCGCCTCCGAGCAGGGCGATCTTGCCCGGATATTTTTTCGCTGCCGGCAACAGGCGCTCGACATCAAACCGGTTCGCATCGGCCAGCGTGAACGGCGAAGGCATAAATACAATTTTGGCGAGATTTTCTGCCAGCATGGAGTCTATCGCCGACTGCATGGAGCCGCCGACATCGGATTCATCCAGATGCGTGTGCACGTCGATGTAAGGACTCATCGCGGCGACAGATCTCTGTGACGCAGATGAATTTTCACTTTGCGCGGACTTGGTTTGCGCGTCCCCGATTTGCGGCGTGAGAAAGCGCACCAACATCGCTCCGCCCAGCGCTATGCCCGCAATTGATCTGGGGAGCGCAGTTACTTTTCTTTGCATGACCGCTCCTAAGCGGAATCGAGAATTAGACAGCTACCTGGCTGGCGCATCCTCGATACGCGTCTGGTAGCTCGCGGCTTCCATCCAATGGCCGGCACGCTTGATCCAAACCCGCGTAATATGCACGGGTTTGCCGTGTTCGGGCTGATGCTTGGAGACGAGAATGGCGGCCGTACCGAAATCAAGTACGCGCATATCGACCACCGGCATGGGCGTGTATCCGGCCATCTTGCTGCGTGCGAGATCTTCCATGCGGCTGCGCTTGGTGAGTGTCTGATCGCTATTCGAGTTTGCCGCTTCGAATTCGTCGGCGACGTACATTCCCCAATTCTTCGCATCACGCGCGACTGTGTAGGTTTGCAGAGCCATAAAACCCGCGGTAACGTCGCGCTCATTCTGGGTCTTTGGCTCGAAGGGCATATCCTTGCAAGGATTCTCGCAGGCGGCGCGCGTGCCCGGTGTCGGCGCCGGCGGCGCATCGAGCAGATGCACTTCCTGATAGAGCAGCAGCCGCCATCCGGCCGAACGGTTCACCCACACGTGCAGCGCATGATCTTTTTCGCTGTGGATCTGGATGCTCTCCACGCTGCCGTAATTGTGCGCCGTGCTCTGCGCGCCAGCATCAGTGATCGCTGGCTTCGGCGTTTGCTGCAGTACTTCCTGGCGCGTCAGCGTTTTGCCGTTGGCATCTGTCCACGTGAATCGCACGTCCAGAAATTTATCGAGTGCCGCCGTATCTGATTTGGCGACGGCGTCCATAAAGGCGCGGTCGGCGGCCAGGGCACGTTGCTCGAAATCTTCCTTCTGTGGGTTTGGCGAGCTCTGTGCAGGCGCTTGCAGGCCTGCGGGCACGGCTAACAGGCCCGCCAAGCAAGGCGCGGCTGAGCAGGCAGTAGAGAGCGTAGTTATCATCACGGCACATATGAGCCGGCAATTCACTGGCTCCTCCATTCGCTGGGGCGCCGCCGCATTCTAGTGCCACCGTTGGCTCCGGCGCTCTGCAACGCGATTTCCGCGGCGACGCGGCGGCGCATTCGTCACTTGCCAATCCGGCCCGAAGAACTGGCCCGATTTTGTGGTCCACGAGTTGACTCGAAACAACCGCGGAGCATATCAGAGATTACCTCCGAAAAATCGGGCTCCGGAGACAGGCTCACGGCCCCTCTTTATCACCCATGTCCGGAAACTGGGTTGCAACCAGACTGTAAGTATTGGCGCGCTTGATCCCGTCGCCGAATAGCCCCGTGCAGCTTGGCGGTAAAGGAACCTTAGGGGAATCCACCATGGTCACCGCTCGGGTTCGGAAATTGATCGTTAACGTGTGCCGAGAACATATCGCTGACACATCTTCGCTCGCAACAAGTTCAGTGGTGTCCCATTTGAGAACGTATAGTTCGGATAGCATAAGGGCCGGCACGCCTACGAGGTGAGTAACTGTCGCTTCCACGTCATAGCAAAGCTTCTCGGCTTTCGAACATTTGATGATCACCACACCGTTGTCGGCGGGTTGATTCTCTTTCAGCCCCGATATCTCAAACCACTTGCCGTGAGCATAAACGGCGTCTAAATCTACGATTAAACGATATGCTTCGGCATGCTCTTTGATCTTCTGTTCAGTGGTTTGCTTGGATTTTTGACCCTGGGCAAACGAGAGGAAACAAGAAAGCAGCAATGCGAAAAGGGCGGCCGTGAGAGCCGTAAGCATGTATCGCATCCTTGATGCTCCTGCGCCGCGGATTCTATCATCAAAAATAAAGGCTTCCACCTTGCCATTGCTCCCATTGCTCATTCGAATAATCCAACCTTCCGGCCACTCGAATGAAAATCTAATATCCTCTCTGACTTGAATAATCTATCGGTAAACAACTAGATTGACGGCTATATACTTTGTCTTAGACTATAAGCGAGAATTGCGCGGCCAAGCGAATACAATCACGGGGACGGGCTCTCATGGTCAAAACTTCTGAATCCAAAGTGACGATCCGACCCGCGATCGTCATCCTGAGCAACATCGTGAGTCGAAGGATCTATCATGTCCGGCAGATTGAACATGTACGCAACTAGCGTGGGGTAACCGATGACGAAGACTGCCGAAGGCAAAGTAACTCTCGAAGACATTAACTCTGCGGCGGAGCAACTGAGCAATTGGGGACGTTGGGGTCCGGAGGACGAAATCGGAACCCTTAACAACGTCTCGTCGAAAGACATCGTGGAAGCGGCGTGCCTAATCCGTAAGGGAAGAGTGTTTTCACTGGCGCTGAATTTCGATAATCAAGGCCCGCAAACGGGCCTGTGGGGCAATCGATTCAATCCCATACACACAATGATCACCTCCGGTGTTGATGCGATCGCCGGACGCCAGGAGGCCGTCGGCCTACGTTATGCGGATGATATGGTGACGATGCCGTTGCAATGTGGAACGCAGTGGGATGCGCTCGGGCACATTTTCTTCGGCGAAAAAATGTGGAATGGGTACGACGCCCGCCTCGTCGATTCCGGCGGGGCCCACAAGAACGGTATCGAAAAGACGAAAGACAAGATGGTGGGTCGCGGAGTGCTCCTGGACGTGGCGCGTTTCAAAGGCGTGCTTTCCCTCGAGGACGGGTATGGCATCGGAACCGATGAGCTCGAGAAGTGCGCCGCCGCTCAGCGCGTCGAGATACGGCGCGGCGACTTTGTGATTATCCGCACCGGGCAAATGGAGCGCTGTCTTGATTCCCGCGAATGGGGCGGATACGCCGGCGGCGATGCTCCAGGGCTGCGGTTTGAAACTGCCGGGTGGATTCGCCGCAACGATCTCGCGGCGATTTGTGCAGACACTTGGGGCTGTGAAGTCCGGCCCAACGAATCAACCGTCGCCAGCCAGCCCTGGCATTGGATTGTGATTCCCATGATCGGCATCAGCATGGGAGAAATTTTTTATGTCAAAGACCTTGCGCTCGACTGCGCGCAAGACGGCGTGTACGAATTTTTCTTTTGCGCGCCGCCGTTGCCCATTACCCGAGCGGTCGGATCGCCTGCGAATCCCATCGCGATCAAGTAAGAGAGTTCTGCCGCTTTGATGTATGCTGCCGACCCAATGGGCTGATCGGACCAAGTCGTTGAGGCAGAGCTACCGCTGATCCAGCGAACTACGGCGACGATATCGTTCTCCCATTCCATGTAGATGATGTTGTTTCCATTACCCACGAAATAGAGCGCGGAAGCGGGGCGCCAGCATTGTTTTCTTGCCCGTATTGAGGAACCAATTGGCGTATCCGTAAGTGTCGTTGGCAGGCCCGGGCGTGCGCGCCATTTCGATCCACTTTCGGAGACTCCCTGGGGGAGCGGCGATAGCCTGCGATCCTGCATAAAGTAACTCGAGGCCCGCTCTCCGCTCCCCGCCAGGAACGCGAAGAAGACGCCATCGTAAACGATAGCGGTAATGGAAGTGTGCCCCGGCAAAGAGTGCTGGTCCACAAAGCCTTTGTTTGCGATCTATCTAATTTTCGATCCATCATAGCCGTACCACCGCCATGTGGAGGACGCCCCGATGGACTCTATGATCTCTTCGCGCAAAAACCTCCGGCAGAGGCCGCCGCCAAACCTCCATCGCGGCGAGCATGCTGACGCTCACGTCGTTGTATTTGTAATGGGTGCCGGGCTCCCACAGTTTGCGATTCGGCCAGTCGGCGGGTTTTGCTCCCTCCGGCCGGTCGGCCTAGTCGGGCTTGTCCCAAAGCGTGCCTTGCCAATCGGCCGTTGCCGTTGAGTTGCCGTTGCGTCGGCCCTTCGAAATAAGTGGATAGCATGATAAGGTGACATGGACACTGTTCGTCCGGGAACATAGAAAGCCGCGTCCTAATACACTCCAGTCGGGGCGTAGCGCAGCCTGGTAGCGCACCTGGTTCGGGACCAGGGGGTCGGAGGTTCAAATCCTCTCGCCCCGACCACTTACCCAGCTACTTTCATGCAGTTGCAGTCATTTCCAAATCGCGCGCAGATTCGAGTTTCCGTCCATTCCGTCCAATAACGATGATTTTGGACGGAAGTTCGAAACCCAAACCCGCCTTTTCTGCCATTTCTTTGCGAAACGCCACGTTCGATTTGATCTTGTCGTAGAGGTCGGACATGCCCTCTCCGGAATGACCCATCCAGAA
>QHYS01000200.1 GCA_003223325.1 Acidobacteriota bacterium
GCTTGCTCCCAGCTTGACGGCGTTCGTGGGCTATGTGGGTTCGCGTGGCGTGCACCAGGGTTTTCGAAGTGATGACGGCAATTTCGTTATGCCCACGAAGACCTCCCTTGGCTATCTATGGCCTGTGACGGTAGATACGTCTACGATTGCGGACACGGGGTTTCCGGCACCTGCCCCCGGCACGAACATCAACCCCAACACCGATACAGTAGGCGCGATCCGGTTCTTGGATTGGGGAGGTGACTCTTTCTACAACGCCCTGCAAGTGGGCGTTCAGAAAAGAATGAGTCATGGGCTGCAAATCCAGGGATCTTATACCTGGGGCAAGAGTATCGACTCGAACTCCGGCGTGATTGCGGGCGATACGCTATCAGGCAATGCCATTGGCAGCCTGCAGTGGTTCGATTTGAAGGCCACCCGCGGATTATCCGATTACAATATCGGGCGAGTCTTCGTCGTCAACGGAACTTGGCAGCTGCCGACGCTCAAGTCCGCGCCAGCCGTGTTGGGCTGGGCCGCGAACGGTTGGGAACTAGGTGGCATTCTCAAGGTCAGCGACGGCCCGCCCTTCACGCCGACTTTTGGGACCGACGGCGACCCCTTGGGTCTAAACAGCACCGACCCATGGGACTTCCCCGATCGGCTGACCGGCCCGGGTTGCAAGTCGCTGGTAAATCCTGGTAACCCGAATCACTATGTCAAGACGGAGTGCTTTGCCATCCCGACCGCGCCGGCTTCCTTCTTCACGCCAACCGCTTCGGCACCAATGTGCACCTCCGACCCGGTTTTCGGTGATAATGTCACCGGCAATGCCTTTGGCACTCCGCCGCAATGTTTTAACATCAGGGGCAATGCCGGACGCAACATCATCCCTGGGCCCGGCCTCGTCAACCTTGATTTCTCGATCTTCAAGAACAATCCCATCCGGCGAATTTCGGAGAGCTTCAATGTGCAGTTCCGCGCCGAATTCTTCAACATCCTCAATCGCACGAACTTCGGCACGCCAGCGGTTCCCGACAGTACGGATATTTTCGATTCGACGGGTGCTCTTAGCGACAGTGCGGGTTTATTGACGTCGTTAACGACTGAGCCGAGGGAAATTCAATTCGCGCTCAAGGTGATTTGGTAACGCATTTTTCGCAAAATTCTGGGCGCCCTAGCCGCTCGAGGCTTGGAGGAGTTAATGAAGAAAATCACTGGAATACTTCTGTTCGGTTTGTTGGTCGTGGTGCAAAGAGCGCCGGCACAGGAGAAGGCGCCGCTCAAGCTCATTGAGACGACCCCGCTGCCGGGTTTTTCCGGCGACTTCGACCATCTCGCGGCGGACTTGAAAGGCAACCGTCTGTTCCTTGCCGCCGAAGATCACAAGACGGTCGAAGTTTTCGATCTGCGAAGCGGCAAACCCATTCACAGCATCACGGGCTTTGGCCAGCCACACGCTATCGTTTATCTTCCCGACTCCAACAAGTTGATCGTTACCGATGGCGACGATTTCGGCCGAGTGGCCTTGGTGAGCGGAGAAAATTACCAGATCACGGATACGATCAAGCTGCCTGATGGAGTCGATGGCGCCATTTTCAACCCGGTGAACAAATACTACTACGTCGAAAGCGGCGGCAAGACTGAGCATCAGCTCAACATTATCGACACCAAGAATTTCAAGCATGTAGGAGATATCACGCTGCCCGGGAACCATTCGGAAGCCATGGCCATTGATCGTGCGGGCAAAAAGATGTACGTCAACCTTACTGCAGTAAGTCAAGTGGGAGTGGTCGATCTGCAGAGCGGGAAATTGACCACGACATGGCCCATCGCAGACGCCAAAGTCCAGAATTCCATGGCCCTGGATGAACCCAACCATCGCCTGTTCATCGCCACGCGCATGCCGCCCAAGTTCTTCGTGTTGGACACGGAGAGCGGCAAGATTGTGACCTCGCTTGCGTGTGCCCCAATCAATGACGATATGTGGTTCGATGTCGAGCGCAAGCGAATCTACGTGACGGGATCGGATACAACAAGTGTTATTGCGCAGCGAGATGCCGATCATTACGAGCAGATTGCGGAAATACCCACGGGATTCCGCGCGAAAACTTCGCTTTACGTACCCTCTCTGAATCGGCTCTACGTTGCCGTGTCAGGGAAGGGCAAACCGGACGCGAAACTGGCGTTGCAGATTTATCAGGTGCAGTAAAGCTGCGATGGTGGACCCCCGGACCTAGTTCCTAAGCATCCACTTAGAGGATATCTTCGCCCTCGCATTTTGTGGGAGCGGTACTTGAACCGCTCCCACAATTTGTTTTCCGTGTAAGGTCGATCAGCGTCCGTAGACCAGTACCCGGAACGTCCCGGGAATAGTGGGCCGCTGCGGATTAGGCCGTTCTTTGGTGGGAGCAGGGGCCGGACCGAAATCTGACGTGGTTAGAAAAATATTATGGGTCTTGGGGTCGACAGCCATAGTCTTGGCCCCATATTCTGTTGTCACGGTTTCGACCTCGCTGAATTTATCCGGGGCGTCTTCGTGATAAATGTGGAGCTTACCTTCGCGTGTGGAAACGTAAAGCATACCCGTTGAAGGGTCGAAGACATTGGCTTCGACGCCGGCACTGATCGGGAATGACTGAATCACCTTTCCGTTATCCGGATGCTCGCGGTCCATGGCGATGGCCACAGGCGTTCCGGCCGGCGCGACAGGCCAGCGCGCTTTAACGGTGAGCGTCTTCGTGTCGATGGCCACCACATCATTTTTCTCTTCGTTGTTGTCGTAAACCATCCCCTTGCCGTCGGCGACCGGGAATTCAACCGCGCCGCCCAAGTCTATGGCCTTAACTACGGTCCCCTTGGCGGGGTCGATGACCGTCGTGTTTTTGCTATCGCCATTAAAGCTAAAGACCAGCTTTGAGGCCGGATCGTAAACAATCGAGTCGGTATCCGGATAGCTCTTGACCTCGCCGGTAATTTTGAAGGTCTTCGGATCGAAAATGTATACTTTCTGAGCTTCGCCGTCGGTGACGAATCCCTTGGCGAGATCTCTCACGATGATCACACCGTGGCATCGCTGTAGGCCGGAGATCGTGCCCACGATTTCATAACTGTCCGCATCCATCACCTTAACCTCGGTGCCATGCGAGAGGTAGACTCGGCGCGTAGGGGTATCGAAGGTAATATAGTCAAAATACTCCCCGCCGCCCGGAGCCGCACCGAGAGGAATTTTCTTAAGCAAGTGATAACTACCTGCCGGAGGACTTGCCAAGGCAAGCGCCCCGAGAGCCAGAACAGATGCACACACCACAACATAGACGAGACTGCGTCCCTTCATGAAGCCTCCTCTTGTTGGCTGGGGGGCCTAATGCTGGAGCGACCCCGGGGCGTCCCCGGCAGCCATCTTTAGCGTCACGGATTATAACTCAAAGCGGCGAGAATGGCGGCGGCGGATAAAAGACCCACTGGTATTCTGATTTGGTGGGCGTTTCCGGGGACCTGCTCAAGGACATCACGGAACAGCATCGCGTCAGATTCGTTATGAAGGGCGGAAAAGTCGTACGAAACGATCTGAACGGCGGCAGGGTTCTACTCAGCCGCGGAGAAAAATAACCGCAGTTCCTGAAGAACCTTTGCTTCCCGTCGACGCTTCGCCGGTGCTTGGTTGAACTTTCTCGTAGGCGCGGGCATCGGGCACTTCGGCACGCCAGTACCACTCACCTGGCTGGCTTCTGTGGCCTGTCTGTTGCTTTCGCCTCTTGGCGTAGAAACAAAAGGGCCTTCACGTGGTAAAAGCTGGGCTACCAGATCAACTTTATGGCGAATTGAATCTCTCGCGGATCCGTACTGGGTTCGGTCAACAAACCGGCAACGCCATTCACCGTGCCGTCGCCATTTAACATGTTCGTATTGCCGTCGCCCAAGCTAGGCACGTTAAAGTTGGCGTGATTCAGGATATTGAAGAACTCCGCCCGGAACTGTATATTGAAGCTCTCCGAAATTCTCCTGATGTAGTTGTTCTTGAATACGGAAAAGTCCAGATTCGTCAAGCCCGGTCCCACCAACGTATTGCGGCCGGCATTGCCTCGAAGGTTGTAGCAACTCAGATCCCCCGGTGCGAGATTGGCCCCGACGCTCGGCGGCGCAGGGTCGCAGTTGGCTGTCCAAAAAGCCTGGTTTGGCGCCACCGGCACCGTGAAGCAACCGGGCTTGATGTACAGCGGGCCCTTAGGGTTACTGTGAAAATTCAGGTCAATCGGATTGCATCCGGGCACGACATTCGGATAAGCATAATCGTCGCCGCTGAGCGTACCCCTGGGATCCGCGCCTTGCGCCCCCAAAAGAGCGCTGAAGGGAATACCGTCATTGGCCTTGAAGACGGTGCTCAACTGCCATCCGCTCAGGGGCCACGCCAATGCGCCGGATATGGATTTGGGACTGGGGACCAACCAAGTGGCGTTGATCACTAAGGTGCGGCCAACATTGTAATCCGATACGCCGCGGGTCAGTCGCTTCAAGTCAAACCAGTCCAGGCTGGAGACGGAATTCGAAAATTGATCCCCCGCAACGACGCCCGAATTATTGTCTATGCTCTTTCCCCAGGTGAACGATCCCTGAATCTGGAAGCCATGGTTGAGCCTCTTCAGCACCCCTATTTGCAGAGCATCATAAAACGAGCTGCCAGCCCAGTTCAGATAGCGGATGTCGCCGGAGTTTTCGTTGAGTCTCAACGGAGGAGCTCCGGTATCCGCGGTACATTGCGTGCCGGGAATACATTCGTTTCCGTCGACAGTCACTTGCGGCCAGAGGTAGCCGGCGGAAGTCAACGTTGGCATCACCATATCGGCGTCGTCGACACGGAAGGGCTGGTGAAGCCCGTGCGAGCCAACGTAACCAATCGTCGCCGTGAGGTTGGGTAAGAGCTCCCGCTGAATGTTCAGATTCCATTGCATCACGTAATTGCGCTTCGGATGGGGTTCCAACGCGCCGAATTGAGCATTGCTCTTGCCCGAGGTTGCCACGATGTCGTACGCCTGAGAAGGAAAAGAGCCGGCAGGCAGGTTGCCGGCAGCAAGTACCTGGAAGAAGGGGGCCGACTGGCCGATCAACGTTAAATACTGATAGAGCATCGGTAGCGAATCAAAGATGCCGAATCCTCCGCGCACCGCTGTCTTGCCATTGTGGAAGGGGTCCCAGGCGAATCCGACGCGGGGCTCGAAGTTGCGCAGCGTGGGATTGTAGAAGTAGGGACCGGTGGCTACGCAACCCGTCACCAGCGTGCCGCAATGCGGCTGGGCATCGGTGAGATTGTAGATGTTGGATGTTTCACCGTGGGCATCGAAGGGCACAGTCGACATTTCGTAACGCAGTCCCAGATTCAGCATCAGGCTGGGGCGAACGCGCCAATCGTCTTGAAGATAGGCTCCCACGATAGACATCCGCATGCTCCGCTCGGTCAATAATGACGGCGGCGTGGCGCGGATACTCCTCGGGTGATTAGTCAGCAAGCTCTTCATTGAGGGAAAGGAGAATTGGCCATCCCTATTGCCCGTCGTCTCCTGGTTGTCCTGGTCCCGTTCGTAGCCAAAACCGAATTTCAGAGCATGAAGTCCTTTGGTCAGAAACGCATCGTCGTAGACCTGATACGAATTCCAGCGGTAGAAGTATGTGGGGGTGCCCCCCAGACCACCTTCCAGGTAGGTGATGCCTGTGTTGTTGCACAGACAAGCAGGCGCATATCTCCCTGGGATCGCTGCGAGAGAGGGATCCCCCGCCGCCGGATTCAATGCCTTCACGGGTTCGTTGTTGTTCACCAAGTCGCGGTTGTATCCGAGCCGCACCGTGTTGACCAAGCTCGGACTGAAGGTGTGCGTCTCCTCGAGGGCCACAATCTGCCTCTTGGTGAGCGCCTCCAGCAGCACCACACCGAGGGGTTCGTCAGTCGTGAAGGGTGTGCGGTCGAACATGTAAGTCGCGAAGACGCTGTCTTTCTGGGAGAAATGGTGGTCGACGCGGGTAGTGAAATAATCCTCTCGGACGATTCGATGTGCAACAAAATTGTAATCTGCGACGTCCCCATTCCCAAGTGCCGGTCCATTCGGCAACGGAAATATAGGGAGATACCGCAAAATGGATTTGTCGATGCCCGTCACGGGATCCGGATTGAAGGCGCCGGTGACGGGTTGCGCGGTAGCGCAGAGTGAGCATAAGATCGCGGCGGTAGGCGTCTTCCCATCGGGCATGAGCCCGCGTGCGGCAAAGGAAGGAACAACGTCTAGCTTGCCCTTGCCCTTGGACTGCCTTATGCCCTCGTAGTCGCCAAAGAAGAACGTCTTATCCTTAAGGATAGGCCCTCCTATCGAGGCGCCAAATTGATTGCGACGAAAAGGCGGAACGGTGGCAGGATCGAAGAAATTACGTGCGTCCAGGGAACTGTTCCTCACGAACTCATATGCGCTGCCGTGAAGCTGATTTGTTCCCGCGCGCGAAATTGCATTCACCACGCCGCCGGAGGTCTTCCCGTATTCAGCGGAATAGCTGCTGGTCAGGACGGAGAACTCCTCCACGGCGTCCACACCCAGATTGCCGCCCAGTACGCTCCCCGGCCCGCCATTGGCGTAATCGTTGATGCTGATTCCGTCGAGCCGGTAATTGTTCTGCGTGGGACGTGAACCCGAGATACTGATTTGCGCTCCAAAGCCGCGGTTCCCCCGGCCGCTGTCTCCGAAAGGCACCTGCGTCTCAATACCTGCAACGCCCGGCTGGAGATTGGCCAGATCCGTCCAACTGCGGCCGTTCAGCGGCAAACCCACAACCATCGGCGCCTCGACGACTGCGCTCAGAACAGACGACGCGAGCTGCACCGTCGGAGCTTCGCCTGTCACGGTCACCTGCTGGCTCACTTGCCCTACGCGCAAGCTCGCATTGAGCACTTGCTGAGCACCAACCGTAAGAGTGATGCCGTTCCTCACCTCGGTACTGAATCCTGAGGAGGAAAAAGTGACTGAATAGTTTCCGGGCAAGAGGTTGGGCGCCGTGTAGAATCCAACCGAATCGGCCGTAACCCCGCGCGTTACGGCCGTGGCCGTATTCTTGATCGACACCTGAGCATTCGGCACGGCCGCGCCCGACGCGTCTGTGACCGTGCCGGATAACGTCGCGCCCACGACTTGCGCATAGCTCCGCGTTTGCCAGAGCATCAGAAAAGCCACAGCCAAAATCAGAAACGCGCTGAGAACAGCGCCACTCCTTGTCTGAAAAGCGTTGGCTGGCATAAGACGACCTCCCCACAGGTCGGTGACTTACAGATTGCCTTAAACTAAGATTCCCGAGTACCGCCACATCCCTATCAGGCAAGAAACTATGATTTGAGGCGGGTAATATCCTTGATATAAACGAATGTCAAGGAAAAACGGAACCGCCCTGAGAAGGGACAGACCAAACTTGGGTAGACGATAACGCCTAGATCAAATTTTAAAAGGGCGGCGTTGAATTATCGAAACTGGATATTCAGTGGACCGCATACTCCAGGATGGCGGCA
>QHYS01000201.1 GCA_003223325.1 Acidobacteriota bacterium
CCAAACAGCAGCGCTTGTACTTCTTTCCGCTGCCACAAGGGCACGGGTCATTTCGGCCAATCTTGCCGTTCGCGTGAGAAATCATAATGTCCGCACATTATCGCCTCGAATCACGGAAGACAAGAGAGCAAAAGTTCATACTTTGTGGATTTTTCGTGAAAGGAGATGCACTGTGTTCGCCCAATGCGTCAAGCGTCCCTTTCATCTCGCCTGTATCGTATAGGTTCATATACACTCTCTTCGAAAAGCTATTCTCCCGCATCTGCTACTTGGTTCCTTCCCACTAAGCAGGAGGATGCGGATAACGGCACGGTAGTCGACCGAGTTCCTTCGCGCCCCTTTCGAAAGCGCTTAAGTGTGCATGGCGGAGGCCGAGCGGAACAAAGCCTTTCGCGACGGCACTCACGGTGCGCTGCGTTGCGTGGCCATCGTGTTGCGAATTGCTTGATCCAAGAATTCAATTCGTCGCAGTTCTTCACAATCTCCTATATGACCCTTCCGTGTCCTTTGGGAGTACACCAAAAGCAGTGGTGATTCACGTTAACTGATCGCGAGAATTCACTCCGTCGGCGGTCCCGAGATAAGGAACCTCCCCCAACTCACGCTGCGCAGTCCGTGACGGCGAGGCACACTCTCGCCGCCTAGTGAGGTGATCACCAGCGGCGTGAATTTTGGATTTCGACGGCAAAATTCCAGCAGCCCTTTCAGCGCCTGAATCTCGAAGCTGCCGGTTTTTACTTCTACCGCCCAACTACCCCAGCTTCCCTCAAACACAGCGTCGATTTCGAGCGGCGCTTCTCGCCAGTACGTGACCCTTTGGCCTTGGTTCACAGCGAAGGATAGGCGTTTTCTACCCAGGCGCCGAAGCGCGGAGGTTGTTTTGCCGGATCTGGAGGACCGTCGGGATGCATGGCCGACAACAGCGCGTTGTTCAGCGTCACCAGTTTTGGCGGTGCCGAACGCCGCCGATGCGCGCGCGTGGAAAATCTCTCCAGCGGCGACACCAGGTACCCCTCCTGCAGCATGGCTAGGTAGTGGGCCACGGTTTCAAGCGCGCCTTTGTCCTGAAGCTGGCCTTGCAATTTCTGCAGCGAGACGATTTGCGCCGGCGATGCCGTCGCAATCGCGAACACTTGCCGCAGCAGTGCGGCACGGCGGACTGCCGCTAGGGACAGAACATCGCGCCTAATCGCGGGCTCAATAATCGCGTCGCTCACATACGCACGCCAGCGCGCCCGGTCACCGCTTAACTCCATCGCGCCGGGGTAGGAGCCAAACTGCACCAGACTCAAGGCCGCGTCATGCTCGGACAGATGAAACGTACTGGCCAGGGCCGCGGCTGGCCAGTGACTGAGTGTCATTCGCTCGAAGCGCCCGGCCAAACTCTCGCGCGACCCCGTGGCCACGCGCAGGGCGGAGGAACCGGTCGCGACCACGTGCAGCGGCAAACGCCGCCGACGCAGGCGGTCCCATTGTCCCTTGAGGCGTGCCGCCCAATCGGGCAAGTGATGAATCTCGTCCAGCAGCAGTACGGCAGTGCCGGCCTGCGCGCGGGCTTCCGCTTCCGTCCAGCAACGCTCCCAGAAGCCGGGCAGTGCGGCGCCAGGCTCGTCGCCAGCCGTGTAGATGGCTGCCTCGCCGAGCTTGGCCGCGACGTTGAGATTACCGTAAAGCCCGCGCCGCGATCACGCCGCCAAGGGCAACTTCGCGTTGGCTGACTGATGCCCTTCGTCAAACAGAACCACATGATATTTATCGCACTGCCCTATCTCCGCGATCGTTCGGTTTTGACGACGGAAAGGCTGTTTCGAGCAACAAGTCTTTGATCGTGTCGTTCACCGTGCGTGGAAATCGTAGCGCGTATTCTCGGAGCTTGCTCGGACTCAGAAACTGCAGGTTGAGTTCGTCTAATGGCGTCGAGAGTCCCTCCTGGCGATTTAGGTAGATCCAATCGAGTAGCGCTTTCTCTGGCTCCGCAACCTGATATTTGTTGTAGCGGGTAGCCTTTTCCTCATATCCCCAATAGAGTCCCTCCGAGATTTTTCGGTACACAATGTTGACAGATCTGGTTCTGAAGGACTGCGGGTAGCCAGGCGTCACGCAAGTCAGTAGGGACGGACTCTGAGAGATAACGCCCCACTCAGCTAGGGTTGACTCAAGTGAAACATAAGAACGAAGCCGAAGGACGCTCACCAGATCGCGCACCGAGAATTGCTGATTGAAGTGATTGATATAAATCTTTGTTGATACACGCTCGACCAAACCGTGTGATTCATATCGACTCAGAGCGTTCCTGACAATCCGCTCAGAGAGCGCGAGTTTGCGAGCCAAAGTATCTGTACGTACGAGGCAATTTAGGCGCGCTTCTTCTGTTAGGACTTTTGTCCAATTCATTGCTCCGGCTCCCCGAGCCAATGAGAAAACACAGTTCGTAGCGATTTGCGGATTGGCTCAAATTCGTTCTTGGCGAGCTCGTCAAAAATGATTGGCGGCAAGACTGTGCGGAGTTCGACTGTACAGAGTTTAGTATTGACGCTCTGAATTCGATTCTCGATGGATTCTAGGTGTATTTCCTTCATCACAATGGAATCCTCGAGATGTGCTTGAAGAATTTCGTCTAGCAGTGCACTGCGAGTTAGCAGAAGGTGGATATCAAAGGCATCCCGCGCTTTCAGATAACGGCGACCCAGAAAGGTTTCACATTTTTGAAGGAGGAGGTAGTTCGCACTTAGCGTGAGGACGGTTTTGTCCGGGACGCCGGTGATGGTTTGTTTGATGATTTGACTCTGCAATACGTTTCCAACGATTCTAGAGAGATCGATGCTAAAGAGAGGCTTTTGATTGGCGATAACCCAATGTCTCACGAAGTCAGGGCTGGCTGAGTCTTCGCGGAAGTTCAGTTGGCCCAGGCCGAAAGTCTCCGCAATCGGCTGAATGCTAGAGCCAACAACAGATTGGATCTCTTCAGAGCTGGGGAGCTTTGCTGGTGAAGCCAACAGGTCCAGGTCTCGGGACAACCGGGGGCTTTGGTGAAAGAGAACAAGGCTGGCTCCTCCGCATAAGATGAAGTGATTTGGGAATACAGTGAAAATCGCCGCTGCACTCTCCTCGATCAGGACAAGGACTTCGGCTCAACGTCCTGGAAATTGCGTCCTTTGTACCTCTCGACTCTTTCTTGCAGGTTCATAGTTGCTGACACAATTATATAGTATTGATATGGCAATCAAGTGTAAATATATAGTTGTTTAAAGCTACATTTTTAATCATTATAGAAACTATACTATTATCTTAATTCAAGAAACCCAGTCAATCGGCCGACAAGTGTAGTGCTCCTCTACGTCTATCCCCATCGATCCACCACGGTGAACACGAACGTTTACCTTCACATCACTCCCGTCACGATCATGCTCCTCAGCCCCGGCTGAACGTGAGGCTGACTCCGAATAGCAACCTGACCGCAGGCACAAACCAACACCAGCACTTCCTACTACACCGTCATCGGTGCCGGTCTAAAGGGCAGTAATGGCGCACCCGTCGCCTCGGGAGGAGGAGCTGGTACACCAGCACGTCCTCGACCCCAGATTGTAGGCGCGCATGTAAAAGTGAATAAATTTAAACAGAGGCCGGTCGGTTGCGTTGCGGATGCTGTCGGCAACTCAACATGCACCACAGGATGCGGAGACACAAGATGCAAATCTTCAGAGGGTGTTTGCCCGCCGTATTTTTCACCATCCGAGGCTATCTGAATGAGCCCATGGTCAACAAGCGTCGTGCCGATACGAGTCGCACATTACTACCAACCTCCAGTTCTCGAGGTGATCGAGGAAGGAGGGCCCGGCGCCCAGGGCGTGATGCCTCGGGAACCGGCCCCTTCTAAGGTTCGCTGGTCTTTGACCTCTTGGAGGACCTTCTTCTCACCCTTCCAAGGTTTCCCCGGCCTCCTACAATCTACCGTCTAGCGTTTGTGCAGTTCGCAGCTGGCTACCTGGTGTATTGAGCGTTAAAACTGAGACAGGAATCGATCGAAAACTCGCACGGTCGCGTCGTGATTGTCCTCCAGGAACCAGCCGTGTGAATTGCGCGGAAAAACAATCAATTGCTTATTTGCCGATCCCAGTGAGTCGAAGAGCGCCCGAGAGAGATTTACGCCGACAAGCTTGTCGAGATAGCCGTCAACCACCAGAGCCGGGACGGCGATATTGCCCCAAGGCACCGCCCGAGCGGGACATACGGTAAGGCCTGGAACGGCACCAAGAAAGGCAGGGCATATCTCCGCTTCCTGCACGATCGCGATCGAACTCTCCAGTTGCAAAAGCGGCGGCGCAGAGAATGTGGTCAGTGCATCCGACGAAATGGTCGGTTTGCCGGTAATGGGATCGGTCCCGAAGATGATTTCATCAATATCGGACGGCGATGGCATCAAAGCCTCGGGGAAAGCGGAAAATAGGATGTTCTGCACCTCACCGGATAGGAATAGGTCCTTTGGTATAACAAAGCCCGCCGGGGCCGTGGATAACAATCCCACGCCGGCAGCCAACTGATGTTGCGGATCAGATGCGGCGAGTAAGCCGGCAGTCAGCCCGCCCAGGCTCCAGCCAATGACAACCGGCACCCGCCGGGTGTGATCTCTGATGTAGCCGGCCACTGCCGCAGCGTCCCTCACCCGACCGGGGATATCGATTGGGAGATAGTCCGAGGGAATCTTTGGCGACGGCAGGGAGCCGCCCATGCCACGAAGGTCGAGCGCATAAACGTCGTAACCACGTACCGCGAGATAATCCATCACACTGCGACCTGGAAAATCCCAGGTCTGGCTATTTCCCCAACTTCCGTGTATCAGCAACACAGGAACTTTGCTCGGCTGGGCGCCGGCTTTGTGACTCACGTGGATCGAATAATTGTCGCTGGTGACATAAATATCGGGGAGTCGAACGACGGACTCTTGTGCGCGGGCCGGCAAGATGCTCATCAGAAGCATTGCCAGCGCCAAGAATCTTAATAAACGGATTGGCAACTTGTACACGGTGATTCCCCCTTGAGCAAATTTTGATCCAAATTTGATAGTAGGCCCCTTCTGAGGAAACGAATGGCGGCGGGGATTCTATAGAGATCCGCTGGAATTGTCATGCGGGAAAGGCCCCGGTATGCTCGCGTGTACCGTAAAGGTAAGCATTCTGTGGAAATTCCAAAGGTCAGAAAGAAAGAGCCGATGAGCACTGCAACCAGGCGCTCAAGAAAGTGCGCGAGCAGCTAAGAACTTAATCGTGGTCGCACTTAAGGAAAACAGGCGCGGAATGCTTTGTCGCAAGAGCCAGTCCGAGGGCGATGGAGCATGCGACGAGATCCCTCCAGGCCCAATCTTGTAAGGCCCGCGTGGCAAGGACGACTGCGCTGGCGGACAACAGCGAAACGGGCAAATCCGTCATCACTACGGGTAAATGTGCGGCGACGGTCGGATGAATGGCCAGAAAGAGTATGGTCCCGAGCGCCACCCCGGGGCCAAAGGCCCTGCGCAAGGGCGAACGACAGCACCGCCATAGCAATCCGTTCAGAGTCCACCTCGAAACGTTCTCCTCCGCGAAATCGCGCTCGTCTACCTTGTCAGCGAATGGGCGAATGCCGCTCAGGCGGAACCCTGTTGCAGAGATCAGGCTTCGCTTGACGAGTGGCGGGTGCTCTGGGTTGATGCGAAAATCCGCATAGCGCACGTATCGCACGTAAGAGACGCCAGCAGCGATGTGATATGCCTCATCCATGGTAAAGCCATCCAGACGGGTTGCTATAGCAGAGCGGACGATGGCTGCGCCCATCAATAGGAGCAGGAGAAAGATGAAAGATGAAAGGCGTAAGCTGATTCCGGAAGGCTTCAGATCGTCGGCTGGCGTTGGCGCGACAAGAGTGCCCAGAGTTCTTCCAGTCCGGTGCATGAGAGCCAAGAGAATGTGGTATGAGTCAGCATTATAGTGGATAAGCGTTTGCCAGTCGTAAACAAGTGGAACAATGGCAGGTTACCGCGAAGATTGAGACGTCACCCATTCGCCAGTCGCATCGCGTTGCCGATGGCTGGGTGTCGAGTTTGAAAGTCGCTGGTCCATGCATTTCTCGCAGAGGGCCGCTCACAACCTAAAGCAGCCGTATTAGTCGTCAACCTCAAAAACTTCATCACGACCGCAAGATAACGCCACATTGCCCCACCCGCTTTCAAATTCTTACTGCAGAACTAAATTTAAATTGGCTGAACCTTTGACTCAGGCGAAACTCTGAGCAAGCGAATTCTTACAATTTGCTTCTCCATCTCGCTTGGTCACACGCGAGGAAGAAAATTTCGTTCATTCGGAGGGGCCTAGGGTGTATAAGGGGCCATCACGTTCATTCTCCCAGTCGAGGGATCTCGACATGCGTAACTTCGCCATGCGTGTGGTCATCCTTGCCGCAATCGTGCTGATAGCGCCGGCGCTGAAGGGCGGATTCCGGCTTCAGGCCGAACCGGCTCCCGTCGCTAGAGCCGATGCGGGCAAGACTTTCTGGCAAGCGCAAATGTGCCAATACTGTCATGGTGTCCAGGCCGAAGGCGCCTGGGGACCGGACCTCGCGGGCCGCGGCCTCACTGAGGCGCAGATCAGGCACGCGCTGCGCGAGCCCTACGGGCTGATGCCCGCCTACAGGGAAACACAAGTGAGCGATCAAACCATCGCCAACCTCCAAGCATTCTTCGCGACGCTTCCGAAAGCGGAGCAGTTTGGCCCGTGGCGATGGCGGAGTCCACCGGAAGATGCCCCGGAAGGGCAGCGCCTCCAGAGCGCGTTTGGTTGCGGCCAATGCCACGAGCCCGAGCTGGCGATTCCCCGCCGCTGGCTTGGCGGCGTCGGCAAGGACGCGGACTTCGTGTACTTCGAGAAGCAAATCTATCAGCACACCGACAAGTACCCAGGGGGAAGGATGGGAAACTTCTCCAAGGAACGGTTGCCGGAAATCGTGTTGAGGGAAATCTACCGGTTTATGGTCGATGCGGGTTTCCGCGCGCCGATTAATGCTTCGCTCTTGGCGGGCCCCCGACAGGGTGAAAACACCACGTACACGCTGACGGTCTTCAATGACGGTGTTGCGAAGAGGGGCCTCGACGCCGAGGAAATAACGATCTTTATAAAGATCCCGCAGGGAACCAAATTCGTCAGCGCAACGGGCAATGGATTCAGGGGAGCTCACCCTCTGGCGCAATTGGGGCTCGAACCAGCGATCCCGAATACGCCCGGCCGGTTCGACCCTTCGGGTAAACTTCCCGAGCGTGAGAAGCCTGACCTCTCCGGTGATGTCGCCGTGTGGGAGGTTCCGCGCATTGCGGCGGCCGAGAAGCAAACCTACACCTTGACCCTCTCGGGACCCACCGCGCAGATCTATACGCTTCCAGGTCCCAGTCCTTCCGGGCAAGCCTTCAAGGGTTTCGAGGGCTCGACGGTATACTGGGCCAGGCCCGGAGTGCGCATGGGTCCTCCCCTGCTCTCCTACCGCGATCTTCGGTTGCCTGATAAGGGCGATCACGTAGCGGTATCCGCCAGCGCACAGTAGCCGGAATTTGCAGGACATACTGAGCAAAACTAATAGTATGTCTGTTCCGTTTTGAGTTGCGTGGACTCTTCCCCCAAACTATGTGCGGATTTTCACGATCTTTCACTATGCACATTCCCCACTGCGCAGATATCTGAGCGGAACCGACACAGACAATAGATTATCGGAAACCGCAGCGTCGGGGAGCATCTGGCGAAGCCTTTGGCGTTAACAATCTCAACGGCTTCTGTCACGGCTGCGCACAGCACAGAAGCATTTAAGTGGTTGCGAGAAAGGCTCCAAGAATCGAGAGAAAGCTAGAATCCAAGTAGCCCAGATTTATCAACGGGTATCAGATATTCGCACAGATTTTCTTCAGAAATGGAGCACTCAACTGGTTCACGAGAACCAAGTGATATTGGTTGAGACGCTGCGCACCAAGAACATGCTAAAGAATCGCCGTCTAGCTCGTGCCATTTCGGATGCTGGTTTTGGCGACTTCCTGCGCATGTTGGAATACAAATGCAAGTGGTACGGAAGGACGCTGGTCAAAGTAGACACGTTCTTTCCGTCGTCAAAGTTGTGCTGCATTTGCCACCAGAAGAATGCAGAACTCCAACTCCCAGACCGCTGGCGGTGCCCCCATTGCAAAACAGAACATCAGCGGGACGAAAATGCCATCGTAAACATTTTCGTAGAGGGTTTGAGAATCTTAGCCGAGGGACGCTCGGTAGCAGCCTGTGGAGGCCCAGTAAGACCTAAGCGAGAGCCTAGGCGTGCGCCCGTGAAGCAGGAAACATCGTTGGAGACGAGCAGCCATGCTGCTTAGTAACTCCAAAGAATCCCCCGCCTTTAGGCGTGGGGAGTCTCAACCCGCCAATTGGCCACCTACCGGCCAACTGGCCACCTCAAACAGCAACGTTGCGCTTGCAGCTTCGCTGTACTCAATCTAGACGTCCCACCAGTAGCTCATCCCTTCGCCTGGATTTATCCTGCGCCACATCGGACGCCCTCGTCGATGAACGCAACGTGCCGACGCGGTCTTCGCTCGGCTCGCTAAAACACACAACCTGGTGCGAGGTCCCCGTGGGATTCGAAGAAGTAACAACGGCAACCCCGCAGCTCGCGCGACATGACATTCGTTCGCCAAATCCGGCCGCAGTGCGACGCACACAATCGAGGTATCTCTGCCCTTGGTGGGGCTTCAAGCAGGAGCAATCTGCAGATTCGCCATTTCCCGATCCAGTCGCACAGGCACATGGTCCCGCGCCTTCGCGCTCTCTTTGTATTGGCGACGATCTTATTCGCAGCCATCATCCAATCCGGTTGCTCGGGAATAACCAGCGCCAAGGGCAATTCCACTTCGACGAAGTCCTCTGGGACATTGAGCATAAGCCCAGCGGCGGTCACTTTCGGAAACGTCCCCGTCGGATCCACTAGCAATCAAAGCCTGACCGTAACGAATTCTGGCAGTAGCTCCGTTACTATCTCCCAAGCAACGGTAACCGGTACGGGCTTCAGCATCGCCGGGGCATCGCTGCCATTAACTCTGTCGCCCGGCAATAGCTTGACGCTTACGGCTACCTTCGCGCCCACCGCAACAGGCAATGCTATCGGGAGCATCTCGATCGGCAGTGCGCAGTTAAGTTCACCCGTCGCAATCCAGATGACTGGCGTAGGCGTGACAGCCTCGCCCACTATTACTGCCCAACCCGTGAGTCAATCCATACTCGCGGGTCAAACCGCCACATTTTCCGTCGGTGCATCGGGTACTGCTCCCCTGAGTTACCAGTGGTGGAAGAATGGCGCAGCCATCAGCGGGGCCACCTCGTCGAGCTACACGACCCCCGCGACGACCAGTTCTGATACTGGCGCGCAGTTCACTGTGATCGTGAGCAACTCCGCGGGCAACGTCACCAGCAGCGTCGCCACTCTTACCGTTACCGCTGCGACAGTCGCGCCCTCGATCATTACTCAACCCACAAATCAGACAACATTTGTAGGTCAGACGGCCACCTTCTCAGTGACCGCGACCGGAACTGCTCCGCTCAGCTATCAGTGGCAGAAGAATGGCGCAGCCATCAGCGGCGCAACTTCATCCAGCTACACCACTCCGGCCGAGACTAGCTCCGACAACGGAGCACAATTCGCGGCTGTGGTTCGCAATTCCGCAGGCAACGTCATCAGCAATGCCGCTACCTTAACTGTCAGCCCCGACCCTGCCCCCGCGATCACCGCCCAACCGGCCAGTCAGACCATCACCGCCGGACAAACCGCCACCTTCTCGGTAACGGCAACGGGAACTGCTCCGCTCAGCTACCAGTGGCAGAAGAATGGCGCGGCCATCAGCGGAGCCACATCCTCGACCTACACCACCCCGGCCACCACTGCTTCCGACAATGGCGCACAGTTCACCGTGGTGGTCAGCAACTCCGCCGGCAGCGCTACCAGCAACGCCGCGATTCTGACGGTGAATAGCCCACCAGCGGTGACTACTCAGCCCGTCAACCAAACCGTTGCTGCCGGTCAGGCGGCTTCGTTTTCGGTCACCGCGACGGGTACCGCCCCTCTTAGCTATCAGTGGAAGAAAAATGGCACCAACATCTCCGGCGCTACGGTATCCAGCTACGCCACTCCCCCGACCATTGCGTCCGATAGCGGAGCACAGTTTACGGTTGTGATCAGCAACGTCGCCAGCACAACGACCAGCAGAAGCGCCACTCTAACCGTCAACGTCCCGCCCGCGATTGCGGTTCAGCCCGTCAGTCAGACCGTCACCGCAGGCCAGACGGCCACCTTCTCGGTTACCGCGACGGGTACCGCTCCGCTCAGCTACCAGTGGCAGAAGAATGGCGCAGCCATCAGCGGGGCCACCTCGTCGAGCTACACGACCCCCGCGACGACCAGTTCTGATACCGGCGCGCAGTTCACTGTGATCGTGAGCAACTCCGCGGGCGCGGTTACCGGCAATGCCGCCATCCTCACCGTCAACCCAGCGCCGGTGGCGCCCTCGATCACCACTCAGCCTGCGAGCCAGACTGTGACCGCAGGCCAGACGGCCACCTTCTCGGTTACCGCGACGGGTACCGCTCCGCTCAACTATCAATGGCAGAAGAATGGCGCAGCCATCAGCGGGGCCACCTCGTCGAGCTACACGACCCCCGCGACGACCAGTTCTGATATTGGCGCGCAGTTCACTGTGATCGTGAGCAACTCCGCGGGCAGTGTAATGCTCAACCCATTAGCCAGACGGTCACCGCAGGCCAGACGGCCACCCTCTCGGTCACCGCGACGGGTACCGCTCCGCTCAACTATCAGTGGCGGAAGAATGGCGCAGCCATCAGCGGGGCCACCTCGTCGAGCTACACGACCCCCGCGACGACCAGTTCTGATACTGGCGCGCAGTTCACTGTGATCGTGAGCAACTACGCGGGCAGTGCGACCAGCAGCGCTGCCACTCTTACCGTCAATGTGCCCCCCTCGATCACCACTCAGCCTGCGAGCCAGACGGTGACCGCAGGCCAGACGGCCACCTTCTCGGTCACCGCGACGGGTACCGCTCCGCTCAACTATCAATGGCAGAAGAATGGCGCAGCCATCAGCGGGGCCACCTCGTCGAGCTACACGA
>QHYS01000202.1 GCA_003223325.1 Acidobacteriota bacterium
CTTCCCTGGTTACTCACAAATAGGTGCTGGTTATCCGGGCTAAGCACCCCCACACTGGAATCGGTGCCGCGAGCAAAAGTGAACGGCGAGCCTGCGATCGGGCTTAAAGCGCCATCGGGAGCGATGGTGAATACGGCGACCGTGGTACCAACGGCCGTCGCCTTGGGGTCAAAGAGGCGGTTAGACTTGCAGTTGATGTCAACGTCATTTGCAATGCCAAAATCTCCGGCGGCGAAGGGTGAATTGGACACGGCCGTGAGCCTTCCATCCGAACCGATTCTGAACATGGCCACAGAGTCTGAATTTGCTAGAGCCACGCCGAGGACCTTCCCGCTGGGCGAAACTTTCATGCCGTCCGGCGTTCCCCCTGCAGGAACAGAACCGATAGGAACTAGCGCTCCTTTCGAGGCGATCCTGAAGGCCGAGATGTTGCCGAAATCGTCCGCGGATCCCCCGCTGCCGAATGGTGAGTCTGGAACGGGTGTCAACCCACCCCTGTCTGTGTCAATTTTGAAAGCGCTGATGTCATCGCTTCCATCGTTCGCAACATAAAGGAAGTTTCGCCTAACAACGGTGGCGGTAATGCGGTGTGAAGAGAAGAATCCGCCGCCACTTCCCATGCCCCCAGTTGAGAAAGGCGAACCCTGAACCATCACTAAGGTTCCATCACGTCCAACCCTGAAAGCAGAGACAGAATTTGGGTCGGCGGGGTTGTTGTCGGTGTATACGAAAGTTTTGCCTTCCTGTGCATAAACACTGGCCGTAAGAAGCGCCAACCCGAAGAGAACAGTTAGGGCGGCGGGGATGTACTTTAGTGGTCTCTTCATGCGTTTCCTCCTAATTTGTTCTGAGTCTTTTGAGCAAATTTCTTGCCATCAAGTCGCGGCGAGCCGATCACGCGATTGACGGAAGATAAGAGCCTTGCAAAGCGGAGGTCCGATCCAGACCCGCGCCCGGTTCCGCCTGCTATGAAGGGCGAACCTGGGACCATGACTAACGCTCCCCTGGTCCAACGGAAAAGGCACAAACAACATTTGGGGTGTTGTCGTTGGCAGATACGAAAGTGGTCGTCTCATCTTCGATCGGTACGCGATCCGTCGCGCGCTTCCGCACAATACCTGAGTCAGAGCTAATTGCTATCCTTTAGACACCCGAAAAACCTGAAAAAACCTACATAGATGCTTACCGGAAGAGCCCTATATCGACTCTCTTCAGTCACCAGCGACGGCGAAGTTTACGCATAGTCGTCTCTTTTTCTTAAGCAAGGGCCGATACGGAACAAAGACTAAA
Source organism: Acidobacteriota bacterium (assembly GCA_003223325.1). GTDB lineage: Bacteria > Acidobacteriota > Terriglobia > Acidiferrales > UBA7541 > Palsa-189. Next base: position 1,291 of record QHYS01000202.1, read on the forward strand.
GAAGAGCAACAATAAACAATAATAGATCGTCCATGCCGACCTCCTGGACTTCCTGATCATCTCCTCTTGACCGGGACGCTTGGAAGCGTTGCCCGGCGCTTACCGAAATTATTTGTCGTCTGTAAACTGAAGCCGGCATGGTCCTAATGAATCTTCACGGCTGGCACGCCGTTACCGATCATCTGAGAGTGGCTAATGTGGCCCAACTTATGCTCTTTCACACCATTGTGGCCCGAGACTAGAGATACCTTTTTCCCCCTCCGGCTTAACGGGCTGGGAGAATGAGCACTTGTTGGAAGGTGCTCTATGTGGTCGATAGAGCGCTGCCCCAGTTCGCACGTTTACAGCGGAAAAACGTGTTTGGCGTTCCAGGTAATTAGTCGACGTGGCCTTCCTCGCTTTCTAAATTAGTCGGCTCTCTGAGAGGGAGATTTTTCTACCTCGCCGATTTTTGGTCTCGATGTCTTAAGATCTTTCTGTTTCACCAACGCCTGAGCAAACGTACTGCCATCCGGTCACGGCGAGCTGATTACGAGCAACTGCCTCAAGCTGAGCATCTTATAAAGCCAAGGTTCATCTGCTTGGCGGGCTCTATGGCGTTCGTGCCATGGTCTTCGCACCATGATTTGTGCAGCTGCGGACTTCTCGGCTCTGGATGGATCCGCTCACTCGTCCGGCGTGGAGCGCCGTTCATACCGTTGACGCGCTTACACCAGCCAGGAATGCTCTCGATGCCATCAGCAGCCGTGAAGGCTCCCGCCGGAAGGCCGCGCAACAGAAAGGAAAGGCTTGATCATGCCGAGCCAGTACCAGACTCTTTTGCTGTAACTAGCCAGCACATTTACAAAATGACGGAAAGGGAATGAAACCTTCGCTTTGAATTGCCGGTGCGATCCGCTTGACCCACAAGATCTTGTGAACTGGCCGAAAGCGCAGAGAACGAACCGTTCAACCGGAGTTCGTCGCGCGTGTTGAGCCCCGCATGTGCAATAGCTGGATTCAGCGAACGGCTAAGAAAATTGGCGGCTGAGTCACCTACGCTGGCAAAACTCGGAGCCGCTCCACCTTGGCCAGTTTGCGCTGACCTCTGTCAAATGTATAAAACACATCCGGCCTCAAAATGAGCACACTCGCCACGTGGAGAAGATCGAGCGTTCGCGTGCCGAGTTTTGCGCTATAACTTCGGGCTTCTGGACGCTTGACCAGACCCTGCTGATTTCACCGATTTCGAAGCACGGAAATTCCTTTTGCGGTGAGCAACTGTGCGTCGGTGGTAACCAGAGTCAACTCGAATACTTTAGTTAGCGGTGGCAACGAGAAATGCGTCCGCCGGATCTCGGTGGGTTGGCCCAAGCGGATCGCCACACCTCATACAGGTGAGTCCCCGCGGGGTCTTGTAGTCGGTTCGCAGGAGCCGAGCCGCTTCGCTCTTGTTCCCCAAGGTGATCTCGAGGGCCCGGCGGATCGCCTGCTGTTCAGCCTCCGCCGCCGCCGCTCCCGCGATCTCCTTCAGAGAAGAGTGACCCGGCGCTACCTCTCCCCGGAGTGCAACCGTCGAGGACGCACTGACCGAAAGGAACGCGAGGTCATCCGGCTCAATTACGTCCGAAGCGAGGAGCATGGCCCGGCGAATGACGTTCCGGAGTTCGCGCACGTTCCCCGGCCAGGGGTAGCGCAAAAGCACTTCAGCTGCCCGTTCGGAGATCTCGCGGCAGGCTCGACCGAACTCCATGTTGGCTTCCACCAGAAAACCGTTCGCCAAATCGAGGATGTCATCTCGCTCCCTGAGGGGCGGCAAGGTAATCACGAATTCGTTCAGGCGATAGTAAACATCCTGGCGGAACCGGCCCACCTTTACCTCTCTCGCGAGGGACACATTCGAGGCGGCGATGATTCGTACGTCCAAGCGGACCAGCTGCTTGCTCCCCAGCGGCTGCACCCCGCGTTCCTGCAAGGCACGTAGGAGCTTCACCTGTGTGGGAAGCGGAAGGTTGACAATTTCGTCCAGGAAAAGGCTTCCTCCCTCGGCCAGCCGGAACCGCCCCTCCATTCGCTGATGGGCCCCGGTAAACGCTCCTTTCTCGTAACCGAACAGCTCCGATTCGATCAGCGTGTCCGGAATCGCACCACGGTCCACGGCGACAAACGGCTTCTTGCTTCGGGCACTTAGCTGATGGATCGTCCGAGCCACAAGTTCCTTGCCAGTGCCGGTCTCGCCCTCGACGAGGATGGTGAACGGAGAGTCGGCCACCTGCCTGATTTGCTGCACAACCTTCTGCATTTGTCGACTCGGGCCTATCAACCACTTCAAAGGGCTCTCAATAGCCCTCTTTGCTTCTCGCAGTTCGCGTGTGCGCTCCTCAACGGTTCGCTCCAATTCGTTCGCGTGGCGCCCGAGCGCCAGCTGCTGCTCCTTCGCCTGGTGCCTCAAGGCGGCTATCTGGATCGCCCGCCGCAGC
>QHYS01000204.1:0-1797 GCA_003223325.1 Acidobacteriota bacterium
TGCAATTTACAGCCTCGACTTTCTCTCTTAGCGTGGTAACAGGTTGAGGATTTTGTGAAGAGAGAACGCCAACGAACGGCAGCGCGCCATACAGGCACATCGCGAGTCTCTAAGCAGTATCGCGTGCCTCGCCCATCGTCGCTTTCTCCAGCGGAGCTAAAGAAACGTGGGGATGCACTGGCTGCTCACGCGGACATGCTGCGTAACAGCAAGCTCACGGCGTCCCAAGCTGCAAAGGAGCGGGGAGTTCAGGTTCGCGACTTTTGGAAATACATACCCGCGGCATTCAAAAAGGACGCAAGCGGGAGAATCCGCGCTGTCGCCGACCGGTACGTCCGCCGGATGGAAGTTCCCGGCCCGGATGGGCCGATTTTGATCAAGATCAAAGGCTCCAAAGCCAGAAACGAGGTAGCGCGATTCCGCAACGATGTTTTTGACTTTCTTGGGGGCAACAGAAAGGCCCTCGACAAATGGAAGGGTGTCACTATTCAGGGCCACGAGTTGCTGACCGACCCCGGCATCATTCGTGTCTTAGGAGAGCAGGATAACCTTCCCGAAAATTTCGGAAGTGAGCGAGTCATTCCGTATTCTGGTGGTGGCGCATGATCACGTCGGTGGGCAGAATTTCATTGCGTGGTTCACGATGTGGCTCTGCACGAAGTGCCAAGCGATTTTCCACGCGAGGCAGCGTGGCGCCGGAATTGACTTGCGGTTCACTCCAAATACCAAACTAAGGCTGATTCGCGCGTTGAAAATGGCACTTCTCTTCGTGTGGATGTTGCTCGACATGCTCGAAAGGGAGATTGATTCAGATAGCGAGAAGGCCAAGACAGAGGCGAATTCGCAATGAGTGATTACAAAATGGTTGAGACCCACGATCTTTTTCTCCGCGCTCTCGCCGTACCTGTGGCGAAAAAGAAGAAAGGGACAAAGATCAAGGATGCAGAGGAGGGTAAGAGCAGCGCTCTCAACGAACCAAAATGGCCTGAGGTGCTGGCATTCGATACCGAAAGCCGAATCACGGCGGATCAGTCACTCACCTTTGGGGTGTGGCGGCGCTGCAAGTTAATCGAACAGAAGTATACCCTCGATGAAGAAGGAATCTTCTATGCCGATGATCTACCCGCGACTCCGATGTGTCGTCATTCCCTCCCCGTTTCCCGCTCTATTCGCGCTCGCAGTTTATGAAGAAAATATTTTGGCCCGCGCTTAAGCGAGACAGTTGCATGGTTGTCGGTTTCCATCTTGGGTACGATCTCACGCGAATTGCTCTGGAGTGGAAAGAGGGGAACAAGGGGGAATGGTCCCTTATCCTCATGCAATATGCCGATGGGAACGAGAACTGCAATTATCCGCGCATCCTCATCACTCCCATCGACAGCAAGAAACAAATCATCAAGCTGTGGGTACCCTGGGAGAGGAACCAACACGAGTGGAAGCACGCTGGTACCAGGATTCACTTCCTTGACCTTCGTACATTGCTCTGGGCTCTTTACAACAAATCGCACTCGCTGAGGACCGCATGCGACAACAAGACTGGTCCTTTCAAAGTGCAGAACTTACCCCAGAAGGATGAGCATGAGCCGAGTGGGGAAGTAACCCCTGATGAAATTGAGCACTGCCGCCAGGATGTTCGTTGCACGGTTGCTTTGTTGATCGCCTGTAAGCAGGAATTTGACAAGCACTCCGATCTTGATCTGAAGCCCTGGGATGCCTATTCACCGGCCAGTATTGCTAAAGCTTACCTCAAGGCCATGGGGATCGTTCGGCCTGAGCTCAAGTTCAAGCTGCCCAACA
>QHYS01000204.1:1874-4723 GCA_003223325.1 Acidobacteriota bacterium
TCGATTTCACCTCTGAGTATCCATCCTGTTGTGCGAACCTCGAACTGTTTAAGTTTTTGACAGCCGAGAGCATAGAGTTTGTCGACGATACGGAAAACATAAAGCGCTTTTTGGCAAGTATCACTCGTGAGAAATGCTATGAACGGAAGACATGGCCCGACCTGAACTTTGTGGCACGCGTGATGCCGGATGGTGACACCCTGCCAATCCGGACGGTCTACGATGGACAGAGTCAAAACATCGGCAACAATTACTTACGCCCGAATCCGATCCACCCGGAACCTGTCTACATGGCTGGTCCCGACCTCGTCGGGGCAGTAATCCAACAACCCGACCGCATTCCGAAAATCCAAAAGGCGTTTAGGGTCGTTCCCTCGGGCAAGCAGCCAGGACTGCGGGCTGTCAAACTGCGCGGCAAGGTGTTAATTGATCCAAACGATGATTCTGTCGACCTGTTCACAACAATCATCGAAGAACGCAAACGCAACAAGGATGATGCCGATCTCTACTACTGGTTGAAGATTCTCGCCAATTCAATCTATGGCTTCTTCGTCGAACTGATTCCAGAGCATTTCAACAAGCCGAAGAAGGTGATGGTGTTCTCTGGCGATGACGAGTTTCCTGATTCCTCACGCGTGATAGAGAGACAGGGGAAATGGCTCGCGCCCTACTTGGCAACTCTCATCACATCCGCCGGAAGACTTCTGCTCGCAATGCTGGAGGTCGAAGTGACGAGCGCGGGAGGCACGTATCTATATTGCGATACGGACAGCCTGGCCATCGTGGCATCGGAAAAGGGCGGCTCATTAGGCATCCCCGGAGCGGAAGGTAAGCGGGTTCTGACGTGGGATGAGGTTGACCGAATTATTGCAAAGTTCCAGGCTCTGAATCCGTACGACCCGGAAACAGTGCCAGACTTGCTGAATCTCACAGATGACAATTACGTTTGCAAATGTTCGCACGACCTCAAAAGCGAACATGACGAAGCCGGACGTTGTCAGGTACGCTCGTGCAACTGCAAAGCGAGGAAGCAGGTCCGTCAGCAATTGTGGGGTTTGGCCGTAGCAGCCAAGAGATACACGCTGTTTGAAAAGGTGCTCGACCAGAGCGGGCAATTACTCAATATAAAAATCGTTAACCCCAAAGCACACGGAATCGGCTTCCTATATCCCCCGAAAGACAACCCTAAGAATTGGAAGCGAGACGCGCCACTCTGGGTTTATGAAATGTGGGATTACATCGTGCGCGGATTCGTCGGATTGAAACGCACCCGACCTGCTTGGGCTTCCCTTCCGCAAATGATGCGCTTTTCTGTATCTACTTGGAACGTGCTCAAAATGCTGGGAATGTGGGAGGGTGCACGACCCCACAATTTCATGTTCATGGTAATGACTTCCAAGGACTACTCATTCGATTTCGACTTTGAGAACAAGCCGAGCAAAAAACCAATGGTGATCGTGCCATTTTCGAGCAAGCAAAGTGAGTGGTCCAATCTCGAAGGCTTCGATATTCACAACAAGGATCTGGGCGGACGCTTTCGACGGTACCGAATGAACGACCCTGATTTTCACCCGTTAACGTACGCGCACATGATGGAGGAATATATCCGGCACCCCGAGGCCAAGAGTCTTGGCCCGGATGGAAAACCATGCACGGCAGACACGACAAAGAAACGTCTTCGATGTGGGCGCAGGGCGACGATCTCAGTGTGGTTACCGATAGTGACGAAACCGGGTTCCGCGTGGTCGAGTACGGGAGAAGCCGCAAGGTTGTACTTCCAGAATCCTTGAAACGCGAGATCGAGAACACTAAATTGCGCGAGTTGCGACGCCGAGGAATTGGCCAGCACACGATTGAAAAAGCGCTACACGCGCAGGTCCGCGTAAGCACCTATAGAAAGATCTTGGCGGCAGTCGACGAATACAAGAAACAGAAAAGCAAATGTGAATACCCTGCAACAGGGCACCGGGTCGTGCAATTCCTCACGAAAGCGAAAGGGTAGTCTCTATGCCGTACAAAGATCCAGAACGTAAACGCCAGTGGGAACGGGAACACCTTGAACAGCGAAACGCGATACGTAGAAGACAGAGATCGGCAGCTGCCTCAGGACAAATTACGTTGGCGAATCCAGCACCCGACCGTACTTGCGTCGATTGCTGTGGGTATCGGGCGTGCTGCTAGGTGTATTGGCAGGTGTACGGATTCCCGATCATTTACGATCGAGCTAGGGAGATCCCCTGTCCCCACCTGCAAGCTCTACAGAATTCGATCGCGTTTTTGCAAGTTGTGCCGGGCGCAAAGTAATTGAACGTTCTGGGCCGTAATCGAAGTACCGCCCTTGGAATATGGGAGGTCGTGATCGAAGTGGAGCTCGTCAGTCGCACCGCAAATGACGCATTTTCCTTCGTCCCGTTTCCACACCTCAATCTTCACGTCGGTGGGTATCAGCCGCCGTCGCTGCGCGCTGACGGTCGGTGGAACTGAGAAGTCCTCTTCGCCCTCGACAGCGACAAGCCTGAATCGGAACACGTTTCGTTTTCCATCGTGTTCCTTCCCAGAATCAACCAGATGGAATACGCCGTTGTAGGACCAGATTCCTTGCTTTAGCTTCTCGTAAACACGAACGCGTTCAGGCGGTCGGACTCCGCTCTTGTAGTCCTCAGCTGCGCGCAGGAATAACCCGTTCTGCGTAAGCGTTCCTCCAGAAGTACGGTCCCTTTGGTCAATTTGCTTGGGGTTCAGATTGGAAACTCTTTGGGGCTCGTCGTGTCCTTCGTACAATAAGACCGAACCGTCTCCATCCAGGTAATCGCGATAGGGTGCCCCGCGTCGCACTGACATGAGAATCA
>QHYS01000019.1 GCA_003223325.1 Acidobacteriota bacterium
GGATTGGGGTGCGGTCGTGTGTCGAGCGCGCCTGGGCGGCTTACACCACCGCTACGACCGAGCTGCCTAATAATAGAGGACGAGCAGGCCGGTGAGCGAATAGGTCGCCCGCCAAGTTGATTCGCGTGCGAGCTACGTCGCAATCCAGCCGTCGCCCGCAACGTCCCCATCTTTCCGGTGCGCCTCCATTGGTTATGTACTTCTTACCGACGGGTCACGCTGGTGAGCTTTCCAACTTTTGATGCGGATGGAGTTTTGGCGAGGGACAGGTCCGCAATCTTGATCGAAACGGCGTGAGCCAAGTTATCGGTATGATGATTTCAGGACATAAGACTACAAGCGTATATAAGCGCTATAGAATCGTGCCGGAGAACGACATTCGTGAAGCTCTAGCGAAAGTCCAGGAAGCCATCGCGCGTGAGAGAAAAAATACGCGCGTTGTGAGCGTTGTATCGACTCGCAAGAAATGAGACCCGCACAAATCCCGCACAATTTGCACATTATTGGTGCAAACCCGATTTTTCCTCAGGGATCGTCGATCCTCTCAAACGCGTGAAGGAATGGGGATTAAGGGTGGTAGGGGCGGTGGGGGTCGAAAACAACGAGAATAGGGATTTCAGGGACTTACGAGAAATACGAGGGCATGCTAAGTAATTGAAAAATAACATGAGGGAAGGCAAAGAAATCGTTATTGCTCCCTTAAAGCTCCCTCTGTGTGGGGTGTGGCCTTTGGCATGATTGTTCGGCTTTCCCCATTCTGAAACCTGCCAAGCAGGCCCTCGAGTTCCAAGACGAACTCTGACCTAGCGTCCAGTCGCGCTGTTTCGACTAGTTGCCGAATGCCGGCTAAGTAGTCCGCTGCCATGATCGAGTCGAGAGTATCTGGTGCGAACCGTGGACCGATCGTCGGAAAATACTTATCCAGATCCCCGAGTTGGCTCAGTTGGCTTCTCACGATGTAAGGCACCTCTGGCGGTGGCGGAATGTCATAGGGCAGGAAATGTTTGGCTACTCCTGTCGTAAAGCCAGGTTTGAGCTCGGTGAGTATCCGGAAGTCTTTTGCCCGAGTGCCTGGTTCAAGCCGATGATTATCAGCAAGACATATGGCGTGGCAGCCCGGGAAGGTCCCTTCTTTCCCGGTTATACGGACGACTCCATCGCGGTAGAATTCGTTCCACTGGTCGCCGTCATCTCCGTCGGCCATTAGCCAATAGCGCATCGACTTTCCCTTGAAGAAGAGCCCCTAATGGCTAGCACCACCTTGATCTGTGGCAATTGTGCGGATCAACTTATGGCCGATCAGGATTTTGTTAGGCGATAGACTACCTGGGCAACTGATGCATGTGTCGCGACGCCGACTGAACCGGTTTGTGACACACTAGATTTCATGGTCCAGAGACAATATCTCACAGTGAGCCCGACGACGTTGCAATGCCCCTCTTGTGGAGCTAAGCCCGGCGAGGATTGCGAAACGTTGTCCGCAGTTCGTGTAGGGACCGTCCATGTCGCGAGAGTGAGGGCGGCGGCCAAGATGGAGAAGGATGTTGGGAAAGCATAGTCGGCGAGAGCCTGTGAATAATGCAGAGCATTTTTAGCTTGGCGGCACGGCGACAGCCGGTATAAGCCGGGAGGGAAGGTGATCGGAGCCGTGCCGGTGAGCTAAAAATGGATTGGACTAAACCGCTGCAAGGTGCGTGCGAACACATTTGTTCGGAGTAGGGCTCATCATTACTTAAATGATGAGCCCTTCGAAGTCCGGGTCGCCAACAGTTGAATGGATTAAAGTGAGGCTCGGCGAGTCTGCTTTTGACGACGCGATGACGCGGGGTTCAACGAGCAAAGGTTGCAGCCCGTGTGACCTGTGCGGAGCGGGAAACTTCTTCCCTTTTCGCAGTCCGGCTTTGACCGTTCGAATAAGGGATTTGCTCGAATTGGCGATGGAGGGGCGCCGCAGGGTCGAGGAGCAGCTCAAAAAGATGGGCTCCTTTGAGTTCTTCCAAACCTCGTTCAGCTATATCGATAAGGACAGCGGCCAGTTACGCTGGTGCCTCAGGCTATGCATCAGTTTTTGGTTCTGAATGAGTGACAGTACACAGGCTGTTACATTGCCTAGAGGTATGGAGAAACTACGGAGATTCCCTCTGCCGCCCAGGCAGAATGGCCTCAAGCGACCATCCGAACCGTTCGGCTAAGAACCGAAATTTTCACCCCTCCGAACTGGTTGAAGTTAAAAGGTTGTGAGCTTCCGGCAATAATGCGTAGCCAAAATTCTCGCCACTCACTCGGGATCTAGGTCGGGAATCAGCCGCTTCCGGCGGGCCTCAGCTTGAACGTCTGCGGGCAAGGTACGAGCATCCAGAATGAACCCGTTGAACTCGACGAGCCAGGGAACAGGGCTTTTGGCCAGCAACTTCCGCCGCGAGAATTCCGGATGGATCTGGTACAGCTTCAGAGAATCCCGAATCTGCTTGGCTT
>QHYS01000205.1 GCA_003223325.1 Acidobacteriota bacterium
CGATCTTATGCGTACGATAGTCCTTGATGGGCGCATGGCCCGTAAACGGCACACTGAAGCGCCGGTCGCCGACCAATTGCCCATAAGTGACCGACTGACCGGGATTGCCCATCACAGACACCACACCGCTGGCCACGGTCAGCTTTTCGATGGGCACCCCCAGCTGGGTGGAGGCGAGTTTCAGTAGTGCTTGGCGTCCCTCGGCCGCCGCCAAACGGATCCGCGGCCCGCCCCGAGCGATTCCCGCACTCGCATAGGTGCCGCCCTGATTCGGCGTCTTTCCTGTCTCGAGCGGGACCGATTTCACCTGGGCCATATCCAGGTCCAGCTCCTCCGCCGCTATCTGCAGAAGAGTCGTCGAAATCCCCTGACCCAACTCATGGTGGCCGATAAAGATTGTGGCCGTGTTGTCGGCGTGGATCGCAATCCAACTGTCGATCTGATCCGGATTAGGCTCAAAGGCAGACAGGGCAGCCCCTGATGCGGCATTTATCGCAGCGCCGTCCGACTGTCCCTCTTGCGCGAGCAACTTCGGAGCCACGGCGGCTCCAATCACCAACGCACCTCCCGCCTTGAGAAACGTACGTCGCTCTATTCCCACCCCGAAATCGTTGTTGCTCATCGTCCACCGCCTTGTTGCGCATTGCCCCCATCCAGAGTCATGTTGTGCGCCGCACGCTCAATGGCCTTCATAAACCGCGGATAGGTTCCGCACCGGCATAGATGCCCGTTCATTGCCTTCCGAATTTGTTCCTCGCTCGGCTCCGGCGTTTTCGAGAGCAGTTCCGCCGCTTTGATAACCAGGCCGTTGAGGCAATACCCACACTGGGTTGCCTGCTCATCGATGACGGCCTGCTGTAGCGGGTGTAGCTCAGGGACGGGCGTCAGCTTACGCTGTTCCGCATACCACGCTGGTAAACCTTCAAACGTGGTAATCGATTTGCCGCCCACTTTTCCGACCGGAGTGACACACGACCGTATCTCCACACCATCCATCAGAACCGAACACGATCCACACTGGGCCAGCCCGCATCCAAACCGCGGACCGTGCAACTCCAGTTCGTTGATCAGAACATATAGGAGCGGGGTGTCCGGCGCCGCCTCCACATCCCACACTCGTTGATTGACGGTGAGTCTTGTCGCCATCGTTCTGCTCCCCGCCGGCTTCGAGCAGCCGGCCTGTCACCTTAATTAACATCCCCTCGCGATTCAATAGCCCAGACTACTACGCCCCCCACCAGGCACTTGTCAAGAAAGGCGTATTTGTGGATTTCGCCTTGTCCTAACACTGTTTTGCTGACCTGATGCCGCCTATTTCCAGGGCAAGAGCGAAGCATGGATCACGTCCGGCAGGCCTTGGCCTCCAACAGACCTGATGGCCAAGTCCACATCTTTGAGTCCAAAGGTGTGCGTCGTGATCTTCTCCAGCGGAAAGCGGTGTGATACGAGCTGCTGCAGCGCGAGCTCACACGCCTTGTAGCTGTGGCCGCGTGCGCTCTTGATGGTGATGAATTTCACGGTGATCTTGGCAAGCGGAAAATTCGGGAATTCCGCGAGCTCACCTTGCACGACTATCGTCCCGTCCTTGCGCTTCAGCGCGTCTATGCCGAGCAGCACGGGCATCGTTCCGGCGCCCGTAGTGCAGTCAAGGACGACGTCCACGCCCTTACCCCCTGTGATCTCCATAGTGCGCGCGAGTGCATCCTCTTTCTCGACATCAACGACGTAATCGGCGCCCAAAGTTTTGGCTACCTCCATCCGCGCGCGGTCTTTGGAAGTACCCGGGAGTTATAGCCTACGCCGCCGTCGAAAAGGGACCATTCGACGCCGTTCGACATCGGGGTGACCAATCCCGCCAATTCCGGCGTCACGCCATTCGGCACATGATGCACGACGGAATTCCACGGCAAGTACATATATTGAGCAAAGCCACCCCACAAATGGGGCGCCTTTTCGGCCGAAGTGTAGCCGTAGCGTATAGCATCGGGGTTGTTGCGCCAGTCGGTGTTTTCACAGTGGCGGTACTGGCCCAAATGGCACCACTCGCATTGCCCGCACATGACGTAGTGCTCCACGAAAACCAAATCGCCTTCCCGGAAACCCTTGCGTCTGGTGAACTCGCGGCCCGCCTTGGCGATGTACCCGATATTTTCGTGACCCATGATCACGGGGCCCTTGGAAGGCGGCTTCTCATACATCTTGACATCCGTTCCACAAATACCCCCCACCTCCATCTTCAGCAGAGCGCTATCCTGCGGGATATCCGGCATGGGAAAATCGCGAATCTCTGTCTTACTCGGACCCACTCTTACCGCCGCCAGGACTCTTTCCAACGTTGCTTCCTCCAAAGAGAACTCACTTTGTGGATCTGACCGGACCGGGGCCTTTGATCTGCCGCCCGGCGCGCACATCCTCGACGTAGGCACTAATCGCGTCGAAGGCAATCTTAGCCACATTGGCATAGTTCTCGCCGTACGCATCCAAATTCCTCGCCGCATAGCCGATTGCGGCGTGAGCCATGCGCATGCGCCCGTCCAGCCACGGCCCCCCTCCGAATCCTCCCAGCACTGGAATCGAAACCGCGGCCGCGACCGCGGCGCCCGCCACCGGCCCGGCGTTGGTGAAGTCGAGCAGAGAAGCACCCGCGTCTTCCAGGCGCTTGGCCTCCTTCACAAACTTCGCCGTCATCCCGTCAGGAACTTGCGTGAGGGGCTTCGTTGCGGCCCCGGGCGCGATGCCGTATTGCACCGCAGTTTGCGGCGTAATCCCAAACTGCGCAAAAACGGGGATGCCAGCGCGGGCGATGGCCCGCACGGCGTCGGGGAAGTCGGCGGCGCCATCCAACTTCACCATATCGGCGCCTCCCTCTTTGGCGAGCAGGATGGCCGCTTTCAGGGCACTGTCGGCGCCTTCCTGGAGCGGGCCGAAGGGGAAATCGCAGCTCACCAGTGCCCGCTGAACGCCTCGACGTACGGCTTTGCAGACTACTAGCATTTCGCTCATCGTGACTTCCATTGGATTGACGCGGCCCCACAAATTGATACCCACCGTATCTCCCACGGAAACGATCTCCACGCCAACTCGGTCTACTATCTGCGCGATCTGGTAGTCCCAGGCCACCACTCCAACAATCTTTCGCCCCTCCCGTTTCATCTGCTGAAGCGCGGGAATGGTGACAGGCGAGTCCTGTGACTCCATTTGCCTCGCTCTTTTCTTATATAACGGCGTTGCGCGAATCCAACTTGGCTGAATCGGTCAGAGGTTCAGGAAATCGTATTTCGACCGCTGCCCGCGACCCCGCAAGATGGGAGCGAGGTGTGCCGCATCCTTCCAACGGCCGGCAATAGGCTGGTTGCAATCCGGACAGGCGCCATTCCGCAAGCGATTCTCCGTGACCTCATGCCAGGACCGGCGGATCAAGACGCTCCCGCACTGCGGGCACGATGTGTTCGCCCCGTCCGAAAAAATATTGCCCTCGTAAACGTAATGCAAGCCGACTTCGCGGGCGATGGCGTGAGCGCGATGCAGCGTTTCGGGCGGCGTGCGCGATTTATCTTGCAGCTTGAAATCGGGATGAAAGGCGGTGAAGTGCAGTGGGACGTCCGGCCCCAGATGTTCGAGGATCCATTCTGCCAGCTTGCGCGTCTCGGCCGGATCGTCGTTGAGCGTTGGAATCATCAGGTTGGTAATCTCGAACCAGACATTCGTCTCGTTCTTGAGCCACTGCAAGGTCTCAAGCACGGGCTGGAGATGAGTGAGCGTAATCTTCCCATAGAAATTTTCGGTGAACGCTTTCAGGTCGATGTTGGCTGCGTCCACATGGTCATAGATATCGTGGAAGGGTTCGCGGGTGATGTAGCCGTTGCTGACCATCACCGTTCGCAGGCCTTGCTCTCGGGCCGCGCTGCAGATATCCACGACGTACTCGCCCCAAATGGTCGGCTCGTTGTAAGTAAACGCGATTGAAGGACAGCCATAATCGAACGCGAGCTGCGGGATGTCTTCGGGAGGAATATGCGTGGAATGGACCTGATCGCTGCGAGATTTGGAGATATCCCAGTTCTGGCAGAAGAAGCAGCCCATGTTGCAACCCGCAGTGCCGAGCGAAAAAACCTTCGTGCCGGGTAGGAAATGATTCAGGGGCTTCTTTTCGATGGGATCAATCTGCAGGGCTGCGGGCGAGGCGTAGCCCAGGCTATAGAGCTTGCCTCCGCGGTTGACGCGAATAAAACAGAAGCCACCCTGCCCCTCGCCGATGCGGCAGTGCCGCGGGCACAGATAGCAGTGCACGCGCCCGTTTGGCTCCGATTCCCACCAGCGCGCTTCGTGCAGCTCCCCTTCCTTCTGCAAAATCTTCAAGTCTTGCATAAGCCTTAGGGCCCCCCTCCCCATTCAAAATAGGGGACTTAGTTTAGAAGGGTCGAAAGACGCCACTTACATCCTCAGCCCTTTGCAAAAATGCCTCTCAAGGACTTAAAACTGACCTTCCACTCCGACGGCCCCCCCCGAGGTAATCTTTCGAAAGTTACGCTCTCCGGCATTTCTATCGTTATGTGTTATGTTGCCGGGGAAGCGATCATCGCTCCTTGCGTTTCTTCCTTCTATTTTATCAGAAGCGTCAACGCCGCCTCGTGGGTCCCGCGTCTAACATCGTCTAAATACGGCGGTAGTTGTGGGTCCAGGCGAGGAACTCGCGGAGGCGGCGGCGTTCGCGCCAGAGGAGCGAGAAAAAACGCGAGGGGCCTGCGGGCTCGGCTTCAGGACCGAAAAATGTCTCCATGCGCCAGCGCAGGTAAGGACTCTTCCAGGGCCGCAGGCGATAGCCCCGCGACACCTTCCAGTAATAACGCAGCATGCGCAGCATCTTAGGCGAGAATCGCGTCGCTTAGCATAACTGCCAAGACCTAAACAGAGGTCGACCACCACGGCGCGAGGACGGCCGGAAATCAATTGCCTCGGGTCTGCGGCAGACGCCAGCCCCGACCGGAGCTACAAGGTCCTGGATTGCGCTGGCGCGGAAGGGAGTGTACCTTGTGTCGCGGCTGGAAAGCGGCAAAAAGGAAGCCTAGCGAGAGGTGAGGCGATGAGGCGTCGTGACTTTCTGCGTTCGGCGGGTCTTGTATCGGCGAGCCTGGCGTTTCCCGGGGCGCGGATCCTGTTTGCGGAAGAGGCAAGTTCCAGCGGCTGGCACACGTTCGATTTGACGACGCGCGTGGAAGTCCTCAAGCCTGCCGGAACCACGCGTATCTGGCTGCCGGCGGCGCTGATCTCCGAGACGCCCTTCCAGAAAACCCTCGTGAATACCTATCATGCCGACGGCGGTGTTGCCCGGATGATAGGAAGCAAGCCCGACGCGCTGGGAATCGTCGCGGCGGAATTTCCGGCCGGCGTGAAGCCGGTCTTGACGCTCTCGAGTCGCATCGCCACGAGAAATATTACCGTCGACCTCAAGGCCCGTGGCAAAGCGCCGGATGCGAACCGCGCGGAGTTGCAGTATTGCCTCCGTCCCACGCATCTGCTGCCGACCGACGGAATCGTCAAGGCCACAGCGGTCGAGATCACTACGGGCGCAAAGATGGACACCGAGAAAGCGCGCGCCATCTACGAATGGATCGTGGACAACACGTTCCGCAATCCGAAAACGCCCGGCTGCGGCTTGGGCGACATTCGGTTCATGCTCGAATCCAAGGATCTCGGCGGCAAGTGTGCCGATCTGAACGCGCTCTACGTCGGTTTGGCGCGAGCGAGCGGGCTTCCGGCGCGCGACGTCTACGGCATCCGCGTGGCCAAGTCGGAGATGGGATACAAGAGCCTGGGAGCGTCCTCCGAGAACGTGACCAAAGCGCAGCACTGCCGCGCCGAGGTTTACCTGAAGGAGTACGGCTGGGTTCCCGTCGATCCCGCGGACGTGCGGAAAGTGGTGCTCGAGGAGCCGCCGGGAAATCGCCCGCTCGATGACGACATGGTGACGAAGGCGCGGGCGAGGCTATTCGGTTCGTGGGAGATGAACTGGATCGCCTTCAATTTCGCGCACGATGTCGCTCTGCCCGGTTCTAGCGGCGCGCCGCTGCCCTTCCTGATGTATCCGCAGGCAGAAACTGCCGATGGCCGGCTCGATTGCCTTGACCCAGATGGCTTCCGCTACGAGATCACGTCGCGGGAGATTGCGCTCCCGAACGGCGCGACCAGGTCTTCGATTTAGTCAAGTCTTCTTGTCTTTTCAAGGAGTCCGCCCCGGGCGGACCACGAGGAATCTGCTGGACCTGTGGGCTGGCACTTCGCGAAATGCGGGAGGAACCTGAGCTCGGGGTGACGTTCAATAACGACTGCACAAAGTCAAAACGCTGCTAGCTCCAGCCCATGCGATGGCGCAAGGCAGTGATGTGCGCAACGTGATGCTTCCCGTGCCAGGAGTACGTCGTCAACGCATTGTCCAGGGTCATGGTGCCGCGCTCAGGATGTTTGAGGCGGCGCGAAAAATCCTCAGGTCGCATGCCGCGCAGCAATATCACCCATCGATTGTGAAGCGCTTCGAGCAAAATCAGCGATACTTCGATCGGCGTTTCCTGCGAATCCCCTAATTTCGCCCACAGTGCTTCGTCGTACGGTTTGATCGTGGGCTCTTCTTCCGTGAGCGCCAGCTTGAAGCGAACATAGGAATTCATGTGGCTGTCGGGCAGATGATGAACCAGTTGCCGCACCGTCCAGCCGCCGGGCCGGTAGGGTGTGTCGAACTGCTCGGCGGAAAGCCCGGCGATGGCAGCCTTCAGGCGGTTCGGCGTCTGCGCGATAGCGTCGATGGCCTCGCGGCGCTCGTCCGGAGTCAGGACCGGCTTCGATGGACATCGCCCAATAGGATAGCGCAGATCTTGCATCGTGTTTCCTTCCTCGCATACTCCAACACAGTAATGAATGAAAGATTCTTCGACTGTACGACGTAAACCCGATCAGCATGACAACATAACGAAAAAGCAGATTCCTCGTCGCGCGACACATTCCGCAGTCTCAAAAGGCGAGCCGGGCTCCTTGGAATGACACCTCCCCGACATCTTTGTATTACTTCCCTCTTGCATGGGATTGACCCAGCGAGCTCGGCTCCGATGCGGCACCCTTCCCGGAAGCGAGTTCTGCTTTTGCCGCCTCGAAGAATTGGTGCACGATTTTGCGGGCGGCTGCATCGAGCATTCGCTGGCCCACCGACGCGATCAAGCCGCCGACCTGCGCCTCTCCGTTATACGCGATCTCGGTATCGCCGGCCTTTGCGCGGAGTTCGAGGCGGCCCTCGCCTTTGACAAATCCCGGCAAGCCCTTGCCATCGATTTTCAGAATCAGCGAATTTGGCGGCTTTTTGTGCGCAAATTCCAGCGTGCCAGCATACTTTCCTGAGATCGCTGCGATACCGAATTTCACTGTGGCCTTGTAGCGCTCCGGGCCGTCTGGTTCCAGCCGTTCGCAGCCAGGAAGCAAACGCGAAAGCCGCGACGGGTCCGTTAGGAGTGACCAAACTTCCGCAGGCGGGGCAGGCAAGCTGGCTGTGCCTGCGAGTTTCACGCATCGCCTCGTGCCGCCACGATTGCGCGCGCCACCGCTCTTCGCGTGAACACCCGAGCCATCTCGCGGCGATACTCCCCCGAGGCGTGCAAATCAGAAAGCGGCTCCACTCCCTCTGCGCCATTGCGCGAAGCATCCTCGATGACTTTCTCAGAGATGTGCTTGCCGCTGAGAGCGCGTTCGACCGCTTCCGCGCGAAACGCCCTGGCGGACAGACCCGTGATTCCGATGGCAGCCTGTTCGATGGTTTTGCCGCCCTCGCCCAGAAGCACATTTGCCGCCACTCCAACGATGGCGAAGCCGGAGGCCGGCTGATGCAGCTTCTCGTAAGCCGCGCCGGATTGCGCCCGGCGCGGCGCAATGCGGATCTGCGTGAGAATTTCGCCGGGATGAAGCTGGGTAGTGAGCATGTCCACAAAGAAATCTCGCGCCGGGATCGTGCGCGTGCCTGACGTATTCGCGGCGATGATTTCCGCATCAAGCGCAAGAATGGCCGCTGGATAATCGGCGCCCGGATCGGCATGCGCCAGGCTGCCGCCGATCGTGCCGCGATTGCGCACCTGCACGTCGCCGATCTGCGCGGCGGTCTCCGGGAGCAAAGGGCACTTCGATGCCAGCAAAGCCGACTGCTCAATTTCCGTATGAGTGGTCAGTGCACCGATGGCGATCTGACCGTTTTCTTCGCGAATGTAGCTCATGCCACGCAAATGGCCGATATCGATCACGTAGCGCGGCGTGGCCAGGCGTAATTTCATCAGCGGCAATAAACTATGGCCGCCGGCGAGCAATTTGGCTTCGTCGCCGTGCCGTTCCACCAGACGCAAGGCCTCGTCCAGAGTTTTGGGGGCCTGATATTCAAACGATGCGGGAATCATTGCACCCTCCGCCTATTCTTGCTCATCACTTGCCAAATTTTTTCGCGCTTGAAAGGCATGTCCACGTGATGAACTCCAAACGGCGCGAGCGCATCGGCGACAGCTCCCGCGAGTGCGGGCGTAGCGGCGATGGTGCCGGCTTCGCCGACGCCCTTCACGCCGAGCGGATTTACCGGCGTGGGCGTAACGGTGCGCGCCGCTTCGATCCAGCACATGTCTGATGCACGGGGCAAGGCGTAGTCCATCAGCTCGCCGGTGATGAGCTGCCCCTGCTCGTCGTAAACGGCTTCTTCGAAGAGCGCCTGGCCGACTGATTGCACGATTCCGCCTTGCACCTGGCCCTCCACCAGCAGAGGGTTAATTACATTCCCGCAGTCATCGACGGCGACGTAGCGCACCAGTTTCACGTCGCCGGTTTCCGCATCAATCTCGACAACACAAATATGCGTACCGAAGGGATAAGTGAAATTCGTGGGCTCGAAGAAAGTAGTGGCTTCGAGACCCGGCTCCATCTCCGCGGGCAAAGTCTTGGCTACGTAGGCTGCGGAAACTGCTTGACCGAATGCCACCGATTTTTTCGGCGACTGTTTGGCGAATATCTTCCGGTTGGCGAAAACCATGCGCTCCGGATCAGAACCTACGATATGTGCGGCGATGCGGGCGAGCTTTTCTTTCACCTTCTGCAAGGATTTGTAGACGGCCGTACCGCCCACGGCCGTGGCGCGGCTTCCGAAAGTGCCAATGCCGTAAGGCACGACCGAGGTATCGCCGTGCACCACCTGGACCTGGCTCGGATCGATTCCCAGCACGTCGGCTCCCATCTGCGCAAAGGTCGTCTCCTGCCCTTGCCCATGAGGAGAAGAACCAGTCATTACGCTGACTCTGCCTGTGGGTTCGACGCGCACCGTGGCGGATTCCCATCCTCCCGCGGGCATCGCACTCGAAGGACCCATGCCACAAATCTCCACATAGGTGGAAATGCCAATACCCATGTAGCGCTCTTCTTTGCGCAGCTTCGCTTGTTCCTGGCGCAGCTTTTTGTAGTCGGCGACTTTTAGCGCCATATCCAGCGCTTTCTGATAGTCGCCGCTGTCGTAGATCAATCCCGTGGGAGTGGCATAAGGGAAATCTTTAGGTTGCGGGAAATTCTTCCGGCGCACCTCTACCGGACCTTTCTTCAATTCCGCCGCCACCAGATCCATCACGCGTTCGATCAGGTAGGTGGCTTCCGGCCGGCCCGCGCCGCGGTAAGCGTCGGTGGCCATTTTGTTGGTGAAGACGCCAGTGATCTCCATGCGCGCGGCGGGAATTTTGTAGCATCCGGTCATCATCAAACCCGTCAGAGTGGGAATCAGCGGCGTGAGCAACTGATAGTAGGCGCCGAGGTCGGCGATCACGCGGCAACGCAGGCCGAGGATGGTTCCATCGCGCTTTATGGCCACTTCGAGGTCGTCGATCTGGTCGCGTCCGTGAATGGTGGCTTGAAAGTTTTCGCGGCGCGACTCACTCCATTTCACCGGTTTGCCGAGCTGAATCGCCAAATACGCAACAATCGCCTCTTCCGGATAGACGTTGAGTTTGGTCCCGAATCCGCCACCCACCTCCGGCGCGACCACGTGCACCAGCGTCTCGGGAAAATTCAGCATGGAAGCGATCTGCGTGCGCAGCAGATGCGGAATCTGCGTGGAGCTCCAGACTGTAAGCTGGCCCTCGCCGGGCTGGTAGTCCGCAAGTACGCCGCGCGTCTCGATGGGTACAGGGATCACACGCTGGTTCACGATGCGCTGCTTGATCACTTTATCCGCCGCTTTGAACGCCGCTTTCAGGTCGCCGCCCTCCAGCTCCCATTTGAAGGCGACATTGTCTTTCTGACCCGCGTGCAGCGGCGCGGCGCCCTTGGCGATGGCCTTTTCCGGATTCACGATCGGCGTGAGCGGCTCGTAGTCCACTTCGATCAGATCAAGCGCGTCGCGCGCTGCGTAACGATCGCTTGCTACCAGCACCGCCACGGACTCGCCCACGAAGCGAACGCGGTCGCGGGCCAGCACCGGGCGCGCGCCGGACTTCATGTCCGGAATTTGTGCCGCGCAGGGCACGGGCTGGATCGCGCCGTCGATGTCCGTGCCCGAAAGCGCGAGCACCACGCCCGAAGCGCGTCGCGCCTTCGACAAATCCACCGAGCGGATATTCGCGTGCGCATACGGACTGCGCAAAAACGCGGCGTAATGCATGCCGGCAAGGTTGAGATCATCGACATAATGGCTGAGCCCTTGGATCAGCCGCGGGTCTTCCTTGCGCTTGAGGGGCTTGCCGATAAATCGGGTAGTCATGGCGTTCTCCCGGAGCTCGCCGCCATTTTCAGCGGCTTGCGAGCGCTCATTTTCTTGGCCGCGTACTGTACCGCTTCGACGATGTGCTGGTAACCGGTGCAACGACAGAGGTTCCCGGAGAGCGCTGTGCGAATCTCGCGCTCATTGGGATTCTTTTTTCTTTGCAGCAAGTCGACGGCGGCCAGAATCATTCCCGGGGTGCAATAGCCGCATTGCAGCCCATGTTTCTCCCAGAAACCTTCCTGCACGGCATGCAGGGCGCCATTTCCGGCCGCGCCATTGCCGGAGCCCTTTTGGGCATTGGAAGCGAGCCCTTCGATAGTGGTGATTTCGCCGCCGGTGGCCTGCACGGCCAGCAGCGTGCACGACTTCACCGCCTGGCCATCGAGTAGCACGGTGCATGCGCCGCAGATAGAAGTCTCGCAGCCGATGTGTGTGCCGGTGAGCCCGAGCACATCGCGCAGATAATGAACCAGCAGCAGGCGCGGCTCGACCGAGCTCTGCTGCGGTTTGCCGTTGACACGAAGCTGGATCTCCATGGCGCCTCCGACCGGGCAACAAGAGACTGGGGGGACAAACGTTACGCCTGCCGCGTG
>QHYS01000206.1 GCA_003223325.1 Acidobacteriota bacterium
GGGAGGGTACAAGCCGGCGGAGCACCGGAGAAATCTGGTGCTCCTTTTTATTGTTGTTTGTTTTTGCTCGAAAGTGCTTATTTGTTTTGTCCTGACAGTTCCTGAGTATCTCCGGCGATATCTACGCTAACCCTGCGTAAGCTGGTTTCTCACCAGCGTACCTTAGTCACTTGTTGGTCCAGTCCCGTTGAAAGTACATTCCTAACAAAGGGCGAAGGCTTCCCTACTCTCAGCAGAAGGCGGCTGTTCCCCGGAGCTGATAGGACCAGCCCTGCCTGCCAATGGGCACCGATGAGCGCTACGCAAAGCCAATTCGGACTCAGTGTTGACACACACTCGAACGTGTCAAAACACGGCGCGGCCAACCCCATTGCAGAGGGCGCAAGGGTAGCGTTCTTCTTGGCGACAAGACTCGCCATAGGAGCGTTTCTTCTCATAACATCGCTCTTCTGCTTGTTGACCTACATTCCTTTTACTTACTTCGGCTTCATCCACAATCCCCTGATGGCTTGGCTGCCGAAGTTCGTGAAAATCCACGGCTACCTTTACCTGGCACTGCTGGGGATGGTGGTCATGACGCTGCGGTCTGCATACCGATTACCGAAGACTAGAAGGTCGACCGTTGCGTTTGTCCTGGTCAACGGCGCCATTGGCGTCTCCTTGATATGGAGGTCAGCTCTGGCGACGATGGGACACGACCTCGCAGCCTACCTGTGGAGTATGCTCGCGCTATTCCCGCTGCTGTGGATTGCAGCGCTCGACTTGATGACGGGAGTGAATAGCCGCGCCGATAGCTGGAGACAATCGCGCCCGAGTCTCCTTACGACTTCTTTTGCTGCACTGGCGATCGTAGTTGTATTTGCCCTGGCTTCTTCTCTTCATCAGTCTGCGCTGAACCTGGCAGGCTTTTCGCTTCTGGGGTTCT
This sequence comes from Acidobacteriota bacterium, assembly GCA_003223325.1. Classification (GTDB taxonomy): domain Bacteria; phylum Acidobacteriota; class Terriglobia; order Acidiferrales; family UBA7541; genus Palsa-189. The sequence goes on from QHYS01000206.1 coordinate 926, forward strand.
CAGCCAGTCTGGTATTTCACATTGTGATCTTCGCCTTGTTCGGTTGCGTGATCCAGTTGATCGGTGCCGTGTCCCAAGTAACCTATCGCCCGGGGCATACGCAGTTTGTCCTTCGGTATGTGCTCAGCTGGCTGATTTGGACTTTTGTGCTGCGCTATATGATGCTGCCCACCATTTCCTTCGAAGGCTGGCAGGCTTCTATCTTTGCCGCGATTGCCTCGCTGGTTGTCGTGACCTACCGTGTGGCCGTGATGGTCAGATATCGGTCGGAAACGGGCGGGATAGATGACACGGTCAACCCGAAACCGGCCGGGAACTCTCCTGGTTGGCCGATTGGTACTGCAGTAGTTGTCCTTGCAGGCACAGCTTATGCCATTCCGGTAGTGCTCGGGCGTACGGATTGGGACTTCGTGCTACAGAAGACCGCAGTTTTGACGCTGTGGGGCGGGACGCTTGCCTGCTGCCAGCTGTGCGCCGAATGGCTGCAGGTACGCTATGTGCGCATCGTGATGATTTCGATTCTGATTCTCGCCATCACCGGTTTCGGCTGGTATGAAGTGCTCGCCTATTCCCACGAGTCAGGAAGTAACGCGCAAGAAGGAAAATGGACGTGTCTTCGTTCAAGCCTTGAGGCTTACTCCGGTGTGGACATTTCGTTCAAAACCGCTTACGACATTCTTTCCCGTGCGGTAGATAACGAGGGCCATCAGGATTTCTACGGTTTTCTGTTGCACAATACGAACCTGGGCCGAGATGCAGTCAGCGCCCCTGTTGACTTGAAGCTGGTAAATGATCTGAAAGCTACTGGAGGCCCTAAGCCTAACCTATTTCTTTTCGTGATTGATAGCCTTCGCAAGGACTACTTGGCGCCCTATAACCCATCGGTGACCTATACGCCTCAGATCGCGGAGTTCGCCGGCGACAGCGTCGTAATGGAAAACGCATTCACGCGCTACGCCGGCACCGCGCTGTCGGAACCAGCTATTTGGGCAGGCGCAATGCAACTGCATAAGCAATGCATCGAGCCGTTCTACCCCATAAATTCATTGCAGAAGCTGCTCGAAACCGATGGCTACACAAGCTACATCAGCATCGACCCTATCCTACGAGTAGCGCTCAAGCCCTCCCCCAACATCGTGGAAATGGACGATAAGCTTCAAGTCTGGAACGACCTGGACCTCGTCTCCACCTTGCGAGAATTGCAATCCAAGATTGATGCGCGCCCCGACAGGTCCAGGCCGATCTTTGCCTACACCCAGCCGCAGAACGTGCACACCGTGACACTTGCCCGCCAGCGCCTGGGAGACCGCTCGCAAATATCGGTGCATGAACTGAAGAGGATCGACGCTGCTTTTGGTTCCTTCATCTCTTTTCTGAAGGATCGCGGCCTCTATGATAACAGCATCATCATCCTGACCTCGGACCATGGAGATTCTTATGGCGAATACGGACGTTACGGACACGCCGACTTTCTGGTTCCCGAGGTGATTCGAATTCCTCTGATCATCCATCTACCGCCGCGTTTACGCCAGGGAGTGGTTTGGGACACGAATCTGCTGTCATTCTCCATTGACATAACTCCCAGCCTTTACTACCTGCTCGGGCACCGGCCGGTTGCAAACAATGAACTGTTTGGCAGGCCGCTGTTCACGCAAACTCGGGCAGAACTTGATAGTTACTTGCGACCGCACTACCTGATTTCATCTAGCTATGCGGCGGTTTACGGAGTACTTTCCCACAACGGTCAATCTCTTTTCATGGTGGATGGTGTGCACCACAGAAGCTACTTCTACAACCTTGGTACCGACCCTGGTGGAATTCACAACCAGCTGACCCAAGGCCTCTTGGACGAGAACGAGTTGATCATTCGAAAGGAGATTAATCGAATCGGCGATTTTTATCATCACCACCCGGCACAAAACTAGAGACCGCCGCGCTACGATGACCCCGGAACCCGCCCCCAGACAATCAGCAGCTCGCCGGGAATGTGGCGCAGCAGGTGGGCCACCAACACGAGGATCTGCGCGCTGCGACCAACCCAATCGATTCGATCGACCTCAATAGTTGGCAGAGCACAGGCCCGCTCGACGCACGTGCGTAAGACCTTTTTTTCGCGACGGCACAGGTCACGCCGCCTGCGAGGTTGCCCACTCGATTGCCCTCCCATTTTTTGGCAATCTGGTGACAATCTATGACCAGACCAACTCGGCGGCACAACTGGCCACTTCCAGGCTGGCCGTAATTTCTCGTAAGTGCTTATCCTTCAGCAATTTTTCTCCCAAAGCAGTTGCCGGTGGTCTGGTCCCTGGCTTGCAAGTAACGAACTGGAGACGTCAGCTTCGGCCGAGAACAGACTTGGAAAGCGCCGATGAGAAACGATAACGGCTTTTCGTTAATCGAGTTGCTGATCGTGGTAGCCATCATCTTGATCGTTGCCGCGCTCGCGATTCCCAATCTCATTCGCGCCAGAATTGCGGCCAACGAATCTTCGGCAGCGGCTTCTATCCGAACAATTGTGAGCGCCGAAGTGGCCTACACTTCGGCCTACCCGGCTGCCGGATATACTGATCTACCCAGCCTGGGTGGACCAAACATCAATTGTGTACCGACTCCGGCTTCGGCCTGCATCATCGACAGCACTCTCGCGGCGGGAAGCAAGAGTGGCTATCAATTCACTGCCATCGGCACGAATCCTGTCGGCACCGCGAATACTACCTACCTGATTGATGGCTGGCCGCTGACGCTTAATTCGACCGGAGTAAGGGCCTTTTGTGCGACCGAGGATAATGTTATTCGCTTCACCAACCCGTCTGCCGGTGCCCCTACCCGCGCCGCCTGCTTGACCTACATCGCGATTCCGAATTAGTCACAAAGTTTTGGCCAGTGCCTGGGACAGTGCGATTGCTCGTTTTTGCTGGCTGGTTCCTGAACCACTCGCTTCAGCTTGCCGAGTACGATTGTCATCAGTCGCCAGCGAGCATGCACTCAAGAACAAAAAGCATACGATGACTGGAATTGTGGGCAACACCATCCCGAGCTTCAGCGACACGGGAAGGACAGAACGTCGTATCTTGGTAAATATTTTCGGCTTCCATCAACCCAGGGTCAGCGCGGACGCGGAGATTCTATTCAGGGCCTGTCGGTTAGTGCTTCGGCGTGCCTTTCTGGCCATCGTGATCACGTAATATATCGATCCGCCACGGCCGCCCAGCAACAGGCTCGACCTCAGTTATTCCCCATTCCTCCATTTGCCTGGGCATGGGTGAGCTTTCAGAACCTCTGCTTGCAGATAGAACCGCTCGCTGGAATCCTCTCTGTTTACTGGTTATTTTGACTGCGCGTTCTGGAATCCGACGGGATTACTGAAGATCACTGTACCCTCGGCTCGCGGGAAGTACCGGCGGTTACTCGCTTACCATTGCTCGGCATGCTATTAAGTATAAGAATCGGTGAATTCATTGTTATCGGCAATGTGGAGCTGCTGAATGGACCTGAAGGCCGACCTGTGGATCGTGATTTTCATACTGGTTTTTCTGCTGGTCGGGGCCCGGTCGCGTCGCCGGAGGGAACCCTTTCCCTGGATACATATTCTTTTCTTCTGCTCAGGGTTCCCGGCGCTGATTTACCAGATCGTCTGGCAGCGTGCTCTGTTCGGAATTTACGGCGTGAATATTGAATCGGTTACGGTCGTTGTAAGCGCGTTCATGTTTGGCTTGGGACTGGGAAGCCTGATCGGCGGCAAGTTGTCAAAAAATTCAAGGACTCCGCTGTTAGTGGCTTTCGCCGTCGCGGAACTAGGCACTGCCGGGTTCGGACTGATCTCCCTGCCTCTGTTCCACCGGGTAGCCGAGTTCTCAGCCGGAGCTCCGTTGCTCCAGACCGGACTTCTCAGTTTCGCGCTGGTCGTTGTTCCGACCGTTCTGATGGGAGCAACTCTACCCTTGCTTGTTGAGCATATGGTTCAGGCTACGCGGAACGTGGGATTCGCAGTAGGAGGGCTGTATTTCGTAAACACTCTGGGCTCGGCCGCGGCATGTTTTGTCGCTGGCGACGTTTTGATGCGTCTGTGCGGCCAGTCCGGGTCGGTTCGAGTTGCTGTCGTGATGAATACTTTGATCGGGACAGCCGCCCTGGTTGGCGGCAGCGTGTTACGCTCCCATTGGAGTGACCTGGCTGCTAATACAACTGAAAAGGAACAAGCTCGGGGCACTGCCGAAGACCTACTCCCTTTCCCTCTAGCTCTCACCTGCGCCGGTTTTGCCGGATTCTTGGCGCTTTCTTACGAGATCATCTGGTACCGCATTCTTGCCTTCGCCTCCGGCGGCATAGCTCGCGTATTCGCGTTCTTGCTCGGAAGCTACCTGCTCGGAGTTGCGCTGGGCTCCCGCCTCGTTGAGCTCTATTCACGGCGTGGGAGCAATCGTGACCGCGCGGCGGCCTTACGGCTCCTCGGCTGGGTCATGTTGGCGTCGGCAATTGCCAGCTTCGTTATTGGGCCGTCTTCCGCATACCTGCTAAAATTTGGCTCAGCCTATACCCTAGGCGCTGAAACCCTTCCCGCATATCTGCTACTTCTGCCCCTGATCTGCGTAGGCGCGCTGTTTTTTGGTGCGACGTTTCCGCTGGTCTCTTACGTGTCGGTTCAAGCTGACCAGCATGCCGGAGCTGCTCTTAGTTATCTCTACACCGCCAATATTGTTGGGTCGACGCTTGGTAGCTTCGCCGTTGGTTTTGTCCTGATGGACCATTTCTCGCTCTGGCAAATCTCCTCCGCGTTGCTGGTTCTTGGCGTGCTATTTGCTACTGCCGTGCTTGCGGTAAGCGACACAGCCAGGTCGAAGTTGAAGTTTGTGGTTGTTGGTGGGTTGGCCACGGCATGTCTCGCAGTCGCCGTGAGCCGTCCCGTGTTCGAGACAATCTATGATCGACTTTTGTTTAAGGACATTTACCCTAAATCTCACTTCCTGCGGGTCGCGGAAACGCGAAGCGGTGCTGTGGGCGAGACTCCCAATGGTACGGTGTACGGCGGTGGCGTCTATGACGGCCGGTTTAGCACGGATCTGGCGAATGATGTGAACGGTATTGATCGCCCCTATGCCCTCAGTGCCCTGCATCCAGCACCACGCCATGTGTTGATGATCGGACTGGGTTCTGGATCATGGGCCCAAGTCGTCGTTGCTAACCCTGCTGTGGAAGATTTGACGGTGGTGGAAATCAATCCGGCTTACCTGCAATTGATTCGGGAACACCCAGAAGTTGCCAGTCTGCTACACAATCCCAGAGTGAAGATTGTGGTCGACGATGGCCGCCGATGGCTGTTGCGCAACCGGAATGCAAGGTTCGACGTCATCGTAGCGAATACTACCTACTTTTGGCGCGACCACAGCACTAATTTGCTCTCTGCAGATTTTCTTCACATTATCCGTCAGCATCTCAGCCCGGGTGGCTTGTTTCTCTACAATACGACCGGCTCCCGTAACGTGATGGCAACCGGGATCGCGGTCTTTCCTTATGCAATGCGGATTGAGAATGCACTGGTTGTAAGTGATTCTCTTCTTGTTTTCGACCGGCAACGGTTGAGAACTGCGCTTTTGACATACTGCGTCGACGGAAAGCCCCTGGTCGATTCCCGTGATCCCCGCGAAATGAAGGCTATTGAGCGACTGGTAAGCATTCCTGAAGATCCGACGGGGCAGCAGTGGTTTTCGATTGAACAGAACGACCAACTGCATCGCCGTTTGCAGGGCCTTACGACCATCACGGACGACAACATGGGAGCTGAGTGGTCAGCCTCGTAGGGTTTTTCTGGAGCGTCTTAGCTATTGGGGGTCTGACCATTGAGATCCAAGAAGAGAGCCTGGCTCTACTCGCTTTGCCGCCGCTGTGCGCTTGTGCTAATGTGTGACTCCATTTGATCGGTTGGACTTCACACGCTACCTTACTTTAGTTACCACCAGACCTAAACGCTACCTTCGCACCGGTGTCCTCAGATGAGACAATCGCGTCGTGATTTAAGCTGCTTGTGGGGAAGCTACGCCTCACTGGTGGCAAGGCCTCTGCTATACAGGTATCCGAAAGCCATGGAACGCTCTGAATACGCCAAGCTGGCAGCTTTTGAAGAGAGGTATTGGTGGCACGTTGGCAGGCGCAGTATTGTATCAAGACAGATTGCAAACTTAAACCGGGCGAAGCGTAAGTTAAGAATTTTGAATGTAGGAGGCGGCACTGGTGGCACTGTCGACCTTCTTACGGAGCACGGCAGCGTGCTCAATATTGATCAATCCGAAGAAGCGGTGTGCCGTTTGCTTAGAAGTGGGTATCAGGCCTTGCAAATGGATGGCAAACACACCTCCCTTCGAGACGAGCAGTTTGACTTGATAACGGGTCTCGACGTATTAGAGCACATCGAAGAAGATCGCTTGGCGTTGCAGGAATGGCATCGTCTCTTGAAACCAGGAGGCCACTTACTAGTCACAGTCCCGGCTTATCAATGGTTATGGAGCGGGCATGACGTGAGCCTGGGACATCGTCGTCGCTACACGGCTCGTCGACTACAAAGAAAAGTGTATGCCGCGGGTTTTGAAGCCTGTAAGTGCACGTATGCGATCACCTTCACCTTCCCTCTCATCGTGTTTTTTCGTGTGTACCAGAAGTTGTTTTGTCCGGCGGTTCAGAAGAGCTCCTACATAGAACTGCCTCAAATCGTTAACTCATTTTTTATAAGTCTCTTACGAGCGGAAGCGTTTCTCCTTCAGAAATGTAAATTTCCGTTCGGCACCTCTGTCTTGCTCATAGCTAGCAAGCCAATTGCAACCAAGCGCAGGCTCTACATTCACGCGCCCCAAGAAGCAGCTTACGCCCCGGCCGATCTCGAGAAGGTACCAGCGA
>QHYS01000207.1 GCA_003223325.1 Acidobacteriota bacterium
ATTCGTTTGCCCTTGAACTCGGGGGTTTCTTGTGCCAACCGTTCGTTTTGCATATGCAGGGTCTCGTCCCAATTAAAATTGCAGTCAAAGCCGCTTGGTGTCCCAAAGAGCCGCGGGCAATGATTGGCTTTTCTGAAGCTACGCTATAAATTGCCAAGATGAAAAGAACTAACAAAAAAGTAAGGTAGCAACTAAAAAGTACGGTATACCGTGGACCTTCCGCAGCCACAGATGCGGCTCGCGACACGGAGCAGGCGCTCATGATGCTGGAAGGGCGCTGGAAGCTGGTGATTATCTTTCACCTCTTCGTGCAGCACGTGCTGCGGTTCTCGGAATTGGAACACGCCATTCCGGCCGCCTCGCAAAAGATGCCGATTCAGCAACTCCGGGGACTGGAACGAGACGGGATCGTGCGGCGCACGGTACATCCTCAGGTGCCGCCAAAGGTGGAATACGCCCTGACAGACTTCGGGCAAGGGCTCTGTCCTGCGTTGGACGCCCTCTTAAAGTGGGCGGCTTTACGCGAAAGTTTGGCAAAGAATCGAGGTTCACATGGCGATTTCAAATCATACCGTTGAGCGAGTATCGAGGATTGTTTACAGTGCCTATGCTGGTGTTCTCAATGTTGCGATGAGTCTCTGGTGAAAGACCCGGCCATGATGAGGAAATGTATCCGGCTTTGTGGTGAATGCCTTGAACTGTGCCGGACGTGCGTGCCCCTCTGCTCACGGGTAGCTCACCGCATTTGTGGCGTCTGTGCCGAACTATGCGAGGCCTGCGCGGCAGAATGCGGGAAAGAAATATGAAGGCGAAACAATGCGAAAGTATGCTGAGGCTTGTCGCCAATGCGCGGTCACATGCCGCGAAGTCGCGCAAGCCGGGCCACTCCGCCGGGCTGCCGCACAGTCAAGAGATGCCCGGGCGAGAACTGGCATATCACGGACTTCTCGATGCGCATTACCACAAAACTTAGCCTAATCGCCGCCGCCCTGATTGCCGTCGGAGTGTGCTGCGTGCTCACGGTAAATTCGTCCGGAGCGCCACCTCCCCTGCCATCCTCAGATGCCCGTGGTGAATGCCTCTCCGTGCCGAGTCGTATCTTGGGGCATCCCGTTCCTTACTGTGTGATCCTGCCGCCGGGCTACGGAGAAGACGCCAACCGCCGCTATCCCGTGCTCTATTACCTCCATGGGCTGGGTGACAATGAGCAGATGCTCGTACGTTCCGGAGGCTTCAATCTTATCGAGGAGCTTTGGGACGGCCACCAGCTTGGCGATTTCGTCATTGTCAGCCCGGCCGGTTATGCTAGTTTCTTCATGAACTCGCATGACGGGCGCTTCCGCTACGACGATTTCTTCCTGCAGGAATTCATGCCTTGGATCGAGAATAGCTACCGGATTGCTGCGCGCCGTGAATGGCGCGGAATTGGTGGCATCTCCATGGGAGGCTATGGCGCGCTCCGCATGGCTTTTCTTCACCCGCAACTTTTCGGCTCGGTCAGCGCCCACAGTGCTGCTGTAATGGAGCGGCTGCCGGCCGTTTCCGTGAACAACTCTCCGGAGGGCGGCCGTCTGCGAATCTTGGGAAAGGTCTTTGGCTCTCCCCCGGACCGTTTATTCTGGGACCGTAACAATCCTCTCGCGATCGCGCGCACGGCAGGCCTCGCCGGGATGAAAATCTATTTTGACTGCGGCTCCGAGGACGATTATGGATTTGAGGCAGGCGCTCAGGCGCTCCATAATTTGCTCGCCTCCCGCCGCATCGGTCATGAATTTCACCTCTACCCGGGCGGACACAATTGGTCCTACTTTGCCGCGCATCTGCCCGATTCCTTCCGATTTCACTCTGCAGCTTTCCACCTCAGTGATACACAGCTGACTCACGGCAAGCACATCCCCAGATAAAAAATACGATGAGAAATGCCCCCGTTTTGAAGGAAGAGTTCCAGGAAAGCTGCACGTTTTGCAACATCGTTCGCGGCATCGTGCCCTGCTTTAAAGTGTTCGAGGACGATATCTCCTTCGCCTTCCTCGACCATCGTCCGCTCTTTGCGGGCCATTCGTTGTTGGTCGTCAAGAGCCACATCGAAACACTCTTCGATCTGCCCGATGCCCTCGTTGGCGCACTCTTCACCAATGTCCGGCTGCTCTCTCGGGCCGTCATGCAGGGCATGCAAGCGGAAGGCTCCTTCGTGGCCATCAATAATCGTGTAAGCCAGAGTGTTCCCCATTTCCACGTGCACATCGTGCCTCGGCGCAAGCACGACGGCTTGAAAGGGTTCTTCTGGCCCCGGCGTGCCTACAAGGATGACCAAGAGATCGAAGATACTTTGCGCGCTCTTCGGTCGGCGATCACAGCATCGCAGAATTCCTAGCGGCAAAGTCTTGTCATCGAAGACTTAGGTCATCGGCGGCGCGATTCTCTCAGGAACCAAAGGGTAGCTTTTGCGTCACGCAGTGACAACTAGACAGGCATTACTCTCTCTGAGGTCCGTTGATGAAGATCTCCAACCGGGTCGAGGCCGACAATCTTGAGCGTAGCGAGATGCAGTTTGGAATATTCGTCGCCGTCACCGTGGTGGTACTCGCGGTGGGGATGGCGGTGCTCATGTACCCTGTGGTTTTTTCTCATCAGACGCCCGGCGATCGGACCATGCGCATCGCCTTTTGGGGCTTCTGTGCTCTATGTGTCTTGCTCACCGTTTATCTGTGGGATCGCCATGCCACTATCCGCCGGCTGCGACGCGAGATGGCCGAAGGCCGCCGGCAGATCGCTGAGACCCGCAGGCAAGCCAGCGTCGAATTGCTGAAGACCATGCCGAACTTCCGCTCTTTCCAAGACCGCTTGCCCATGGAATTTCGCCGCATGGCGACAACCACTGAAAAACTCTCCATCGTCGTCACCACCCTGAAGTTTCCGCCCGATCATTCCAGTTCTTCGGAAACCGCTTCGGCGTTGGGCGATGCCGCCAAGGTCATCGGCCGAAAATTACGTGAACAGGATTCCGTTTACATCTTGGCCCCAGCTTGTTTTGGCGCGGTATTGCCGGGCTTGGACCTCAGCACTGCCGAACGAGTGTGTGCGCGTCTCAGTGAAGGGTTGGCCGACGCCGCTGGCGCAAGCCACCGGTTTCAATTCGAGTTGAAGGTGGTCAATTACCCCGCCCACGCATCCTCAGCACACGAACTGCAGCAAGCCGTCTCGGCTCTGGCGTTGGTGGACGAGGCGGTGCCGGGAATGGCCGAAGCTTTGCACTAGAACCAAAATGCGATCGGCTTTGCTGTTGCGGCAATCTGCTGTCAGTTCGGCCCAGAATTAGATTAGTCCAGCCACTTTCTGGGTTCGCGAATGGCTTCGACCACCTCGTTCAGAAACAACGCCGCACGCGCACCATCGGCCACCCGATGATCGGTCGAAAGAATCAGAGTGAGCATCGGCCGCACGGCGGCCCTGCCATCAACGGCTACCACGCGATCTCCCAAGCGCCCGACGGCCAGAATGCCTGCTTGAGGCGGTACGATGATCGCTGTAAAGGCGTCGACGCTGTACATTCCCAGATTGCTGATGGTAAATGTGCCTCCGGTGATGTCCGCCGGCTGCAAGCGGCCGGCCTTGGCGCGCTCCATCAATTCCCGCCGCCTGACGGCAATCTCTTCGATATTACTGCGGTCGGCTTTATGCAATACAGGCGCGACCACGCCTTCCTCCACCGCTACGGCCACTGCAACGTTAATCTCGGCGTTGTGACGAATTCCCTCCGCCGCCCAACTAGCATTCATTCGCGGGTGTTTCGCTAGCACACGCGCTACCAGCGCGATGAGCAAATCTGTGAGGGTTGCTTTGATGCCGCGGGCCCTTTCTACTTCCACGGCCAGCCTCTCATAGACTTCGAGCAAACCGTTCGCATCTGCGTCACGCGTTACAAAAAAGTGAGGAACAGTCGTCCAACTCTGCGCCGTTCGCGCGGCCATCAGGCGCCCGACCGTACCCAGTGGCTCGATCTCTCCGGCAAGCGCTTGTGGTTTGCTTTGCGCCGACACGGCCGCGGTCGGTGCGGGCGCCGTCGCGCCTGCTGATTTGGCCGCATTCAGGACGTCTTCGGCGAGGATCTCGCCCCCCGGTCCCGAGCCCCGCAGACGCGTGACGTCCACACTGTGTTCGCGAGCAAGCCGCCGCGCCTTGGGCGATATCCTGATTTCCGAAGGGGAAGAATGAGGGAGATTGCTTACGCTGGCGCTCGCCGCACCGGGGCCGATTGAACCACTATCCGTGCGCCGTCCTGTTTGTGCCGGCGCTGTGGCTATGGGCGGAGCCTCGCCGGGGGCGAGCAGCCAGGCAATTGTTTGGCCTACGGGAATTACCGCGCCCTCGCGTGCTGAAACTGCGGAGAGTATGCCATCGCCCGGCGATTCCACTTCGACTACGGCCTTATCGGTTTCCACTTCCAGCAGTGGCTCGCCTTTCGCCACCTGCTCGCCCTCGCGCTTGCGCCAGGAGATGACCTTACCGGTCTCCTGCGCCATTTCCAGGGCGGGCATTACGACGCTGACGGCCATAGGGAAGAATCCGCGAGAGCGCCTCTAGCGCACTCCGACTCCTTCCGTCTTCGCGCCGGCCTCCACCATTTCGATCACACGCTGGCTTGGTGGGGCCTCGCTCTCGCGCGTGGTCGGCAGCGGTCCGTTCACGGTGAAGTAGTGTGCGCCAGCCACCAGCAGTTCTTCGGCTGGGAAGCGCGTGATCACTTCATGGCCGGTCTGTGTCACTACGATTTCTTCCTCGATTCGTGCCGCGCTCCAGCCGTCGGTGGAGGGCCAGAACGTCTCCAGCGCAAACACCATGCCCGGCTTCAATTCGTGCGCGTGCTCCAGCGAAACCAGGCGGCTGATCACCGGCTTCTCCCAAATTGCCAGACCAACTCCGTGCCCAAATTGCAGCGCGAAGGCCGCCTCTTCATCCGGGAAACCAAACTCCTGAGCTTTCGGCCACACCGAGGCCACCTGCGCTGTGGTTCGGCCCGGCCGAATCAATTCGATCGCCGCATCCAGGTATTCCCGACAGCGCTTGTAAGCGTCCACCATGGCATGCGAAGCGTATCCGATGGTGAAGCAGCGGTAGTAACAGGTCCGATAGCCCATGTAGGAGTGCAGAATGTCGTAATAGACCGGGTCGCCGGGACGCAGCACGCGATCGGAAAAGACGTGCGGATGCGGATTGCAGCGCTCTCCGGAAATGGCGTTCACGGCTTCTACATACTCAGAGCCCAGATCGTAAAGAACTTTGCTCACCAGGCCCACCGCCTGGTTTTCGCTCATTCCCGGCTTCATGGCGCGATAAAGCTCATCATAGGCTGCATCCACCATCATCGCTGACATATTCAGCAGCGTGATTTCATCTTGCGTCTTGATTACCCGCGCGTCGGACATGATCTGTTGCCCGTCGACTACCTTGATTCCTTCCCGTTGCAAAGCGAAGAGAATCGGAGGCTCGATGATGTCGACTCCGAGGGGCTCATGCTGCAGCTTGCGCTTTTCCAGCTCGACTTTGATCTTGCGCGCCACGTTCTCTGCGCGCCCCATCTCCGGCGACATCGCTCCTCGCAACAGGGGAATCCCGGCCCGCGAACGGTCGCCCAGCCAGGGACAATTGAGCTGGTGGTGCTTGGCGGCCGAACCGAAGTCCCACAAAATCGGCTCATCATTTTGCGGCAGAAGCGTGAAGCGGCTGTTCTTGTCCTGCGCCCAAGTGCCGATGTGCGTGGCGGTGATGTAGCGCACGTTGTTCATGTCGAAGCAGAGCAGAGCGCCCATCTCCGATTTCTGCAGCAGCGCTCTGGCGCGAGCCAGGCGCTCGCGCCGCAAGCGCTCGAAATCCACCCGATTTTCCCAATCCACCGCCATCGTTCCGTAGGTTTTTAGTGCCATGGCATGCCTCCGAATTTCTTATTCTCGTAAAGAGCCGTGCGAAGAGAGATTACGGCTTAAAACCCGCTCAGAATGACACCGGAATCACTTTCTCCTCAAACTGTGGAGCCGCGACCCACAAAACGCCACACCCATCCTTCGCACAAGACGCCAACGACGGGGCACCCGAAAAAGCCATCTTCGGTTGCCGCGATGACATAACGCGCACCCTTAGGATTTTCCGCAAAGCTGCCGCGCGGCTTCAAATACCTGCTTCTCGCTAGGGACGGTCGCGTCCTCGAGGGGAGGAGAGAAAGGAATCGGCACATGCATCGCCCCGATTCGCTTCACCGGTCCGTCCAAATTGTAAAATGCGCCCTCCGCGATCACCGACGCTATCTCGGCGGTCACGCCGTAGCGGTGGTAGCCCTCATCGATCACGATCGCACGCGAAGTTTTTTTGGCGGATTCGATCAGAGTTTTCTCGTCCAGGGGCCACATGGTGCGCGGGTCCACGATTTCCGCGCTGATTCCGATCTCCTCGAGCAGTTTCGCCGCGCCCGAGGCGACTTGAACCATGCTGCTTGTGGCAACGAGCGTGATATCGGTTCCAGCCCGCTTGATATCCGCGACTCCGAACGGGATCGCGTATTCCTCCGAAGGCACCGGGCCCTTTAGTCGGTACATCATTTTGTCTTCAAAGAAAACGACCGGATTATCGTCGCGGATGGCGGTTTTCAGCAGGCCCTTGGCGTCATAAGGAGTGGAAGGCAACACAACTTTCAGGCCCGGAATATGGCTGGGCCAAGCGTGCAAGGATTGCGAATGCTGCGCCGCCGAACGCCGCGTCGCGCCCATCGTCGCGCGAAAGACCATGGGCACCTTCCAGGTCCCTCCCGACATGTAATGAATCTTGGCGGCCTGGTTCACCATCTGGTCCATCACCAGCGTGAGGAAATCGCCGAACATGATGTCCACTACGGGCCGCAGGCCCGTCATCGCAGCGCCTACTCCAATTCCCGTGAAACCGGGCTCCGAAATCGGCGTGTCGATGACGCGCTCTTTGCCGAACTCTTCCACCAATCCCGACAGAACTTTGAAGGGCGTGCCCGCTTCCGCCACGTCTTCACCGATTACGCACACCCGCGCGTCGCGGCGCATCTCCTCCGCCAGCGCCTCGCGGATCGCCTCTCCGAAGGTCAACTCTCTTACGGTTGTTTGGGCCGCTGTTTCAGGCATAGACATCTTGCTCCGCTTCATCGACGGTCGGATAAGGTGCGGCAATGGCGAATTCCATCGCGGCATTCATCTCCGCTTTGACCTCGGTTTGAATCCGCTCGAGCTGCGCCGAATCCGCGAGCGTTTGTTGGACTAGCCAGTCTCCCAGAATGTTGATGGGGTCGCGTTCGGAGGACCATCGCTGCTCTTCCTGCTTGGCGCGATAGTATTCCCGATTGATGTCGCCCACGTGGTGCCCGCGATATCGGTAAGTATTGCACAGCAGAAATGCTGGGCCGGCACCAGCCCGCGCGTGCTCGACAAATCGAGAGGCTGCGCCATGCACGGCACGGACGTCCTGTCCATCCACGCTTTCCGCCGGCAAACCGAAAGCCGCCGGCCGAGACAGGATGTCGCCGGAGGTCGTCTCCGAGTAGTGCGTATATTCGTTGTACATGTTGTTTTCGCAGGCGTAGATCACCGGCAGTTTCCAAAGCTGCGCCATGTTCATTACTTCGTAGAGCACTCCCTGCCCGAGTGCACCCTCACCAAAGAAACACACGCAAATCCTGCCATTCCCGAGCTTCTTGGCCGAAAATGCCGCTCCGGTGGCAATGCCCGCGCTGCCGCCGACAATCGCGTTGGCCCCGAGATTTCCCGTAGCTGGATCGGCGATGTGCATCGATCCGCCTTTGCCCCGGCAGTAGCCCGCCTCTTTGCCGAGCAATTCCGCAAACATGCGGTTGGGGGCGGCGCCCTTCGCCAGGCAATGCCCGTGCCCGCGATGCGTGCTGGTGATGTAGTCGTCCGGCCGCAACGCTTCGCAAATTCCCACGGCCACGGCCTCTTCACCTTCGTAGAGATGAGTGAGGCCGGGCATGAGCGCACGCAGATAGAGATCGTTGGCGTGCTCCTCGAATTGCCGGATTGAGTACATGCGCCGGTACATGCGCAGCAATTGCTCCTTGGTGAGCGCCGCGTTTACTTCTGGTCGTTGCGTAGCTGTGGTCATCGGGATACCCCAGACATTTTGGCCAGCGCGTCAAAGATGACCGCAAAATCCTCGTGTACGAGGCCGATCGCTCGCGCCGAGGTCAGCATTTCATTCGCCGCGGACGCTGTGGGAAGAGGAACGTCCACTTGCCTCCCCAGTTCCAGTGCGAGCAGCATATCTTTCTGCATCATGTTTACATCAAACCAGGCCGTTTCCGGAAGCTTCAGCACAAACGGGCCGCGGTATTGCACCATCGGCGAGGCGATGGCACTGTGCGTCAAAACGTCGACCGCCGTTTGCCTTGGAATTCCGTTCTTTTCCGCCAGCAAAACGGCTTCAGAAAACGCTAGCATTTGCACGGCCAGATTGGAATTCGTGGCGATCTTCATCACCAGCGCCAAACCGTTCTCACCTACGTAGGTTACCTTCTGTCCCTGTCCCGCCGTCGGCTGGTCGGAGAAATCTTCGAGCAGAGGCTTGACGCGTTCGAAGCTTTCGCGCTTGCCACCGACCATAAGCGAGAGCTTGCCCACCTTCAGCGTGGCCACACTTCCCGATACCGGCGCATCCAGCATGTCCGCGCCCTTTTCCCTTACCTTGGCGGCGATCGCCCGGCTCGTGGCCACGCCCACCGTGCTCATATCCACAAAGAGTTTGCCGCGGCTTAATCCCGTCAGAATTCCATCGGGGCCCTCGGCAATAGAGGTGAGCGCGGCCGAATTCGCCACCGAAGAGAAGATAACGTCGGCAGCCGCGGCCACGGCGCGGGGCGATTCCGCGAACTTCATGCCCTTCTCGATCAGCAACTGAGCCTTCGCACGAGTACGGTTATAGCCGGTGAGGCTGTGCCCCTTTTCGAGCAGTCGCTGGGCCATCAAGCCCCCCATCACGCCCAGCCCTACAAATCCCAGATTGGCCACCTGGTCGAGACCTCCTCACGTCGGATCTTACGACATCTCTTACGACATCGAATCGCGACTACGACCTTGATGAGAGATTCTTCGTCGCCGCTACCAAAACCGGCACGTGCTGGGGACCCCGGCGCTTCGCTCCTCAGAATGACACGCCGATAGAGGTTTTCCGCGTGCTACTGAATCCAGACGGTCTTGATATCCGTGAATTCGCGGATGCCGAAGGTGCCCAATTCGCGTCCGTATCCGGACCACTTCACGCCTCCGAAAGGCAGCCGCGGGTCGGACGCTACCATGCGGTTTATGAACACCATTCCGGATTCAATTTCATTAATCAGTCGTTCGCGCTCCTTTTCGTCATTGGTCCAGGCGCTAGCGCCCAGCCCGAACCGGCTGTCATTGGCGATGCGAATGGCCTCGTCCAGATCTTTCGCGCGAAATACGCTGGCCACCGGGCCAAACAGCTCGTCGCAATGTGCCGGCGAACCTTTGGGAATTTTGCTCAGTACCGTTGGCGCGTAGAAATTGCCGGGACGGTTGAGCGGCTTGCCACCCGTCAGTATTTCGCCACCCGATTCGACTGTCGTCCGCACGGAACGATCGAGTGTTTCCACGCCGTCTTTCGTCGCCAACGGCCCGAGATCAGTCTTCTCGTCGAAGGGATCACCCACTTTGAGCGCCGCCATGGCCGAGACGAATCTGCGCTGAAATTCCTCGGCGATCGGTTCCGCAATGATAAAACGCTTTGCGGCGATGCAGGATTGCCCGTTATTCGCGATACGCGCTTTTACCGCAGTTGCCACGGCCTCATCGAGTTTTGCGCTGGGCATCACGATAAAGGGATCACTGCCGCCCAATTCCAAAACCACTTTCTTCACCTTTTTAGCGGCGCCCAAGGCCACTTGCACGCCTGCTCCTTCGCTTCCCGTGAGCGTCGCGGCTGCCACCCTCGAATCTCCCAGCACCGCCTCCACTTTTGGCGACCCGATCAACAGTGTTTGAAAGACGCCTTCGGGAAATCCGGCCTCACGAAATAGTTCTTCGATCATGAGCGCACATTGGGGAACGTTGGAAGCGTGCTTCAACAACATTACATTGCCTGCCGTCAGGATCGGCGCCGCCGCCCGGATCACCTGCCAAAAAGGATAGTTCCACGGCATGACGGCGAGAACCGGGCCGAGCGGCTGATAACGTACATAACTCCGCGTCGCGGGTGTGGCTACCACGTCGTCGGCCAGAAAGGCCTCGCCATTCTCGGCATAAAACCGGCAGGCCCATGCGCATTTGACCGCTTCCTCGACCGCCGAGCGGAACGTCTTGCCCATCTCCGTGGTCATCATGCGCGCAAACGTTTCTTTTTTGTGTTCCAGAATTTCCGCCGCGCGCTGCATTAACTCGGCGCGTTCTGCGAAGGAGCTTTTGCGGTATTTCGAGAATGTATCCGCCGCGCTCTGAAGTTTCCGGTCGATCTGCGCATCCGGGAGTTGTTCAAACGTTTTGAGGGTCTCGCCTGTTGCTGGATTGATCGTCGCTATGGGCATTCCAGACCTCGGCTGTCAGCTAATTGATTCGTAAGGTCACGATATCATGCCGTTCCGTAGCGACAAAATCCGCCGTAGTTCGTGACGAGGATTGCATGCGATAGCCCCCGCATGGCAATCGAGGTGAAGTAAGGAATTCATGGAAACATTTTTGTGACAAAATGTTTGTTGACTTTATCGTTGGGCGGTGTTAAACGCCATGCAAACGTCGGAGGCACTTGTATAAGTGGGGCGCTGCCAACGTGTGCCTATTCCTCCGCGTTTGAAAAAGGGGGGGTGTTATGGATTCCGTATTGAAGATGCACCGAGCTATCAACCTACTCGGTGTGGGTGTAGGTGTGTTGCTGTTCTCTCTCTCTCTGTTTTCTCAGGGCAATAACGGACGCATTCTCGGCACGGTCACAGACCAAACGGGCGGCGTCATATCCGGTGCCACGATAAGTATCATCGACAAAGATAGGGGTCTCGCGCGAACCCTAACCACTGATGATGCAGGGGAATATAACGCTCCCACGCTGCTTCCCGGCACATACACGGTTCGCGTCGAGGCCAATGGGTTCAAGAGGATGGAGCACCAGAACGTGGTGCTCGAGGTGGGCAAGGAGGTTCGGGTTGACTTGACCGTTCAGCCCGGGGAGCAAACCCAGAGCGTCACGGTTACCGAGTCCATCCCGCTGGTGGAGACCACCAATGCCACCTTGGGCGGCACATTGAACAATGCGCAAATTCAGGACCTGCCCTTGAATGGCCGTAACTACCAGTACCTGCTGTCTCTGCGCCCGGGCGTGATGGTCCAGCCGGGCGGTGGACCGTGGACCCAGAGCACCAACAACATTCGTCCCGATGAATCCGCCTGGATGGTCGACGGTGTCCTCAACGCCAGTTTTTATGACGCTCGCCCGGTGACCGGCGCCTCGAGTTTCATCACCGATGGCGCCACGATCCTGCCGATCGACGCCATCCAAGAATTCAACCTGGAGGAAAATCCCAAGGCGGAGTACGGCTGGAAGCCGGGGGCCGTGGTGAACGTGGGAATCCGATCAGGCACCAATACCCTTCACGGCGCGGCCTACGCATTTGGCCGCGACCAATCCTTCGACGCCCGCAACATATTCAATCCGGGGTTAGACGCCGGTGGAAACTGCGAGTCTAACCCGGCGCTCCCCACAGTATGCGATAAGACGCCAGCACAGTTGAAGCAGTTCGGCGGCGTAGTGGGCGGGCCGATCAAGAAAGACAAACTCTTCTTCTTCGCCGGCTATGAGGGCATGCGTTCCTTCATCGGCAACGCGTTTGCCACTACCGTTCCTGCACTCGGTTCGGGTGGAGGTACGAAGAAGAGCATGGTGGATGCTATCCTGGCGTTGCAGACCGCGGGCGTGCCAGTGAGCGCAGTCAGCAAGGCTCTGTTTGGATGCCCCTCGGGTCCGCTGACAGCGGCGTCCACTTGTACGGGCGGCCTCATCCAGAATGCCTCCGCGACCTCGACCAATTACCTCAGCTCTTTCCCTAACACCAACACCAGCAATAATGGGATAGCGAAAATCGACTACCGCATCAACAGCAAGCACATGCTCAATGGCATGTTATGGGTGGGCCGCTACAACGGGGTTGGAGAAGATCACCCCATGGTGAATAGCATCTTCGACGACACCGTGGAGATACCCAACTGGACGTCCGTCGTCAACTGGGTGTGGACCCCTAGTTCCACGGTAGTAAACGAAGCCAAGCTTGGCTACACCCGCAATGGTCAATTGCTTCTGCCATTTGACCGCAACGTCTTCGCGGATGGCTCGAGCTACCCCCTTAACACCGGCATCACGAATTACGGCGGGTTTCCGAGTGTCACCATCAGTGGTTTTGCTGCTCAAATCGGAAGTTGGCGCGGCCGTCCCGTGGAAAATGGCCCCAACCCGTTCTACGATTTTACGGACAGTGTCTCCTATTTGGTAGGCAAGCACTCCTTCAAATTCGGCGGTGAGTACGCGCGCATCGAGACCGATTCCGCCGTCCACGACACACGCGGCCGCATCGATTTCCTGGGTAAAGCCACCGTCCTAACTCCTGGCGGTGGCTGCGATTCCACGCGCAAAACCGCATCAACGTCCCTTGAAGACCTCTTTTCCGGATGCCCGGGCAGGGGCTTTCTACTTACCGGCAACGCTGTTCGCAAGATGACCTGGATGGATGCCGCAGGGTTCGTTCAGGACGACTGGCGCCTCACCTCGAAAGTGATCGTCAACCTCGGCCTGCGCTATTCCTATACATCGCCGTTCCACGAGGTCAACAACCTCTTGGGTGGCTTCGATCCAACGTTGGGAATGGTTCAGGTGGGTCAAGCGCCGCTGGGGAATACTCCGTGGAAGCCGGACTACAGGGACTTCTCGCCACGTCTGGGCTTTGCCTGGGATATCTCAGGCAAGGGTACGACTGTGGTCCGGGCCGGGGCCAGTATCATCTACTCGTCATTCGCCGCGGCTAGCTTCTTGCAGCAAGCCGGGCTCACCAACTTCACGGGTGGCAGCATCGGCGCCATCCCAACAGGCGCCTGTCAAGTTGCCGTACCTGTCGGAGGCACCTGTCCGGGTCAGACCTTTGGCGGCACGATCGGGCTCGGCACCATCAATTTCAGCAAGGGGACTCAACTCAATTGGAATGGCCCTGTTTTCCCGGGCGGCGGCGTCGCTTGTACCGCTACGGCGCCGTGCAACATCTCGGCAGCTGACCCGAATCTCAAGACCCCCTATGTCACCAATTGGAACCTGAGTGTCACGCGCGCCTTCAAAAACAACCTCTCGTTGGAGGTTGGCTACGTCGGCAATCACGCCACAAGACTTACGGGGTTTGTCGACCTCAATCAGATTCCTCCCTCGACCTACTTGACAAGTCCCACTGGCAATGGCGTGCAACCCTACGCTACCCGCTTCCCCTACCTGAATTATATTAACTGGTACACCAATGATGGCTTTTCTAACTACAACAGCCTCCAGGCTACCCTGACCGAACGGGTTACTCACGGGCTAAACTTCACGGCCGGTTACACCTACGGTCACGGCTTGGACAACGGTTCCGAGAATCGTTTCGGCCCGCTACCGCAGGACAGCACCAATCCGAGGGCGGAGTACGCCAGCGGCGACTTCGACGTTCGAAACCGCTTCACTTTCACGGCCGGCTATGAGCTTCCCGGAAAGAAAGGCTTTGGCCAGTTGCTGGAGGGTTGGAAGATCAACTCCATCGTGAGCGTTCAGAGCGCTCAGCCCTGGAACATTGCCGACCAGAGCAACAATTTCACTACGAACGGGGATAAGAATGTTCGTTGGGATTTCTTCGGGAATCCCGCCGACTTCAAGTCCGGTGGGGATTCGATTCCTTACTGCACGGGCCCCGGCCCTGGCGGTTGCAGTGTAACCAGCGGCATCTACCTCAACACGGTCGGACTGTCCGCGTCGCAATCCGCTGCCATGTGGGCGAAGTGTACAGCGGCAGCCCCTACGCTGGCCGCGGGTGGCTGCTACGTAGACGGCAACTCGGTCATGGTTCCTCCGGCGCCCGGAACTTTTGGCACCATGGGCCGAAACATCTTCCGAGACAATGGCTTCAGGAACTGGGACCTCTCCCTATTCAAGAGCTTCACGTTCAAGGAGCGCTTTGGAGCCCAGTTCCGCTTCGAGGTGTTTGACGTGCTCAATCGCGCCACCATCTCCAATCCCAACGGCGCGAATAATGGCTCGCACAACGGCGACGACCCCTCTGGGACCGGCACGTTCGGGTGCGGATGCAGCACACCCGATTTTGCAACGGGCAACCCGATCATCGGTTCGGGAAGCAATCGCGCGATGCAACTCGGGTTGAAGCTCACCTTCTAATACCTCCAGGTCGGTGCGAGGGAGAAATATTCCCTCGCACTGGCCACTGAAATAAAACGATTGCTCGCCTGCGCCCAGGCCCGCAGACGAGAGTCAGCACGCGGCGCCTATCCGTGTGCGACCAAGCCAAGAAACGTGGTGAAGTGCGCATGAGTGTTCCGACGGGGGGTTACAAGCCCTAGTGTGGCGTCTTCTACGCCGAAGGTTTGGCGCTCCAGTCGATGCGCAGGGCCTGATTGAACGCGCCGCTAATCTCCCGCGCGAGCCACTTCTGTCGCCCCGCCGGCTAGCAACTCCCGCACTCGTCAGGCGCTTGCCCCAGCACCCTCGCCGGAACGAGATAATTCTGTACATAATCGCGTACGGCTTCGCCGAGCGGGGTAATCGGGCCCGTATAGCCCGCAGAGCGCAACTTCCCGATCTTCGCCTCTGTGAAATATTGATATTTATCGCGAATCGATCCCGGCATTTCGATGTACTCGATCCGCGGTGACCGGCCCAGGGCGTTGAAGATCGCCGCGGCCAGCTCATTCCAGGTGTGCGCCTTTCCCGAGCCGATATTGAAAATCCCGGCGGCTCGCCGATTTTCCGCGAGATGCAGCGTCATGCGCACGGCGTCTTTGACGTACAGGAAATCGCGCCGCTGTTCGCCATCGGCGTATTCCGGCCGATAGCTTTTGAACAGGCGCATGTCCCCGGTTTGCATTACCTGCCCGAAGCTTTTGTTCACGACGCTGCGCATGTCGCCCTTGTGTTCTTCGTTTGGTCCGAACACATTAAAATATTTCAGGGCCACCACGCGTTCGAGCCAGCCCTGCCGCCAGGCGTGTAGATCCATCAGATGTTTTGATTCTCCGTACAAATTCAGCGGCCTCAGCCGTTCGAGATTCTCGGGATTCGAGTCGTCCATGCCTGCCCCGTCGCCGTAAGTCGCTGCCGACGAGGCGTACACAAAGCGCGTGCCCGCCGCCACCGCCCAAGCTGCAAGGTCGCGCGAAAATTCAAAATTATTGCGGTAGAGATATTCGCGGTTTGTCTCCGTCGTGGATGAGCAGGCGCCCAGATGGAAAGCGAAATCAAACTGGCCGAGTTTGCCCGCCGCGAGACATGACAGCGTTTCCTGGGGCCCGAGGTAGTCCGCAAATTTCAAGTGCCGAAGGTAGCGGCTCCGCTCCGCCTTCGGCGCCGATTCAGCGATTACAATATCGGTACAGCCGCGGCCATTTAGTTCCCAGACCAATGTGCTGCCGATGAACCCACCGCCTCCGGTAACCAACACCCGGCGACCCTGCCATTCGTTTTGTCCTTCGGCACCGGCCATATTCTTGAGCTTTCCGCGGGCCTACTATACAGTACCGGCCTTCCACCCAGCGCACGCGCCTTTTTTGGTCGTGCGAGAGTAGCGCTCGAGAGGCGTGCGCTGAGGACCCCCAGCCTTTCCAACCCAGCGCACCTAAAAGGCGCTGTGCGCTGGGGGCCTTTCCCGGAGGGTTCGTGAAACCGGCTCGTGAGCCTGAGCATCTGCGGACTCTGCTTCGCCGTAATGCCATCGAGCGGCGAGTCCGCCAGTTGGGCCGCCAAATCACAGCCGATTTTCGCGGCCAACGCTTGCACCTTATCGGCGTTCTGAAGGGCGCATCGATCTTTCTTTCGGACTTGATCCGCGAAATTCGCCTGGAAGTATCCCTCGATTTCATCGCCGTGGCGAGTTATGGCCAATCGAGCCGGAGCTCCGGTCAGGTTCGCCTGACCAAGGATCTGGACAACAGCATCGAAGGCCTCCACACGATTTTGGTCGAAGACATTCTGGATACCGGACTGACCATCGCTTACCTCCAGCGGGTGCTCCTGCAACGCAAGCCGCGCTCGCTCCGCGTGGCCACGCTGCTGAGTAAAGCTGCCACTCGCGTCAAGCAAGTGCGGCCAGACTACGTCGGCTTTGAAATTCCCAACGAATTCGTGGTGGGCTATGGCCTGGATTATGCAGAGCGCTATCGCAACCTCCGCGACATTTGCGTCTTGCAATTGCCTGCTGGCCGCTAGCCCCGATCGCAGACGGTCTTGTCCTCTGCGCGAGGAATACGCGATTGCCTTCCTGCAGCACGGAACATCAGCTCACGCAGGTGCCGCCCTGGCGCCGTCGCCGGATTTTCTAATTTGGTTTGTGTCGCCCCCGCGGCTTGTGAGTATTTCTTAACGCTCTCTCTGTGCTTCCGCACTGGGCTAGACTGTCCCCGTCGGGACTCGGCGCGGAGGTAATCCCACCCGGCAGAGAACGCAAAGAGTTGGAGCGCTCGAAAAGCCGAAAATCCGGGCCTAAAGGCCGTCGCTAGTTTCCTCTGAGTCGAGGCGGGGTTCGGCCGAGGGTTCTGCCTTTACCTCCTGTTATACTGTTGAACCCGGCGAGCGAAGAGAACAGCGCATGGCTAACGTCGAGACCAGGCTTACTCAAGAACTGCCGGAGAGCGTGCTCGCTACGCTTGCGGAGATCGGCGAAGAGATCAACGCTTCGCTGAACCTGGACCGCGTTCTCTCCAAAATGGCCACGCTCATCAAGCGTCTTATCAATTATGAGATCTTTGCGGTGATGCTGCTCGATAAGCAGAGCCAAACGCTCTTCAATCGCTTCGCCGTCGGATACAGCCAGGAAATCACGGACAATTGGCGCATTCCGGTGGGGCAGGGTATTTCGGGCGCAGCTGCCGCCAGCCGCCAGGCCATTCTCGTGGCCGACGTACGCAACGATCCGCGGTATATCGGCGCCATTGATGGCGTTCATTCGGAACTCGCGGTGCCGCTGCTGTTCAAAAATCAGGTGGTCGGGGTCATCGATATCCAGAGCTCGCAGGTAGATTACTTCACCTCCGAGCAGCAGGAAATTCTGGTCCTGCTGGCCAGCCGCTTGGCCACGGCCATTGAGAACGCACGCCTCTTCGAACGTGCTCGCAGCCAAGCGGACACACTCTTGCTGCTGAACGAGGTCGGGCGCGAGGCTAGCTCCATTCTCGATGTGGAAGCGCTTTTGCGTCGCGCTGCCGAATTGGTAAAGCGGGTCATCGATTACCAGATCATGAGCATCATGCTCTGTGACAGCGTCACGAATCTTTTCCTGCAACGGCTCGCCGTGAAGTACGGACAGAGCACGCAGGGCAAGCTGGCCGTCGGCTTTTCGGAAGGCATCATTGGCGCTGCCGCTTCCAGCGGGCTGCCTGTTCGTGTGCCGGACGTCACCAAGGATGTTCGCTACCGCATGGTAAATCCCGAAACGCGCTCGGAACTGGCCATCCCCATGATTCACAAGGGTACGGTCATCGGTGTCCTCGATCTCGAGAGCCCCCAGTTGAACTATTTCACCGAGGACCACGCGCAGGCTCTATCCATTCTCGCCGCCCAACTTGCCATCGCTCTCGAAAATGCCCACCTCTACGAGAAAGTCGCCCGAGACGAGGCCCGCATGGAGCGTGAACTGCAGGCCGCGCAGCGCATGCAGGGTGCCTTGCTCCGTCCCGTTCCCGACGAAGATTTTGGCGTGGACCTTGCCGCGCGAATCCTTTCCGCGCGCGAAGTCTGCGGCGATCTTTACGATTTCCTGCGCTATGGGCCTACGCGCGTCGGCTTTGCTCTGGGAGACGTCAGCGGCAAAGGTTCCGCTGCCGCCCTTTACGGCGCCGTGGCCATCGGCATCTTGCGCAGCATCGCTCCGCAGAAGCTCTTGCCCGCGGAACTTCTCCGACAGCTCAATCAGTTGATCTGCGAGCGTCGCATCGAAGGGCGCTTCATGACTTTCTGCTTTGCCACGTGGCGAAAGCCCACGCGTAAATTGCGCGTGGCCAATGCCGGACAGACGCAGCCGCTTCTATACCGGAACGGCCATTGCGAGCAACTCAAACTGGTGGGCTTCCCGCTGGGCATTTATGACGATGTGACTTACGAAGAGTGGGTGATGAATCTCGATCCCGGCGACATCCTGGTCTTCCATTCCGACGGGCTCTCTGAAGCCACCGATCTGGACGGCAATTTTTTTGGCATTCCGCGGATCGCCTCCCTCATCGAGCAGAATGCGGCGCTTACCTCGGATCAGCTCGCGGATCGCTTGCTGGCCGAGGTTCAGGAGTTCACTCGAGGCACGGCCATCACCGATGATCGCACGCTTGTGGTCATGAAAGTCCGGTGAGCGCGTCGGCGGCTCGCCGGACGCTCTTCCGGCGCTCGAACTCTTGGGCACATTCCAGAATCGATCCCGCGCGCTATACACCCGAATTCTCCTGGCAGGGCAATGACCTCTTTTGCGAGGGCGTTCGCCTGGACGAGATCGCCACCCGCGCCGGAACTCCCGCCTATGTCTACAGCGCCGCCAGCATTACCGCCGCCTATCGCAAACTCGATCAGGCCCTGGGCCGCCAGCCGCACACGATTTGCTACTCCGTTAAGGCCAATTCCAATCTTTCGATCTTGCGCCTGCTGGCGCGCCTGGGCAGCGGATTCGATATTGTCTCCGTCGGCGAGCTTTTCCGCTTGCAACGAGCCGGAGTTGATGCGGAGTCGATTGTTTTCTCGGGCGCCGGCAAATCGCGAGACGAAATCCGCGAAGCTCTGCGTGCCCGCATTGGCCTCTTCAACGTCGAATCGCCTGCCGAACTCGAGATTCTTGCCAGCGAAGCATCTCGCTCCGGCAGCCGCGCGCCCGCTGCCATCCGCGTGAATCCCGACGTCGAAGCCGGGGGGCACCCGCACATCTCTACCGGCCGCCGCAGCCACAAGTTCGGCATCGATTGGGAAACTGCGCGTCCTCTGTATTTGCAATATCGGGATTCGCGCTGGATCGACTGGCGCGGGATCAGCGCTCATATCGGCTCGCAGATTTTGAGCCTTGTGCCCTTCCGCCGCGCGCTCACGCGCCTGGCGCACTACTTTCGTGAGCTTGCCGATTCCGGCATCAAACCGCGGTATCTTGATTTCGGCGGGGGGCTGGGCGTGCGCTATTCTAACGAAAAGCCGCTTTCTCCCACCGATTACGCAAAGACCGTCACCGGCATCCTCCGTCCGCTCCAGTGCCATTTGCTGCTCGAGCCGGGCCGTTCGATTATCGCTCCCGCCGGCGTTTTGCTGATGCGCGTGTTGTATACAAAAGAGAATCGCGGCAAGAAGTTCGTCATTGTAGACGCGGCGATGAACGACTTCATCCGACCGGCCCTTTACGATGCGGTGCATCCGATTACCCCCGCGAAGCGGCCGGAGGGAAACAACAACGGGGCGAGAATTCGCGTGGACGTAGTGGGACCCGTCTGCGAATCTGGCGACTTCTTTGCTCAGGATTGGCCCCTGGCGCGAGTGAGCACCGGCGACCTGCTGGTGCTTTGGGGCGCGGGCGCTTACGGCTTCGTGGAGACATCCAACTACAATTCGCGCCTCCGGCCGCCGGAGGTTTTGGTGGAAGGCAGTGGCTTCCGCATGATCCGCCGCCGCGAGTCCCTCTCCGACCTCGTCCGCGGCGAATAGGTGGCCCCCCCAAAAACAAAAACCTATGAGGGATTCTTCGGGTGTACGGCGTAAACCGACTCAGAATGACAAGGCGGCGAGAAGGTCAAGGTGTCTACTAGCTAGCTAGGATAAAAGACTCGGGGCTATCGTTCGCCCCACTTCAGCTTG
>QHYS01000208.1 GCA_003223325.1 Acidobacteriota bacterium
TGCGACGGATCACGAAATATCCCGTAGTCTACCAGGTCACCAAATCCACGACTCGCCTGCTGCAACGCGATTCGAGCAACCGACGCCGGCACACCCTCTCTACCGTTTAGGCACGGCTCTTGGCGGTGCATTTCTATCTCGAAGCTCGTGCCTGGCCGGCGGAGTTCGTACTCGATCACGAAAAGAAAATCGAGGTTTTCACCGAACCTCGCGGGCTCCCCGTCGAGCGTATTACCCCAACGAGGCGGCAAGCCTTACCTGCGGGAGCACTTTCTGTTTTGGCAGCAGGATTGGCGCCTGGCAATCGCCATGGTCGACCAACCCCAGCCCGGAGTGCTGCTGCGGCTGAAGGTATTCATCGGCGAGTTCCTGCCCTTGCTGCGGCACTTACCCCTTGAGCCGGACCTGCTCATCGTGACCGCCGATAAAGGCCGCAGTTACGTCTACGAACGACTGCTACAAGGGCATCGTGCCATCCACAAGCTTGGCTTGGGCGAACTGCGCAAGAGGATAAAAACCTATTGCGTAAAGCCACCAGTGCCGTCCATAGCCACTCTTACTTGGCCAACCGCCGACGAGGATGGCGAGTTTGTCGACGCCAAAGACGGTCCACCACCTCAGCCACAGTGACGCCTGCCAAAAACACTCGCGCGAATTGATCTACGAATGACGTGAGAGCCGGGCAGCTGCCCGGCTAGCCGCAGGCACAAACACAACCCGCGGCGGCGGGCCGCCAGGCCCGCCGCTGCCCGGACGCACAAACCAAGAAAGCCGCAGGGCGGACTCCATTCCCTTTGCCCGCCAAGGGACAGTTCAAGAGCGGGATCAAATGGAGAATCGAAGTGTCAGGCGTGAAGAACGAGAGTCAGCGAGTTACGCGTGTCGAGAACGCAGCACTTCGCCGCGCAACCGCGACGCTAAACGGAAGACGCTAGTCAAAGACACCGTTTGTGAAAGTTCGCTCACTGAAACCGAACTGCGTTTGCTAGTGCAGTTTCTTGAATTGCTGGATCGGTGGGATCGGGAACTGGTGCAATGAAGCCACCTCTCTACCGCTGTGGTGCGCCCGCGGTATATTCCGTTTGCGTGCTGGTCTCACTCCCTCGGTGTGCGACCACGGCGGCAGAGGTGCGGTCCGGCGCGAGTCTTCTGCGCTCGGTGTATACGACATCTCGTGGCGAAACAATGGAGCGCTGGTGCCCGCAACGTACAGGAGTCGCTTAGAACTGTATATACAGCGATTGCTGAGCACTCCAGAACGGGCTCTAATGGCACGATGCGCCCGAACTGTGCTAAAGATCAGCAGTACGGCATCTGAACGGCGGCATCCGAGCGCTGGGATGTACCGCCCGAACGGGACAGATGGAACAAATGCAACCGTTACATTTGTTACTTTTGTTTCAAACGGTGTTTTGATTTGCAAAGGAGGAGAGAGATGCGGCAGGCGGTAATGTACA
This sequence comes from Acidobacteriota bacterium, assembly GCA_003223325.1. Lineage (GTDB taxonomy): Bacteria > Acidobacteriota > Terriglobia > Acidiferrales > UBA7541 > Palsa-189. The sequence goes on from QHYS01000208.1 coordinate 1,458, forward strand.
CGCGTGTTTCGTCTAAAGATCTGGAGCGAGAGGGGTACTCGATCCCGGCGCAACAGGCGCTGCTGCGCGAGTACGCGGCCAAACAGGGTCTCCAGATCGTTCGCGAATTTGTCGATGTAGAAACCGCCAAGGTCGCGGGCCGCAAGGAGTTCGGCAACATGATCGCGTTCCTGACAAAGAAGCGCGAATGCCGCGTGGTGTTGGCCGAGAAGACCGACCGGCTGTATCGCAACTTCAGAGACTACGTAGTTCTGGAGGACCTCGACATCGAGATCCACCTGCCCAAAGAAGGCCACATCATCAGCAAGGAATCGCGCTCGCACGACCGTTTGATCCACGGCATCAAGGTCGTGCTCTCCCGCAACTACATCGAGAACCTGAGCGAGGAGGTGCGCAAAGGGATGCGCCAGAAAGCCGCAGAGGGAATTTACCCGACCCGTCCTCCTCTGGGATACCGCAACAACAAGGCTGAGCACAGCATCGAGGTAAACCCAGAGACTGCGCCAACCGTGCAGCGCATTTTTGCACTGTTCGCGAACGGTGATCTGTCCGTCGCTGATCTGCGCAAGAAAATTCGGCAGGAGACGGGTAGGATGTATGCCAAGGGATACCTGCACAAGCTGCTGAAGAATCCGTTCTACATCGGGCTGTGCGAGTGGGGCGACACCACGTACAAAGGCACGCATCCGCTGTTTGTCGATCCGGGCATCTTCCAGCGCGTTCAGGAAATCTTTGCCGGATACAACCGGCCCAAACACCGCCATCACGAGTTCGCGTTTGCCGGCGGCCTGCTGCGTTGCGCGTACGACGATTGCCTGGTCACGGCGGAGA
>QHYS01000209.1 GCA_003223325.1 Acidobacteriota bacterium
CCTCTCCAATTGCAAAGCCGTTCTCGTGACCCACAACAACATCCACCCGACCACCCTCGGGTGTGTACTTAATTGCGTTGTCGATCAGGATCCAAAACAGCCGGCGCAGCGCGTGTGCATCTGCTTTGACCCAAACAGGCCGCCCTGGTATTTGCTCGCGAAAATCAATCTCCTTAGCTTCTGACAACATCTTTCCTTGACTACATACCTCCCGAACGATTTCACCCAAATCTGCAGTAAAGAGTTGGAGCGCCTCTGCTCCGTAGTCAGCTCTGGCCAGAAGCATGAGCCTTTCAACGAGATCGGATGTCTTCTCCAGCTCAGAATGAACCTGGGCAACGGTCTCGCGATACTCTTCCGCTGACCGGGGCTTACGTAGGGAAAGCTCCGTTCTGGTTCGCATCACCGCCACAGGCGTGCGAAGCTCGTGAGACGCGTCGGCAGTGAATTGGATGATCTTCTTGAAAGCAGCCTCGAGGCGCTCCAACATGCTGTTCAGGGTCTCAGAAAGCCGCTGCAACTCGTCACCCGTTTGCGGTATGACCAGCCGGCTGGATAAGTTTTGAACACTAATATTTCTCGCGGCCTGAGTGATTTGATCAACCGGGGCCAAGGCACGGCGACTCATCCAGTAACCGCCCGCTGTTGCGCTCAGTAAGAGAATGGGAATAGATACGAGAAGCAAAGTCGCAAAACGACGCAACGCACCGTAAAAGTCATCTAGTGGAACAGCCGCCTGAACAAGATAGGATCGATCTCCAACTTGGATTTCTGTAGTCAATACGCGCAGTGGCATATCATTGAGCACGAGAGTCGAAGGCACGGTTGAGGCTTCTCGGAGTCTCGGAATCTCGTAGCGATCCATGGATGCAGACCGATAGAGCCAATTGCCCTGTCGATCCGCGACCTGTAGCAGGGTGCTTCCTGCCAACTCCGAGTGTTCCCGAAGCTCGCGACCAAGGTCATCTGGTTCATAGCGAGCAGTTCGCTCGATGAGCCGGCGAACTCCTTCCATGTGCGCACCAAGTTCTTCATCCACCGTTCGGTATATGCTTTTGCGCATCGCAAAATAGGCAGTCAAGCTGAAAAGTGACAGGACTACGGCAAGGATTCCGAAATACCAAGCCGTTAGCCGAGCGCCAATGGGAAAGGATTTCATGACTCAGTCTCCTCACGGACGGAGTATCCCGCTCCCCTGATAGTTTGAATGAGTTTCGTCTTGAACCCTTTATCCACTTTGCTCCGCAGCAAAGAGACGAAAGCGTCTAGTGTGTTTTCCTCCACATCCTGCTCCAGGCTCCACACCGCGTCCACAATTGCGTTACGAGATACAACGCGGCCAGCACGGCGCATCAGAAACTCTAGGAGTCTGTACTCTGTGGGACTTAAGTGAATCTCGCGGTCTCCGCGATAAATGCGATGGCTGGCAGGATCGAGCACCAGATCGGCAACTTTCAGTAGCGGTGGGCGAGGACTCGGACCCCGCCGTGCAAGCGCCCGCAAGCGAGCCAAGAGTTCGACAAACGAGAAGGGCTTTGTCAGATAATCGTCGGCACCCAGATCCAAAGCCTTCTTGACATCGGTCACGGCGTCTCGCGCCGTGAGCACGAGAATGGGAGTTTGGTTCTGACTCTTCCTGAGGCGGCGTGCAACTTCAAACCCATCCAACATGGGGATCATCAGATCCAAAACGATTACGTCAAATTCCGACGAAGCCGCTAATTCAAGAGCGGTTCGACCGTCAAACGCAAGACACGCGGAATGATTTTCCTCTTCAAGCCCCTGCTTGAGCAGTCCGGCCATTTTCTTTTCATCTTCCACTATAAGGATGTGCATTTAGAAGGCAGCCTCGATGCCGGCACCGGGAGCTGAAAATTAGCCGAAAGCAACAATTTCACGTGACGAGCGCTAGTTCGCGCCTAACTGCTCAAGGCTACTATCGATCGACGTTTCGTCGGCGCCTTAGTGCGTCATTGGGTAAATAATGTAGTTGATGCCCATGCGATAAGCGTACGAGGAAAAGCGCTCCGGATACTGCGGATCGTCGGCATGTTCCCAGGCGTCACCGATGTGCATGTTAAAGTAGATGGCCACCATGATGCGGCCATGTTCGTCGCGGATCGCTTTCCACTCCGGATAAATGCCGTCGTTCTCGTACGTGCGGCCAGTATAAATATATTGATAGCCGGGTATCTGAGTCCGTTCTTCCAAGTCGTAAAGCACGTGGAAAATCTCGTCTTTGTTCGTCAAGTCCTCGACGGGCCGGTCGGGCAGGATCTTGCGCATTCCGATCATGAAACTTTGCCAGGCGGCGGCCCCATGAAAGCTGTCCACGATAAGGAACCGGCCGCGCTGGAGATAATCGCGCATGCGCTTGGCCTGCTCATCGTTGAAGTCCCAGTTGGCCACGTTGACGGCGTATAGCCAGGGCCAGTTGAAAATTTCGTCGCTGTCCGGATCGATCACTTCCTGGTAGGGGCGCGCATCGATGCGCGTCAGGCGCAGAACGCCCTGCACGAACTGCCGGTCGGCCCTGGGATAATCTTCCGACCAGCCGCCGTTGCGAAACATGCCGAAGTCGCCGAATCCCCCGTAGCTAGCCATCCGGATGGGATAGCGCAACCGAGCAAAAGCAAACTCGTCTTTTTGATCCGTGTAACTAGAGGCTCGATCAGGACGGTAGCGCTGGAAACTCCTACTCTGGAGGGCCAGCAGGGCGCTGCCTGATGCCAAAAATATAACCGTAACGAATGCGCCCCTACTCAAGGCCGTATTGAATTGTGATCTGCGCTTGTTCATATTCCATCCGTCTCCCATTTGCATGGTATCCGGGGACCCTGAAAACCTCCTGAAAACTCTTTCAATCAGACACGACTCCGCTGTTTTGCGAGCGCTGGCCGCTTTTTCAGGTCTTATTCAGGTTTTGTGTTTAGGCTTCCTGACTTACGAGAGATCAGATTGTGACTTTCGGCGGACGGAGAACAGCATGAACAAAGTTAGCAACGTTTGCGTCACAGTGACCCTCATGATTGTGCCTGTGATGCTGGTGAGCGCCCAGAAGACGACCGCAGAGCAAAAGCTTCAACAAGCCCCAAAGGCGCGGCCGTCGGGCAGTCAAGGCCGCTAGTTCTCACTGAATCGATTCCGCTTCCAGGTGTAAAAGGGCGCTTCGATCATTTTGCTTCCGGGGGGTCGGCTGTTTATCTCTGAACTAGGCAATAATTCCATCGCCGTGATCAACACTGGTGGGAGAACCCTCGACCACAACATCACTGATGTGCCCGATCCGCAGGGTGAGGTCTTTTCTCCCGAAGCCAACAAGCTTTTTTCCGCCAGCGGCGCTGGCAAACTCTACATCTTCGATGGCAAGACCTATGACCTGATCACCACGGTCGATTTTCCCGGCGGCGCCGATAATCTGCGCTATGACGCAGCGACGAAGCGCGTTTACGTCGCCTGCGGCGACGAGAAAACCGGGGCAATTGCCACCGTGGACGCGATGACCAATAAGCGCCGATGAGGAATACAAGCTCGGCGGCCAGCCCGAATCGTTCCAGCTTGAAAAATCAGGGCCCAACATCTACGTCAACTTGCCGGGCCTGAAACAAGTCGCCGTCATCAACCGCAACACGAAAGAGATCGCGCGATGGCCCCTGACCATCGAGGGCAACTTCCCTATGGCACTGGACGAAGAAGATCATCGCTTGTTCATCGGCACGCATCAGCCGCCGCGCATGTCCGTCTTTGACACTAGCTCAGGCCGCATGGTGGCCGCGCTGTCGAGCGTGCAAGATACCGACGATCTTTATTACGACGCGGCGTTCAAGCGCATCTACATGCCGGGAGGCGAGGGATTCATCTACGTATTTCAGATGAGCGGTCCGGATCACTACGCGCTGATCGCCAAGGTACCCACCGCGATTGGCGCGCGAACAGCGGGACACTTTGGAGTCGCGGGGAAGGGCTTTGACCGTTTCTACCTTGCAGTTCCGGCGCGCGGCAACGAGCCCGCCGAGATCCGTATCTATACGGCACAAGAGTGAAGCCTTGGGGTCCGCGTGAATTGCAGCTTGAGGTAGAGGCAAGAGCAAAGGAATGGCTACCGAAGACAATGCGGCCGGACGTGAAGTGTCTATCAGTTTACAATAGGGGTAGGCATACCCGGGATGCGAACGTCTGCGGAAACTCGCGGTTCGCTCCAGATCCAGTCCGGCGCGCGACGCGGTCGGAAACGGCATCTCTTTCTTTGCGCTCGTGCCCTCCATCCCGGTGTAGCTCAATTTTTCAGTTAACTTTCAGATTGCGCAGGTATCCTCCAGACCTGTCTTGGGGAAAGGCATGATTCAGACCAAACTTGTGGGCTGGGAGTTCGGGGCATGGAATTGATGCGAGCAAGATTGCGAGCAGGTACTCTTTCGGCCGCACCACCGCATTGCTGGGGCAACTTGCACTTAAGCCCTTGCCGAAAGGGCTGGAGGGAGATGCTGGTTCTCTTTGCGGCGCTGGCGTCCATGGGAGCATGTGCTTTCTTCCCTATTCGAGCGGCCGCGCAAGTGCCCGGAGGATCGCTTGCAGGCACGGTTACGAGCGAATCCGGCGCAGGCGTGCCAGGAGCGACCGTCTCCATAACGGAGGAAACCACGGGCGCCGTCCGGGCCGTCACGACGGGCACGGACGGTCTGTATAACGTGCCTGCCTTACCGCAAGGTAACTTCGAAATGACCGTTTCCGCGCCGGGCTTCGTCACTCAGGTGTGGAGCGGCATCACCATTGCGGCGGGTACAGAGCGCGTGTTGAACGTGACCCTACAGACGGGCAATCCGCAAACCGTCGTGCGCAACGTCGCGCCCGCGGCCCCCATAAGTCAGGGCTCGGCCTGTTGTGGTGGAAACGTGGATGCTTCGGCCGTGCGCAATACGCCGCTCAACGGACGCGACTGGACTCAACTCGCCACGCTTCAGGCCGGGGTGACCGGAGTGCAGACCGGAAGCGCTCAGGGTGGAGGCAACACCGAGCGCGGTTTTGGGGCCGCCATGAGCATCTCCGGGGCGCGCCCCGACCAGAACAATTTCCGCGTGGACGGCATCAGCGTCAACGACTACGCCAACGGCGCGCCAGGCAGCGTCCTCGGCGATAGCTTGGGCGTCGACGCCGTGGACCAGGTTTCTGTCCTGGGCAGCAATTACCCGGCAGAGTATGGGCGTACCTCCGGAGGAATCATCAACGCCGCCACGCGCTCCGGGAGCAACTCATTTCACGGAAGCGTCTACGAGTTTCTCCGCAATAGCGCCTTCGATGCGAGGAACTTCTTCGATGCAGCCATTCCTCCCTTCAGGCGCAACCAGTTTGGCGGCTCTCTGGGAGGCCCCATCCAGAAGGGACGGACATTTTTCTTCGTCGATTACGAGGGACTGCGACAATCGCTCGGCGTCACGACCGTCGATACCATGCCCTCGCCCGCGGCCCTCGCCGGGAATCTCTGTTCGGTCCCCAGCGGCGTAACTCCCGCTTGTACACCGGCCTCCGTTCTCGTAGATCCGAAAGTACCGCGCTTCCTGTCGGACTTCTTTCCTTTGCCCAACGGTCCCCTCTTGGGTAACGGAGACACGGGCATCTTCAGTTTTGCGGGGCAGCAGGTCACCAATGAGAATTATGTGACCACCCGCATCGACCGAAAGCTTTCACCGAAGGACAGCATCAGCGGCACGTATATGCACGACAATTCTAAGGTCGTCCAGCCGGATGCCTTCAATTCCGTGCTGTCCAACATCGTTTCCGCGCGCCAACTTGCCGCTTTGCACGAACAGCACGCCTTCAGCCCTAAATCTTTAAATGCGGTTCGCTTCGGATTCAATCGCGCGGTCGCTGCGGATGGCGGAGTCACCCAGGTTCTCAATCCGCATCTGGAGGATGCCGCTTTCGGCTTCATTCCCGGGCAGCTTCCCGGGGAGATCTCGTCCGTCCCTGGGATCACGGGCATGCCCTCTGCGCTGATCACGCAGAATCCAGGAACCCTGGGAGGCAGCAAGGCTCTCCATTGGACATCGTTCCAAGGGGGTGATGACGTTTTCCTGACGCGAGGCGTTCATGCGCTGAAATTCGGTGCGATCGTGGAGCGCATCCGTGATAATGCGATCAATTTTCCTTCCACCAACGGCTCTTTCAGGTTCAGTTCGCTTGTGGATCTGTTGACGAACCGCCCCCGAGTCTTTTCGGGCCTCATCCCCAGTCCTCTGCTCACCTACGGGACGCGCCAAACCATCGCTGGCGCTTATTTTGAGGACGATATCGAAGCGCGGCAGAACCTGACGCTCAACCTCGGCTTGCGATACGAGATGGCCACCGTGCCGGCCGAGGTTCATAATCAACTTTCGAACCTGCTGAACCTTACAGATGCCCAGCCGCACCTCGGTTCGCCGTATTTTTCAAATCCGACTCTTCGTAATTTTGAGCCTCGTGTGGGATTCGCCTGGACGCCATTAAGGAACGGCAAGACGATCCTGCGTGGCGGTTTCGGCATATTCGAGGTATTGCCGCTGCCCTATGAGTTCAGAGACATCACGCCGAATCCATTCCCGTTCCTCCGGTCGGTATTAGGCTCAGTCCCTCAGGGCTCATTCCCGACGGGAGCCTACACTCTCTTGGCCAGCCAGACGACCGGTTTTCGCGCGGATTATGTCCAGCCCAACCCCAAGCGCAGTTACGTCATGCAGTGGAATTTGAGCGTAGCGGAGCAGTTTTCCTCCAATTGGGTCGCCACCATCGGCTATGTCGGGTCCCGCGGCGTTCATCAGCCCTATCGCGTGGACAATATTAATATGGTCTTGCCCTCTCTCAGGTCCGCGGGCTATCTATTTCCGCTGCCCGCCGCCAGCCAGACGCTCAATCCGAATTTTGGACGCCTGACGGCAATGCTCTGGCAGGCCAATTCTTTCTACGATGCTCTCCAGGCGGATCTAGCAAAGCGCATAAGCCACGGGATTGAATTTCACGTTGCTTATACTTGGGGCAAGAGTATCGATACACTTTCTGCCACAGTGGCCGACGACAATTTTCCCAACGGAATATTCAATCCACTCTTTTTTGACCAGCGAACCACGCGCGGGCTCTCCGACTTCAACGTTGCCCAGGACCTCGTCGTCAGTTACACGTGGGAACTGCCGAGCCCGAAAGCGCGTTCCGGAGCCTTAGCATGGGCGCTCAGCGGCTGGCAATTGGGCGGCGTTTATAAACTTACAGGCGGGCAGCCATTTACGCCCCTGATCGGCGGAGACCCACAGGGATCGAAGCTGGACGAAACCAGTGAACCAGTCAGTCTGATTGCGGGGCCGGGATGCGCTAACCTCACCAACGCGGGCAATCCTAACCATTACATCAAAACTCAGTGCCTGACGATGCCCCTGGCGCCGACTCCGGCCTTCTACTCGGCGAACTGCAATCCGGCTTTTGCCTACCCCACCTGCGCCAACCTCCAAGGTAACCTTGGCCGCAACACCTTGATTGGCCCGGGAATCTCAAAGCTGGACTTCTCTGTTTTCAAGAACAACCCCGTCAAGCGCATTTCAGAAAGCTTCAATGTGCAGTTCCGCGCCGAAGTCTTCAACGTTTTGAACCACACCAACTTTTCGTCGCCGACTGACAATCTTAACGTCTTCGACCAGAACGGACAGCCCGTGGACAGCGCCGGCCTGATCACTTCGACGCAGACTTCCAGTCGACAAATCCAACTCGCGCTCAAACTAATTTGGTAGTCGCAGTGTCTGGCATGTGAGGCGAAACGTGCCAAACAAAAGAGCGGAAATTCTGTTACCACATTGTGACGGAATCCTGACACCATGAGGCGGTAGCAACGCCAATCATTATAGTGAGAAGGGAAACGCCATCTGTACCAGGAGTAAGCATGTTTAAAAATTACTTGGTCACTTTGTTTTGGATTTTGATCGTTCCAGGAATTCTGTTAGCACAGGGGCTTGACACCGCGAAAATTGATGAAGTCTTGGGTCGTTCCGGCCAGAAATCGGGAGACGTGTATCGCGTCGGGTTTCCTCGCACCGATCTGCACGTCAAGGTTGGCGATGTTGAGGTCCGACCCGGCTTAGCGCTTGGTGGGTGGGCAGCATTCAGTGGTAGCGACGACCACGCGATGGTGATGGGCGATCTCGTGCTCCTCGAAAAAGAAGTGAATCCGGTGATGCTCAAATTACGAGCGGCTAATTTCGACATCACGGCCGTCCACAATCACGTCCTGGATGAGACCCCGCAGGTTCTTTACATGCACTATCTTGGACATGGTCCGGTTGTGGAACTAGCGAAATCACTTCTCGCAGCCCTATCTGTTTCGCAGACTCCCCTCGGCAAGCCGGCGCCTGCGCAAGCGAGTGAGCCTGCCGCCTTCGTTAAGGTTGTGGAAGATATTTTAGGTGCGAAAGGTACTTGGAATGGAGGGGTCCTAGGATTCGGGATTCCTCGTGCGGAACCGATTATCGAAGACGGGGGCACGCTCACCACTCCGCAAGGGGTCGCCGAAGCCATCAACTTCCAAGAGGCTGGACCCGGCAAGATCGCTACCACTGGCGATTTTGTCTTGATCGCTTCTGAAGTAAACCCCGTGATCTCGGCGTTGGAGGCTCATGATATCCAAGTCACGGCGTTGCACATGCACATGCTTACCGAGCAGCCGCGTCTTTTCTTTATGCATTTTTGGTCGGTTGGCAGCCCGGACGCGGTGGCTCAAGGAATCAGGGCCGCCCTGGAGAACATCCACACGAAATAATGTCTTCGCCTCGCATGAGACCCTCTGACTTCGCCGTCGACTGGACTTCGGGTCCGTGCGGGAGGTTCGAGGAATTGTAAATGCCAAGACTTAAATGCGAAATCCACGGTGAGGCAACTCGTGAGTACCTCGCCTGTGTTCACGTTATGATCGGTGAGTTAATTTCTCTTTATCAAGAGGCACAAGAACACATATGAACAGAAAACGAGTTCTTCTAGTCTTGCTCGTGGTTGTGATCCTAGCCGCCGGTTACGGAACATTCGTGGTACGGCGCGGATTCAGCGCGGCCGACCAGCCCTCCGCCATCGAGAAGGTCATGGCGCAGACTGTGCGCAATCTAGGAATCCCGAGAAGCGCCCGCAGCATGAAAAATCCCCTGACTATCACACCGGAATTGTTACAGGAAGGTCGCGACAACTTTACCAACCGCTGCGCAGGCTGCCACGGTAAAGATGGCGACGGACATACGGGAATCGGACCGAATCTTTATCCTAAAGCGCCGGAACTGCGTTTGCCCGCTACGCAGAACCTCACCGATGGCGAAATCCATTACATCATCACGAACGGTGTGAGGTTAACAGGGATGCCCGCACTGGGAAATCCCCATATGTCGGAGGACGACAATACGGCTTGGAAACTGGTTCACTTCATCCGGTCTATCTCGCTAACGACGCCCCAGCAAAGAGCCGAACAAACTACCACGGCGAGCACAGCGCATTACGTTGGCTCCGCCACGTGCGAGAAATGTCACGCGCAGATTTACGAACGCTGGAAGAAAACTCCTATGGCGAATGTCGTACGCGATCCCCGCGAGCATCCTGATGCCATTATTCCCAATCTGGCTACTAATAACGTCAGTCCGAAATTCACGAAAGACCAAGTCGCGTTCGTCTACGGAGGGGTTTGGAAGCAGCGCTATTTCACGAAAATCGGAGACGATTACTATCCGGAGCCTGCGCAATGGGACGTAACCAACAAAATGTGGCGTCCGTACTTTGTCGCAAACGGAACCGATTGGTGGTCCGCGCTCTATCCTCCCGACAATATGAAGCGACCGACCGGGCCGACTTGCGACGGCTGTCATTCTGTTAACTACGACATTCAGACCAAGCAAGTGGCGGAGTGGAACGTGGGCTGTGAAAAGTGTCACGGTCCTGGCAGTGCGCACGTCGAGCAACCCACGCAGGGCAACATAGTGAATCCGGCGCGAATGGATTACATCAGCGCCAACGACACCTGCATCCAGTGCCACTCGCAAGGACGCCCGCTCACCAGTCCCATCGAGGGAAAATATTACGACTGGCCGGTCGGCTTCCATGTCGGACTCAACCTCCAGGATTATTGGCAGCTTGAAGAGCACAATCTCGGCCAGACTACGTTCACTCATTTTGCAGATGGCACGGCGCACAAGAACCGCATGCAGGGCAATGACTTCGTGCAAAGCGTGATGTACCGCCGTGGCGTCACATGCTTTGACTGCCACGATGTCCATGGCACGGATAACTACGCACAGCTTCGAAAGCCTGTGAACCAAATATGCCTGGATTGCCACGGTTCTGGCTCGCGGAACGGACCTCGCGAGGCGACACTTGCAGAGCACACGCACCACAAAGACGGCTCCACGGGTAGCGAATGTGTCGCATGCCACATGCCCAAGGTCGAGGTCACGATTCCAGGCGTTTTCGTCAGCGCTCACACCTTCGCGTTCATCACCCCTGCGATTACAGACAAATACAAAGTCCCCAATCCCTGCACTTCCTGCCATACGGATAAGACCACCGCCTGGGCCACGGATGCGCTTCGTCATTGGCCCGAGCGCTCTCCCTGGCGGGTCCAGTGAGCCGTGCCGAGCCCAATCGCTGATCTCCTGAGAAAGTATTGAATCGGTTGAGGCTGCTTGTGCATAATCGGGCCCTCATGCGCCGCATCGCCACATTGCCCGTATGTATCGCTTTTCTGATGGCGTCCTTTGTGGCGCCATATCAGCACATCCATGTGGCAGCCCATGGTCACGACGATTCTGATCCCGAGATTGTTCACATTCACTTCTACGCGATATCTGTGCCGACAAATGTTCATGGGGCCCCAGCCGTCGACGACAACGATGGGACCCACATTTCGCGGCCGCTAGACACATTTATAAGCATCCCTCAGGTAGGTTTTCTCATTCTTGCGCTGCCCGCCTCAACGGTTTTCCTTATTGCTCCGGAAGAATCACTTCTGAGGATCTCCGAATTCGTCGAGCCTTGCGGCCATGATCCGCCTTGCTCGGAATCCTCCGCCCCGCGTCCCCCTCCCGCATAGTCCCAATAAATAGCCACGGGTGTGTCCGTTCGTTTAACGGCGAGTTACTGCACCGCTGCGACCAAGCGCAGCCGTCTTGGCCGAGTAGAGAGGAGACCGTGAAACTAATTCACAAGGTTGGAGTGTACAAGCTTGGAATTCTTATTTCTTCACTTCTTTTTGTTGGTATGGCTCGGCCTTGCGGCGCGCAGTCAAAACTCAGCCTACAGGAGGCGATCGATCAGGCACTGAAGACACGCGCATCGCTGAAAGCTGAAGCGCAACGCGTTCCCGCCGCTCAAGGGTTAAAGAGACAAGCTGAACTGATTCAAAATCCGATTTTCCAGTTCGAAAATCAGAACCTGCGCCCTGGTCAGATCTATACCCGCGATGTAGATACGTATGCTTACTTGACGCAGCCCTTGGACGTGTTCGGGAAACGAAAGCAGCGAATAGCAGTGGCGGCGAAGGAAGTGGCCAGCACCCAAGCCCAATATGAACTCGCTCAACGGCAGATTGCGCAAGACATCAAGCGATCGTACTGGACCGCGCGGGGAGCGCAGGAACTGCGCGACTTGTTGAATGCCTCGGTCGATAACTTCCAGAAGATATTGGACTACGACTCCGCGCAGCTCAGTGTAGGGGCGATCTCCGAACAGGATTTTCTGCGCATCCGACTCGAAGATGAACGACTAAAGATCTCTGCCAATCTGGCCGTTCTCGAAGCTACCCGTACACGCGTACGACTGCAACGAGAGATGGGCCAGACAGATTTCCCGGATTTAGTTCTCTCGGAACCGCTGGACGCGAATCAAACCCGATCGCTTCAGTGAACATTCAACAAGTGCTCTCACAACGCATTGAGATGCGCGTCGCAAACGCTGCGCTGGAATCGGCACAAGCCAAGGCAAGACTCGAAGAAGTTGCCGCACGTCCTGATTTGAACCTTGAGTTTGGCTACAAGCGAACCCAATTGGTAGATACGACTGCCGGAACAAATTCGGCGCTCGTCGGAGTACAGATTACGTTGCCCCTTATGGATCGCAATCAGGGAAACCGCGCAAGTGCAAACGCTGAGGTGCTCCGTCAACAGCAACTGCTGGCTGAAACCCAAGCCAATGTGCTTGCCGATTATTACAGCGCTCTTGAGCAATACCAACTTCGCGCGAAGGAGGTTTCGGGTATTCTCCGGCCCCTCCGGGAACACGCAAAAGAGGTTTCTGACATATCACAGGCCGCCTACGCACAAGGCGGTACAGACCTGCTCCGCCTGCTAGACGGAGAGCGAGCCCGGTTGGATGCAGAAGTCGGCTACGTGCAGGGAATGGTCGAATACCAGCAAAGCATCGTCGATCTTGAGGCAGCAGAAGGAGCCACGCCATGAGGAAATACCCCGTCACGACCATTCTGATCTCGAGCAGCCTCCTAGCAGCGTCTTGCAACAATGGCAGTTCTGGACGTTCCGCGTCAGAGCCTACCCCACAACA
>QHYS01000211.1 GCA_003223325.1 Acidobacteriota bacterium
GCAGCGGTGCGGCTGCCAGCCGCGCCCGGGGTGAAGGTGACATTGATGGTGCAGCTTGCGCCCGCCGCCACGGAGCTGCCGCAATTGTCCGTTTCGGCGAAGTCCGCACTATTGGTGCCGCTGATGACGATTGAGCTGACGGTGAGCGATGTCGTACCGGTATTTGTCAGAGTAACCGTCTGAGTCGCGGTGGTGCCCTCCGCTTGCGCCAAAAACGTGAGGCCGTTGGTCGAGAGACTGAGCCAAGGCTCGCCGAGGAGACCGGCGACGCTGCGGATGACGTTGTTGCCGGAATCGGCAATCAAGAGACTGCCAGAGGGACCAAAAGTAAGACCCTGCGGATAGTTCAACTCCGCAAGTGTGGCGTCTCCACCGTCGCCGGAGTAGCCCCAGTTGCCATTGCCCGCCACGGTGTAAATATAGCCTGCGGTCATGCCGTTGGCGGTCGTCCCCGCTACCTCCCGGATCACGGTGTTATCGAGATCGGCGATGAAGAGGTTGCCGGAAGCGCCTACGAAGATGCCGTAGGGATTGCTCAAGGTAGCGCTGGTGGCCGGTCCACCGTCCCCGCTGTAGGCAGAGCCGGCAGAGCCGAGGTTGTAGTTGCCAGCCACGGTTTGGATGATGCCCGTCGCCGCCACCACTTCCCGGATAAGGTTGTTGCCGGAATCGGCGATGAAAAGGTTGCCGGAAGCGTCTACGAAGATGCCGTAGGGATTGCTCAAGGTGGCGCTGGTGGCCGCTCCGCCGTCCCCGCCGTAGCTGGGGGTGCCGTTGCCAGCCACGGTTTGGATGATGCCCGTCGCCGCCACCACTTCCCGGATAACGTTGTTGCCGGAATCGGCGATGAAAAGTGCGGCCAGTCCACCGTCCCCGCTGTAGCCATAGGTCCCGTTGCCGGCCACAGTCTGGATAGTGCCGGTGGTAGCTACGACCTCCCGGATGACATGGTTGTAGTGATCGACGATGAAGAGATTCCCGGAGGCATCAATGGAGATACCATACGGGTAGCCTAAGGTGGCGCTGGTGGCCGCTCCGCCGTCCCCCCCGTAGCCATAGGTCCCGTTGCCTGCCACGGTCTGGATAATGCCGGTGGTAGCTACGACCTCCCGGATGACATAGTTGTAGTCATCGGCGATGAAGAGATTCCCAGCGGCATCGGAAGCGATCGCCGCCGGCGAATTCAACTGAGCACCTGTTGCCGCAGCGCCATCGCCGCTGTACGAGTAAAAGTTATTGCCAGCGACGGTCTGAATAAAGCCAGTGGTGGCCACAACTTCCCGGATGACACAGTTATCAGTATCGGCGATGAAAAGGTTGCCGGAAGCATCTACGAAGATGCCGTAGGGATTGCTCAAGGTGGCGCTGGTGGCCGGTCCACCGTCCCCGCTGTAGCTGGGGGTGCCGTCGCCGACCACGGTTTGGATGATGCCCGTCGCCGCCACCACTTCCCGGATGACAAAGTTATCGATATCGGCGATGAAAAGGTTGCCGGAAGCATCTACGAAGATGCCGTAGGGATTGCTCAAGGTGGCGCTGGTGGCCGCTCCACCGTCCCCGCCGTAGCCATAGGCCCCGTTACCTGCCACGGTCTGGATGATGCCCGTCGTCGCCACCACTTCCCGGATAACGTTATTGCCGGAATCGGCGATGAAAAGGTTGCCGGAAGCATCTACGAAGATACCGTTGGGATTGCTCAAGGTGGCGCTGGTGGCCGGTCCACCGTCCCCGCTGTAGCTGGGGGTGCCGTCGCCGACCACGGTTTGGATAATGCCGGTGGTAGCTACCACCTCCCGGATTACATTGTTTGCAGTATCAGCAATGAACAGATTGCCGGAGGTATCCACCGCCAGGCCGTATCCCAAACTAATCTGAGCATTCGTCGCCAGGCCACCGTCGCCGGAGTACCCGGAGAAACCATTGCCCGCATAGACGCTCACCTTGCCTGCCGTGTCTACGTTGAAAACGCGGTAGGACCAGGCATCAAAGATGTAGGTATTGCCCGAAGCGTCTTTGGCCACAGCTGTGGGGTTACCAATACTTGCTGAGGTGGCCGGAACATTCGCCGGGCCGCCGCCGGCCACCGTGGTGATGATGTTCTGTGCGTGAACCGCCAGCGGTGCGACAAAAGCCAGAGCGAAAGCGAGAAATTTTTGGAGTCTCATAGTTATTCTCTGATTCCTTCGGCTCGCGTGAGCTCTACGGCGGTGGAAGTTGCCGCTGCTTCCCCGGTTTGGTGGGTAATCATCAGATGCGGCCGGGCGCCCTTTTTCCAAAGTTCAAGCTCCGCGCGGGAGACAGTGAATTCCTGCTTGGTGGTGGACACGCCGTGAGCGGCCAGCTTGAGCGACGCGGA
>QHYS01000210.1 GCA_003223325.1 Acidobacteriota bacterium
AACTTCGCCGGTCTGCGGATCCAGCATCGCAATTTGCTGGAAGCGCGAATGGAAATCACATCCTATAATCAGCATACTCGGCTCCTTTCCTCCGAGTCTTGGTCAGAAACCGCTACCAAGTTTACTTGGTCGGAGGAGCCGACGCCGTTATCTAATCACTAGGCGTGCGCCCGTGAAGCAGGAAACATCGTTGGAGACGAGCAGCCATGCTGCTTAGTAACTCCAAAGAATCCCTCGCCTTTAGGCGTGGGGAGTCTCAAACCCCGCGTGCTTCGCGCTCCAGACTCGTGACTAAACTGAAGGCAATTCAACGACGAGCGGGGCACCCGGGAGTCGAAGTCGGTCTCAACCAGTGCCCTAAACATTTGCTTGGACCGTGCCTATTTTGTCCAATCCTCAATCTTCAGCTGTTTGATCCGCGCAAAGGCGCGGTCATTTGTAATCAGGATCAAACCCAACGCCACTGCATGTGCCGCAATCATCATGTCGAGACTTCCGATGGCTTGACCCTCGCGTTCCAGGGTGGCACGGAGTTGACCGTAATGGCGTGCCGCCGCGGAATCCCAAGGAATGACTGTCACACCTAGAAGGAATCGCTCGATTATGGACTGCAGGGGCGTGGAAAGGCGGCGCGCGGCCCCGTAATGCAACTCGCCTTCGGTCACTGCGGAGATAGCGAGGTCCTCCATCGGTACTCTGGCAAGGTGACGGTCAACTGCAGGACTCTCCTTATTGATGGCGTAGCTGGCGGCGTTGGCGTCGAGCAGGTAGCGGATGTTCATCCGAACAACTCGCGTTCTTGCGGAGGCTCATCCTTGCGGTCGGCTAGGAATTCATCAAAGGCGCGTTTATCGGCTTTGATCGCTTTGTCTCGGAGTTTGAAAAATTCTTCCCACGAATCCGGGCGGCGGGACAGGATTACATCGCCGGTCTTTTCGTCCTTGCGAATAAAAACTTCTTTGCCCTCGAAGCGGAACTCCGCGGGCAGACGCACAGCCTGGCTTCGGCCGTTTTTAAACAGCTTTGCAGTACGCGCCATGATCTCTTCTCTGGGTTAGTATATACCATGGTATATTACAAGGGAAGAGAATTACAATAAATGATCATGCGTATTCGGTCGGACTGACGCTGGTGCTGGCCGTCAGGCGAGTCGTACCCAAGGGTTTTCATTCGGGATGCTGGGCGATGACCCTGGGCAGGGACCGAGCCTAAATTCAGCAAAGGCCTTGACTACGCTTGTGACCTCAGCTGGTGAGACTCGTTCTCTTTAGAGGATAAGGACATCTACACCGTGCGACTTGAGCGCTCGGTCAAATGTGACGAGCTTTAGGCCAGCGACCGCGGCGAAGGCCAATAGATAAGCGTCCGCCCACATTTTGGGCGATCGGCTAGACAGCCGCGAGCGCGAGCGGAACTCCCTCTCAATATCATCGGGCTCGGGAAGAAACACAATGCGCGTATCTGCCCAAATCCGGTCCCACAAGCTCCAGGCCTTAGACATGGTCCTCGCGTCTTTTCCCATGACCTGGTCGGTCGTTAGGAGTCTCAGAACGGTTACCTGCGTGAAACGACAGAAAAAGAATTGTTCTTCCCCGGTCTGCTCAAACCAAAGCTGGGCTCTTTCCGAATGCACGTGCCGACTCCATATAAGCGCCAGCCAGACGTTCGCATCAAGGAAATTCAACGCGTTCATAAATTTGTTCGTTGGTCAGCTCTACCTTTGGACCTTCAGAAACGATGAGCGGGAATCGCACCCTCTTCGGCCGCGGACGCTGGCCCTGGAGTAGGACACTGCGGACCCCGGCAAGAACCAGTTCTCGGATGGAGTGGCCTCTAGCAGCAGCTTGTTCTCTTAGCTTGCGGTAGAGGGGCGCTGGGATATCAACCGTGGTGCGAACGGAATCCTGTTTCACACCTCGATTATTTCATGTATGCCATAAATATGGAAGGGCGACTTTACCCCCGTTACCCCCGCAAATTGCTAGGCTGGAGGAGTTGAAGCGTGAGCATGGCTGCCACGACGGTGTGACGCGCGTTCCTAGTGCTGGCAACGGGAATGTAAGTCCTTTTGGCCTCTTGGCGGTCCTCAAATTATCGGCGATTCTGCAAGCTAAGAGGAATTGGCCGGCCCTAGCAGACGATTTTAGAACTTTCTACCACAGGCTACTGGGCAGCAGACCCTGAGACCCTGCGTTCCTTGAGGAATAGCCCGAAGCGGCATCTATTGTCGTAAGATGGTGTGGACCATTTTACGATGTACGACATAATGGTCCATATGCAGGAGCAACACCGTCTCTATACCGAGGTCCTGGCCGACCATCTACGCAGGCATCGCCACATGGCGTTGGTCTGCGGACCGCGCCAATTCGGCAAGACTACGACCTGCCGGTCGATCAGCGACACTTATCTCAAACGACGCTGATGATCGCAGGCGGCTGCTGCGCGGTCGCTAGGTCTGTTAGGCAGCACCCGTGCTGAGGTTGTGATTTTTGAGCGGCAGCGACCGAATCCGCTTGCCGGTAATAGCGAAAATGGCATTGCACACAGACGGGGCAACCCAGCCGAGAGCTTCTTCGCCGATCCCGACAATCGGTTCGTCCGTCGCACGGACAAAATGGACTCTGATTTCCGGCATTTCCGTCGCTCGCAACAAGGGGTAGTCGTGAAAATTGCTCTGCACTACGCGCCCTTTCTGGATCGTGATTTCCTGGCGCAGTACCGCCGCTAGCCCCATCACCATTTGCATCTCGACCTGGCGCTCCGCAGCCAGCGGATTCACCAGGAACGGCCCGGTGTCCATCGCTACGTCGAACCGTTCCACCCGAAGCTCGCCCTTCTTGCTGACGGACACGGTGGCAACCACCGCGCAAATCGTGATCTCTTTGACGCCCGGCCGCCGGCCATCCCCGATGGCGATTCCCATGCCGGTTCCCTCGGGTAATTTCTTTCCCCAACCGGACCTCTCAGCGGCCGTATCCAGCACTTTCACCCAGCTCTTGGCGTGCGGGAAATTCGAGTTGCCATCAAGTAAAGCGCGCCGGTACTGGTAAGGGTCTTTCCCGGCCGCGTGGGCCAGCTCGTCCATGAAGCTTTCTAGGTAAAACTCATTCTGCGATCGGCCCACCGACGTCCAAACGCCGGTGGGAACGTGCGTCTGCCGCAGGTGATAGTCGAAGAGTTGGTTGGGGATGGCATAGGGAACCTGGTGCAAGCCCCTGATGGTTTGCGCGGGATCCGCGGGCGGATTTTGGTCGATGCCGATGACGCGATTGATCCAGGCCACTGGCATGCCGTCAGGCCCCAGGCCAGCCCGGAATCTCGCCACGCGCATGGGGCGGTAGTACCCGTGGCGCGTCGTCTCCTCGCGGCTCCAGACGACCTTCACGGGGCGGTCCAACTGTTTGGCGATCATCACCGCCTGCCGCACGTCGTCGTTTTGGTTGCGGCGGCCAAATCCACCGCCAATAAAGCAGTTGTGGATGTAAATGTTCGCCCGGGGGACGCCGGTCAATTTCGCTGCATCCAGCAGTGCTTCCTCCGGTCTTTGCGTTCCCACCCAAACGTCCACGCGATCCGCAGTGACCTGAGCGGTGCAGTTCAATGGCTCCATAAAGGCGTGATCCAAATACGGCAACTCGTACACCGCCTCGACCATCTGGGCGGCGTCTTTGAGCGCCGCTTCGGGGTCGCCCTTCTTCACGACGACTTGGGCGCCCGGTTCTTCCAGCGCTGCTCGGGCCATTTGGAGAAACTTTTCCGAAGTGTCTTCGCCGTGCACGCCTTCATCCCACTCAATCGGCAGGAGGCCCAAAGCGGTCTTGGCATGCCAGTAACTGTCGGCCACTACCGCGACTCCCGCCTCGATATCCGGACCGCCGAATTCCACCACCGCATGGACACCCGGGCGGTTTTTGACTTTCGTGTCGTCGTACTTCTTTACCTTCCCCAAGAAGACCGGCGACGCCTTGGCCGCGGCATAGAGCATGCCCGGCAGTCGCACGTCGATTCCATACGTAACGCTGCCGTCCACCCGCAGAGGCGTTTCGAGGAGCGGGGTGGGCTTGTTCATCAGCGTGAACTGGTCGGGCGTCTTGATTTTCGGCTCTTGGGGCAGCTTGATGGCAGCGGCTTTCTCGGCAACTTGGCCGTAGCGGAGTTTTCGGCCCGTAGGCACATGGGTGATGATTCCGTCCTTAACCGTCAAGTCCGAGCGCGGTACGGCCCACACCTCGGCGGCCGCAGCCATCAGGCGTTCGCGCGCGCTTGCTCCCGCTTGCTGCAGGTATTCGCGGCTGATGCGAACCGCGCCGCTTGCGTTCGTGGCCATGCGCCGGTAAACCTTATTCTCGCGGAAGTGGCGATTGACGGACGCGTATTCGGCGCGCACCTTGGACCAGTCGCATTCGAGCTCCTCGCAAATCATCTTGGACCAGCTCGTAAATGTCGCTTGCCCCATTTCGCTTTGGGCCACGCGGATGGTCACCGTGTCGTCGGGTGCGACGACGAGCCAAGGGTTGATCTCGGTCTCGTTTTTCCCCACCAGCGATTCCCACGGCTTGTCCGGGATCCTTGCGGCATTGGCGGCCGCCTCCGCCGAATTCCATGGAAAGCTCAGCGCCAGCGCGAAGCCTCCGCCAACCGTCAGCGTCGTCACCAGGAATTCTCTGCGGTCCATTTCCTTGGTCAGTACCATCGCATCCTCCAATGACCTGCTTAGGCCTTCGCCGCCAGCTGCGCGGCTCGGTGAATCGCTTGTCGAATCCGCGGGTAGGTCCCACAGCGGCAAAGATTGGTGATCTCGCGCGTTATGTCCGCATCGGTGGGGTTAGGGTTCTTGGCCAAAAGGGCCGCAGCCGCCATGATCTGTCCTGGCTGACAATACCCGCACTCCGGCACGTCACCTTCTCGCCAAGCTATCTGCAGCGGATGCTGCGCGTCTGGCGAGAGTCCCTCTATCGTCGTTATCACTTTCCCGACCACCTGGCTTACCGGCTGGACGCACGAGCGCACTGCCTGGCCATTCACGTGCACCGTACACGCCCCGCACAGCGCCATTCCGCACCCGAACTTGGTTCCCGTGAGACCAATCGTATCGCGGAGCACCCACAGCAGAGGTGTTTCCGGCTCCACGTCTACGGAGTACGTCTTCCCATTAATCCGGAGTGAGAACATGACGAGTGCCTCCCAATTGTTGTGGAGATTCGCGCGGCGCCAAACCGTGGGTAGGAGTCACGTTCGCGCATGGTGACCTGCTCTTAGACCGAGAAGAGTCCACAGAAATCAGCGAGAATGGCCAACCTCTGTGACTGTCGCAAAAGGGATATTACCACTTAGTGTCACTGTCAATCTACCTTTGGCGATCACCCGCATTAAGTGCGCTGAATCGGGGCAAACCGTGGCCACTCGGTCGAGGTCTGCGAGTCTACGTTCTACAACGTGAGAGTGGCCGAGCTAAAGGCGTGGCTCAAGCGCTCCGGTGGTGCGCCGCGAGATGTGGCGATGAGCCAGAGGGTGCGGAGCGGGCTTAATTCAGGTGGACATTAGCGATTTCACGGGCGAGTTGTCGAGTAAGGGATGCGCCTCATTACCAAGGCCTTGCCCCCAAACGCAGTCCGGTCCGGTGTGATCCGGATGATCGGCGCGTCATTGGGGAGCATCCTTGCGGCGTACTGCGGATATTTCGCTCTTAGCTTCCGAAGAGGCACGCTCCTCATGCCCACGCATCGGAAGCAGCTTCGCCTTCCTGTGGTCCGCAAAAATTCCGTCCGTCGCTACGCAGGCGTTTTTTTCCGGCGACCTCATGACGCCGCCCTGTCCTCGGCGGCCGCATGGTTGAACCGTACGTCGCGCGGCTGTAAAATCCACACATGCGACTGTTCATCTACTTGCTTCCTGTGTCAGTGTCAGTGTCGCTGTTAGCTCAGCAACCGGGTGGCCGCGGCGCGGTTCCGCCACTGGCCCCGAAGAACCTGAAGCTCCTCGCCCCGAACTCCGATATTCCCTTCGTCATGCAGAACTTCAATGAGGCGCTGGGAGTGCAGTGCACCTATTGTCATGTGGAAGGCGATTTCGCGGCCGATACCAATCCGAAGAAGGAAATGGCGCGCAAGATGATCGGAATGGTACGGCTGATCGATACGAGCTTCCCGAGCAGCGCCGGAGTTTTTCCCGAGGGATATCACGAAGTGGATTGCATCACATGCCATCGGGGAAGTGTAAAGCCGGAGACAATGGCGCCAAGGAAATTTTACAACCGGGGTAACTCGTTGGGCGACCCACCCCCAGCTCAGAGACCAGGGGTCAGTTTAAAGTTGCTGCCCCCGGACACACACGTACACGGCGCAGATTCGCTGATGGGCGAGTTCCGCGACGCCCTCAACGTGGACTGCAACTACTGTCACGGCGGCGGAAGGACGCAAGAGGTAGACATCAACCCGCGGAAGGACATCGCCCGAAAGATGATCATGCTGGTGCGGCAGATCAACTCAAATTTTCCCGGCACCGGCGTCTTCCCCGTGGGGAACCAGGAGGTAACCTGCTACACATGCCACCGCGGTGACCCGCACCCGGTGAGCGTGAGCAACCGGCGATACGACCCGCCCGCGCCAAAGCAGTAGGCGGCGGAAGCGCTGTGCTCCGCAAAAATTCCGTACGTAGTCGTTTATTCACGCTGCCACCCCGTGCTGACAATCGTAGGCGATACCCGAAGCCCCCAGGCACTCCATTATCGGCGGTGGCCACCTGCGGAGAGTCTCCCGGGGATGCTCCAACGTTGTTTCCCCCTGATCGAGGTGAATCATATTGCCGTCTTGCTGGAGTTCCGGTCCGCTCGATAAGTTGACTTGTATATATCGCTTTAATAAAATATATATACACTTAGGCCGAAGGTGGAACCTATGGCAGTGGCCTTGACATCGATCAGACTGGACAAGCGCCTGGCGGACGAAGCAGCCGAGGTATTAGGCGTGAAATCGCGAACCGCGGCGGTACACGCGGCGCTGCGCGAAATTGTTGCCTCGGGACACGATGAGTAATTTTGTCGTCTTCGACACCTCGATCTTCATCGACCATCTGCGTACCGGCCGCCACCAGCAGCGAATCGCAGCAACTACGGGTTTGGTGCGAAACTCAGCCGTGGTACTCGCGGAGCTCAGCCGGGGAGCGAGCAAGCCTGCCGAGCGAGAGTTTGTCGAACGACTTGCTCTCAACCATCCGATCCTGACACCAACCGAAAACAATTGGCTCGAATCGGGACGTCTGCTTACCAAAATCCACGCCGATGAAGGTTTGGGTCCAGAGAAGCTTCGCGATTTGCACTTTGACGTGTTGATCGCACTGACCGCCAGATCCGCAGGAGCGCGACTGGTTACCTCAAATCGAGCGGATTTCGAATTGATCGCGAGCTATCGCAAACTGCAACTAGAGATCTGGTGAGCGGCGGATTTCAGCTGGCTCCAGGCGCGTAAATCGTAGCGCAGAGCGTGCCCTGGCACAAGGACGGCACGACATCACAGCCCAGGCCCCTGCTTTCTAGTTAATGTGGGTTGTCGCCGGATGACGGGAAATCGGGGTCATCTAAAACGGCATTATTTCAGCCCGGCGCAATGACATTCGTTCGCTTCGGCTGCTCCTTTAACAAAGAACGAAACAATACTGGTTTTTGGTTTCTAAAAGGTGCGGGGTCAAAGTTGCCCAGGATAAGATGTCACCCAAAATGTCTACGGCGAGAGCTGGGGGCAACAACGAGTGGATGCGGTAACCAGAGTTGTGGACGCACTTTCCGCCGCCACTGAGAAGGTAGAAAATGCGGAAAAGGGCGGGCGTGAGTCTTTCAGCGACTTGAGAAGGTGGCAGCGTTCACTCCATGCGCTCGCGCCACTCGGGCGACGGAAGCGACTGGCACCAGCGTCTCCTCGACGATCCGCCGCTTCTCCTCCGCCGTGCGATAGCGCCGCTTGGACTCCCTACCCCCCTCGTATGGCTTGTTCTGAAGTGTCCACGATCCACCTTCGTGGACACGATCAAGTCGTGTCCACAAAGGCCATCACCGTCACTCATGGGCACTCCGTCCACTCCGTCCACACGGTCCAAGGCGGACGCTTACTGATCAGGGGATTACTGCCGTCACTTGATTCGAATAGACACTCTCCACATTGTTGGAATCAACTGCGGTCACAACGTAGTAATACGTCTGCCCTGAGAGAACGGAGCTGTCGATGTAGGTGGTAGTTACATTCGGAGAAGAATTGAGCCTTGTGTATGGTCCGCCC
>QHYS01000212.1 GCA_003223325.1 Acidobacteriota bacterium
GGTTCCTTGCCGAAGATGTCGGCAAATATCTCGATCAGGTTCTGGATGCGATCCTGCGGGCTCTATCACATCAAGACGCCAGAACCTGAAGTCGGGTTCCCCGATCTGAGTCACCTTGGTCGAGGACTTGCGGACAAAGATGTGGTGGATAAGGACTTACTATAATTAAGCAATTCACGTTTGCGGGAGAAATGTGGGAATTCTGCGGAAATAGATTCAAGCGTTGCACGGTTGGCTCCAAAGCAGATCCCGAGAGCAATTTTCGACTGTGCAAATCTCGGGGAGCGGAACACCCAGATCCGTTCTTGCTGCTCGTATGCTGTCACTAAGCCTCCTTGGTTGAGTGCATTTCCGTCTTCGTGAAATAGGCTTCTATCCAGAATTTGAGCGTATTGTCGTGTCGTTCGGGAGGACCAATCAGAGCGTTCTTCATTTCTTGCTCGTACCGGTTCTTTAGAATCGCAGCATCAAGATTCAACTTTCTTGCCAAGAATGCAACGTCCTCGCGGTCGCGCTCCACATTTCGGCTCAGCTTAGAAAGCACTAAATCATAGGGATCAAGAACAAAGAGTCGGATGTTCTTGAAAAGTCTAGGAAATAATTCCGTCATTCGCTCGGCGTAGTCTACTGGTACGGTTGCAATCCCTACACGATGCATAAAGACTTTATATTTTCTCGCCAAGGGTGAGCCTTGCCCGGCCAACTCTTCCAATTCAGCTTGGTAGTTGCATGGGACGAGGGTGATGTAGTCCAAGTCATTTGTGCTTCGCGGAAGCCCGTATGCGGCAACAACAGCGAATCCACCGATGCAATGAAACTCGACAGGCTCACTTAGAAGAGAGTCAAGCTCTTGCAAGAATTCCTTCCAAGGGGAAGTGAGGTTAGGAGACATGGCGAAGCGCATCCGGCCGCAAGTCGCTTAGGAGATGCCACTGTTTTGCTTCTTCTGAACGATATTCCCGAAGCCAGCGACGTTCTGGCTCACTCAGTTCTTTACAGAAAGAATCCTCTTTCGCAAGCTTGCTATCGGCAAGGGTTTGTTCGAGCGACTGAAGATCATCTCTTCCGGCTGCTCGCCTTCCGAGAGTTACAACAAAGCCCAAGCGGTTTTGAAGATTTCTTGCTCGCGCTTCGCGAACGAGCCATTCACGGTTCATATCAGGGTATCGCACCACAACCCAAGGAAGACCCTCGGCAACACGAGCCTCAAGATTCTGTTGAGCTAAAGCCATCAACAAAAATGAAGCAGGATTTAGTCTCCGTGCTCTTCCACGGAAGTGAGCAAAACCGGGATATCCCAACGAAGCCAGTTGATACGCTAAGAAATCAGGGGTCGAATTCTCTCGAACTTCGCACACTGGCAGTACAGTAGGGGGTAAACCATAGACCTGCATCAGCTTATGTGCAAGCGGGGCGGGGCTTCTCCGCCCTCTTTCCAACATGGAGAGGTACGCCTGAGTCACACCCAGACGATCGGCGGCCTGTTGTTGGCTCCAGCCGCGGTCCTCTCTAGCTCTTTTGAGTTGTTCAGTCATGGTTTGTATATAACACCATTTGTTATAAATGTCAATGGCTTGAATCAAGAGATCAAGAGAGCCGATAGCCTTACGGCGAGCGGCTTTCCGAAGGCGTTACACAGTGGAGGACTGTTTCCTGTTCTTTTGGAAGTTTGTTTCTTTCCCGGCGCGGTGCTTTTGTCTGAATGATGGCTCGGCGGGCAATGCCGTCCGTGGCACCCAAGCGGAGGTTCTCCGCAGTGTTGTGGATCGGCTCGACGTAATGATTGACACCGTCAACGGTCTCGACCGCATCATCTACTTTTACCCCAGAATCCAGTGGTTCAACGTTTGACTTAACCGGACCCTCGGGGTACGCATCGTGTTGCTTGAATGAAACTGACTTCATTGGTGTTCTCCTCATGAGGTACTTGAATACGGCGTGTACATCGCCGCTCTTCTCGGCACGATTAGCTCGGGGCGACGACTCGTTCAAAAGATCTCCCGACGAATCCCATGCTCTAGGAAAAATTCCGCGTTAGAATAAAAAAAATGCTCTATGGGTGAATCATATAAAACTGCTTATCGAGAACACGATCCCGTTGCAATCAAAATCAAGCAGGACCCTCGCTGATGCTCGCCTGCTGAATCTGCCGCGTGAACCAGGGCTTCGAGGCGCGAACGTGGAAGTGCGCGAGGTCGCCGAAGATGAGCGCGCCGAACCCGAGCGAGGCGAACGTGCCGCTGGAGAAGAGCCAGTGCAGGTCCGCTTGCGGGCTGGTGCAGAGCGGTCCTCACCCTTGGCCTGCACGTGCTCCGCATAGAGCAGCCGGTCCCACCCATCCAGGGTCAGATGGCCGGGAGAACTAGCAACGTTCTTAGCGGGCGTATCCAGCCAGGTCTATTCTCCCGATGCTCCGACGCATCCATGCTATACGGATGGAGCATCTTGGTAGCAAGGTCTCGGACTGTCGACGTTCGGAGGAGCCTTAATGAAGAAACTGAACTTGGGCCTCACAATTGCAGCTGGTCTTCTTGGGGGAGTTTTCTGTCATTACATCTGGACTCAGCCAGTCCAGGCACAAAACCAAACACCCACGCCCTTGCGGTTGTCCCTCGCCAAAATTTTGTCGGCTCGTGATTTCAACAGGATACAGGGTTGCCGTCCACAGGGGAAACGCGACGCGATAGCTGTGTCTCGCCAAAACGCCGTACGTCTACAAAATGAATGCCTTGGCGCAAAGCTCGATTCGGATTAGATTCTCGTCATGATCGTGTTGCTTCGGCATCTCCTCGGGTGGATGGTCAGCGCTTTCAGGTCCCGGGAGGACCTCGTCCTTGAAAACCT
>QHYS01000213.1:0-4198 GCA_003223325.1 Acidobacteriota bacterium
ATGTCAAGATGTATATGGACATATACATGGGTGCACATTGAAAACCGCACAGCGACACAATGCACACATTTCCAAGAGCTTATCCCCGGATTCAGCTTCTCTTATGGCTGGAACTTCGGTCTAGAGTGCTTGCTAGTTCCTGGCTGAGGAGAATACTGAAACGGCCGTTACCCCTCTGCCGCTCTTCGTATGGATAGACCTAACTTGGTTTCTTGCCGAAGTGAGCGGCCAGATAGGAGGCCATCGTGAGGATTTCATCTTGGGTCGCGATGTTCGTGCCGGCGCGCGTCATCATGTTGTTGACAGTGTTGCTCCATTCTTCCTTGCTTCTTGCGACGGTGGTGATTCGACCGAAGTCGTGACAGAGGACGCAGTGTGATTCGACGAGTTTCTCACCATCTCCCGGTGGCAGCGGCTCACTTTTGAGGCCGCTTTGCATCGGGGCTGTGCCGGGTCCCAAATTTTTTGACAGGTATTGCGCCACGGTATCCGCTTCCTCCGGATTCAGCTGTGCTCCCCGCAAGATCATGTCGTCTACAAAATGCCTCCAACCCACAGGCCCATCGCGGAGAGCCATAATCAATTTCAAACCGTGGCATTGCGTACATGCGACTGCGACCAAATCCCTTCCGGTTCCTGCCGGCAAAGCGTTCGCAGGCGCCTGCGCCCAGATCGGTGAAACGAAGATCGGTGCAACAAAGCACAGCGCAAACAACGGCGAAAAATGCGTCCAGAAACGGAAGACTTTATCTGAACGCATGGTCACACCTTCCTTTGGCGCAAATCCGCAACTGAATACGGCGGATGCCACGTCGACGCTGCGCCAATCCCATTCCGCTCGATATGGACGTCCAGCAAGTACGGCCGGCCATCTGCCGTCGCGCGTTTCGCACGTTCCAGCGCCGGTTTGAGCTGCGCAGGCTCCCCAACAACTTCTCCTTCCACACCGAATCCTGATGCGAGCTTCGCATAATCGATGTCAGGATCGCCCAGGTAGCAGGTCATATCGCGGCCGGTTTGGAACTGCCTTCCGCCGATGTTCCAGATGCGGTTGCGTTCATTGTTGTAACTGCGATTATTGCAAACGATGAGGGTGACGGGTGCCTTGTACCGGGCATAGCTCCAGAGGGGTTGCGGCCCGGCAAAAAGGAATGCGCCGTCGCCGACTACCGACACTACCTGCAAATCGGGATGCGCCAGCTTCACGCCGAACGCTGCCGGCAATCCCCATCCCAGCGCCGCGCCGGTGGTTGTGAAGTATTGCTTGTCCGATCCGCCGAAAGACATGAAATCCTCCATCTTCCGGCCCGAATCGCTTTCCGCGATCACGCAAGCGTCTTTGTCCAGAACGCTCTCGAGTTCCATGCCCAGCCTTTCGAAGCTAACTGGGCTGTGGTTCCACGTTTCTCGCCCAAGCGACTCGCGGAACTTCCGCATCGTCGCGGTGTATTCATGAGTCTTGGCAGTGCGGTCTTGGCTGATCAGCCGCAGCCGGTCTGCCGTAGTCATGCTCCGCACAGCCGCCACCAGATCGGCTGTCGCAAACTTCAAATCTCCGAAGATGGCCACGTCCGTAGGAGCAGTGCGAGCAAGGTTAGTGGGATCCATGCGGATCTGAATCAGCTTTATGCCCGGCTGGATTCTCTCGCCGTAGGAGAGGCGGCTTCCCAGATTCAAAATCACGTCCACATGCGCCGGATAACGCATCTCACGCAGGGCCGCGCCAAGGTACAGCGGATGTTGCGTCGGGAAGGACTTGGACCAGCCGATGGTGCCGCCGTCACGCGTTACCGGCACGCCCAAGAGTTCCGCCAGCTCCACGACGTCTTTCTGCGCGCCACACCGGGCAACTTCATCCCCAACGTAGAGAAGCGGGCTTTGCGCCTCGAGCAGCATGCGCCCCGCCTTCTCTACCAGGGCCGGATCGGGGCGCACTTTCATGGAGATTTCGAATTTGGCTTGATCGATGACGGCTGCCTGAGATTCATCGTCGAGGATGTCTTCCGGATAGGCTAGAAACACGGGGCCGCTCGGCATGGTGGAGGCGAATTTGAACGCTCGGCGCGTCACCTCCGGGATTTTGTCCGCCGATTGTGCTACCCAATTCCACTTCGTGATTGGGTGCGCGATGCTTTCCAGATGGTCGGCATCTTCGAAACCATCTTCGCCAAGCGTCGCGCGGTTCACGTAATCCACCGCGACCACCATGGGAATCTCGTCTTTCCACACGTTGTATAGCTGAGTCATCGAATTGGGGAACCCGGGCCTCGCGCAAATGACAAAAGGAGTTTTGCCGGACGCCTTGGCGTAACCATCCGCCATGGCCACCAGCGCGCCCTCCTGCAGGGCCTTGATCAAATGCATGCTCGATTCGTCCACGAGGGCGTCGAAGAAGGGAGCTGCTCCGGACGAAGGATTGAAGAAGATGTGCTCGATGCCCGACGCTTTCAGTTGCGCGACGAGCAGCGCCCCACCCGTCCCTTTTACGCTCCGCGATGCCGACGACGCGTCTGCGGAAGCCTCTGCCGCGGCCGCCGGAAGAAACGGAGCCAGCGACTGTGCCATGGAGTTCGCCGCAGCGGCTGTGATTCCAAGCGTCCCTAAACCTGAGAGCAGTTCCCGTCGGGATATTCGGCTATCGAGGTATTGCTTGATCAGGTGCTTCATTGCATCTCTCCTCTGCCATTCGAGTCTTCTTCGAGCCCAGGGCCTCGGACAACCCCACAGCTTTGTGGGTCGCGGCTTCTTGTGGTGAGCGCAGCGAATCCACAGCCGCGACATAAAGCTGTTCACGTGAGAACGGCCTTAGCCGCTGAAGTCTCAATTTCTAACAAAGACTCCCATAGTCCTGAGTTTCCGCCCCGGGAACCTCTGTTTCGCGCATCGTACGCTCCCACGGCCCTCCAACGCAACCATTTGCCACCGGATCAGCGCCTCGAATGCAATCCTCCCGCTGGCCCGCCCTCACACTACGTCATTCTGAGCGCAGCGTCGACCTTTCTCTTTCCGAAAATCTTGCCTTTACGATTTTCGGTCGCGAGGCGAAGTCGACGAATCCCTCTTCCAATCACGAGGCGAATGTCTCTTCAAGCGCCTTCAATACACCAAATTTGGCCCGGAAGAGTTTCTTGTAGTAGCGTATTGTGAGCGCCCCAACAATGCTTAAGGCGACTGCAAATAAGCACACGACCACCAGCGTATTTGTTTTGAGTTGACTCAATATTGTGTTGGATTCGGAAAGGGCCAAGACGCTTATGAGCGCTGCCATAACGGACACGTAAAATCCTTGAACGGTCGCATACCTCTTGCCGATGTTGCCTAAATCACCGAGGTAAGCCTTGTACTGTTGCAGACGTACCTGATGTTGCGTATCCGATGGAACCGAGTTCAGCGCGCTAGGCGCCTTGTAATGCTTGTCTGAGTCAAGTTCAGGTTTCAAACTGCGGGGGCAGCCAGAATCATCTTTTTCGAATAAACCGCGCGTGCAGACGTTGGCTGAAGGCCACCACAATGAACACTTGCAGAAAAAGTGCCCGCGGTAGCAGACTTGGGCCACTAAGATCGGGTGACCACGATTTGTGCAACCCGTGATTGAGGTTGTCGGGCAAAAGCGGCGGGCTAGGGAGCAAGCCCTGACCCGCGTTGTCGATCGGAAAAAGCGCGTCGGAAACACGCGGCTTTTTCCGCATAACAAAGTCGCGCAAAAAAGGAGGCAGAACATGAACGGGCTTCTTCGGCATGCAACTCCGTTGGCGCTCCTGGTGTTGATCTGGCCCGCCCTAGCGGGCGCAGAAGTATCGCGCGTGGAGATCGCTTCGCGGCGCGACGTAGCCGGCGGCCGCTCGTTTGGATCGGTTGGTCCCTATGAGCGCCTTACCGGGAAGATCTACTTCCAGATTGATCCGGCCAACAAGCGCAATCAAGTCATCGCCGACCTGGACAAGGCGCCAAAGAACGCCGCCGGAAAGATCGAGCTCTCCGCGGATCTCGTGATTCTGGAGCCGCACGATCCCTCGAAGGGAAACGGAATCGCGATCTTTGACATCGTGAATCGCGGCGCCGGCGTCGTCCTGCCGAATTTCGATGGGCCGCCCGGGAAGACGCCTGAGAGTGAAGCCGGAGATGGATTCTTACTCAGTCGCGGGTACACCATTGTGCAGGTGGGTTGGGAGTTCGACGCCCGCAGAGAAGGCGCGGT
>QHYS01000213.1:4209-28767 GCA_003223325.1 Acidobacteriota bacterium
CGACCTTCATCCCAGACAGCCGAAGCGACAAGGCTACGGTCGCCGATCTCGTTGGCTACACCCCGAGCGATCCGGTATCGGCTGAGAACACGCTGCGCGTGCGCGAGAAGTTGGGCGCGGCTTGGGTGACCATTCCTCGCGCCAAGTGGCTGCTCGCAGGCAACACCGTCACTCTCGAAGGCGGGTTCGAGCCCGGCCACACCTACGAGTTGGCGTATCTCGCCGTGAATTCGCCGGTGGCCGGCCTTGGATTTGCCGCCGTGCGCGATGCCGCAGCCTGGGTCAAACATGTTCCCGATGCGGCGGTCTCCGCGAAGTACACTTTCGCATTTGGCGTCTCCCAGACCGGCCGCTGGCTGCGTGAATTTCTCTACGAGGGCTTCAACACGGACGAGAGCAACCGTCAGGTGTTCGATGCAGTGTGGCCGCATCGCGCCGGCGCGGCGGGCGTCGACTTAGACGTGCGCTGGGCGACGCCAACGTCGCTGTTGATGGAATCCGCGACGCATTTTCCGTTTTCGGATCGCAAGCAGCGTGATCCCGTGACCGGTCTCGAGGATGGGAACGTCGAGAACCCGCGCGCAGCCGAGCATCAGCCCAAAATCTTCTACACTTATTCGGACACCGAGTATTGGGAGCGCAGCATCGCTCTGGCTACTACGACGCCGGACGGGTCGAAGGACGTCGAGCCGCTGGAGAATGAACGCCTCTATCTTCTGGCGGGATCGCCGCACAACGTGGGTGCCTTCCCTCCGGCAGTGGCCACCGGTCAGCTGCCGGCGAATCCGTTTGATCCCAAGAT
The DNA here is from genome assembly GCA_003223325.1 of Acidobacteriota bacterium. Lineage (GTDB taxonomy): Bacteria > Acidobacteriota > Terriglobia > Acidiferrales > UBA7541 > Palsa-189. The sequence continues at coordinate 5,012 of QHYS01000213.1, forward strand.
GGTGCTGCGAGCGCTACTGGTCGGCATGGAGCGATGGGTGCAAGACGGTGTCGCGCCGCCGCCGAGCCGCTATCCGCGTTTGAAGGACCGCACACTGGTGCGCGCTAGCACCGTGAGTTTCCCGAAAATTCCAGGCGTGACTTCGCCGCAGACGGCCTTCGCGGGCGTGCGGGGGCCGAACCGCCTGCTGGCGAAAGACGGCGCAGGCGCGCCGTTGCCCTACCTCGTTCCGCAGGTGGACCGCGACGGCAATGCCGTGGGCGGCCTGCGGCTTCCGGATGTGGCCGTGCCGCTGGCGACTTACACCGGATGGAATTTCAGAAACACTGCGATCGGCGGGACTGAGCAGTTCTTCCCACTGATGGGCAGTTACATCCCGTTCGCGCGCACGAAACTCGAACGCGAGCAGGCTCGCGATCCGCGCCTCTCTGTGGAAGAACGCTATCACTCGCGCGATGAGTATCTGAAGCTCGTGCAGGAGGCGGCGGCACCGCTCGTAAAGGATGGCTACCTCCTCTCCGACGACGTGCCGGCAATCGTCAAGCACGCCGGGGAACATTGGGATCTGCTGGCGGGGCAGTCCACGAGCACAAGCGCGCGGTGACGATCCGGCCCGGATCGTCATCCCGAGCGAACATCGTGAGTCGAGGGATCTCTCATATGTCGGCAGTTACCGCTTGTCGAGCGGCAAAAGGCCGTTTCCTTCGCGTGAAAGTCGCCCGCCGCGAACGTCATGGGCATCAGGAGCTTCGCGGCGCTCGCAAAGACATCAGGAGCTTTCGCGCTTTAACAAACTTCACGCCGCTTTTGCCGCATAAAAAAGTTGGCGGGAAAGAGAGCAGAACCCATGAGCTTGTCCGCAAAGCCCGGCCGAAGAGCATTTGTGAAGTGGAGCCTCGCCTCCGCCGGAGTTCCTCTCGTTTCTCCTGCGGTGGGGGCACTCGCCGATATTAAAACTGAAACTGTGAACAGCGCCGAACGCGGCGGCTCAACCGTGTCGCTCGGTTCGGGAATTCAGATGTACTACAAAGAGGATTGGCTAGGCGCGCCATGGCTTAACGGCGAACCGGCGCTGCTTTTACACGGCAATCTCGAAACCCACGAAATCTGGTACGGCTGGGTGCCACGAATGGCGCAGCAGTTTCGTTTGTTTCGTCCCGATCTTCCCGGCTTTGGGCGTTCTACTGCACCCCAGGACTTTGAATGGTCGCTCGCCAATTTCGCGAAATTAGTTGCAAATTTTCTCGATGCGATCGGCGTCGCCTCAGCGCATATCATCGGGGCCAAAACAGGAGGCGCAATCGCCATGCAGTTTGTGGCGACTTATCCGCAGCGGACCCGCACGCTGGTGGTGGCGAGTGGTCCATTCAGTTCCGTGGCTCCGGGAAACGACGATAATTCGCAGCAGGTCCGCCTGGGCTCATTGGCCAGCAAAGAAGAGATGGCCTACTTCGACAAGCTGAGGGATGAGACGAGGCCGGATACACGGCAAGGTGTTGGGAAGATGATGTCCAACTTCAATCTGGAAAGTCTGCTACCGAAAATCAGCGCTCCCACGCTTGTCATTACGAGCGATCGCAGTGCATTGCAATCCGTGGAGACGGTTTTGCGCTACCAGCCGAAAATTCCTCATTCCAGATTGCTCGTCTTGACGAGCGACGCCTACCATGTAGCCGTCGCCAACGCCAACGAATGCGTGACCAACGTTCTCGCATTCATTCGCGAAACCAAGGAGCAACCTTGATCCGCGTTGTCGGGCGCGAAAAGGTCGTGGCCATCATGGCGCTTTTCGAGTATAAAAAAGTTCCGGGTTGTCGAGCGGCAAAGGGGGTTCTTCGCGCGAAAGTCATGGGCATCAGGAGCTTTCGCGCGTTAACAAAGTTCACGCCGCTCTGGCCACTTTAAAAAATAGGAGGGGCCGTGAAATATCTGCTTTCGGCATTTGTTTTTGTCGCGCTTTTGCTCGGCAATTCGTATGGCGCGCGCGCACAGACTGAGATAACTCTGCTGGCGCCGGGTCCCCTGGGCAGGGAAACCATGGACAAACTGATCGCGGGCTTCGAGAGCAAGACAGGCGACAAGGTCAAGGTCACCTACGGCCAGGGCAGCAGGGAAACCCCGCCCTATGGAACCCGGCAACTGGTGGCTCGCGGCCAGGCTTTGGACGTATCCATCATATTTGCGCCCTACCCGCAAGCGGGGGCTTCAGGCAACATCGATCCCAAGAGCGCGACGACGATCGCAAGACTTATTCTGGGCGTCACCGTGAAAAAGGGCGCGCCCAAACCGGACATCTCCACACCCGCTGCGGTTAAAAATACGCTGCTGGCGGCGAAGTCCATCGTAATTGTGGACCCCGCGCAGGGGACCCTCGGGGGCGAGGCCATGGACGCCCTCAACAAGCTCGGCCTCGCCGAACAGGTGAAGCCGAAGATGAAGATCGTCGAAGGCAGCCAGGAAGCGGAGGCACTGGTCGCCAAGGGCGAGGTCGAACTCTTCATAGGCCCCCAGGTGAGCGACAGACTGCGCGATGGAGTTGATCTCTTGGGAGGATTGCCGCGGGGGGTTTCGACTCCCGTGGACGCGGTGGGTTACGTTTCCACCCACGCGAAAGATCCTAAAGCTGCGAAGGAGCTGTTGGCGTACCTCAGATCACCTGAGGCAGAAGCTGCCTACAAGGCAGAGGGATTGGAGCCTGCGCACTGAGCGGTGTTGCGGAGCTCAATTGTGACGTGAGCGCGGGCCACGCGTAGGTCATTTACCTTTTACTTTACTTCCTTCGCCCGTCGCCGCGTCCTCATCGGCGGGGGTTCCCACGAGCTTGATGTACTCGATCGCCTCGGACGGGATACACATGTACTCGTTGGAGAACGGAATCGCCACCTTCGGGTCATCTTGGCCCGCAATCCACCTGTAGTCGGCTTTGGCAATGACAAAAGGCGCGGTGTAGTACGCCGGATCGTCGAGCGTCTCGGTCACATTCAAGTGGTTGTGGTCGGTACGCGTGTAGCGCTCGATCACGTGGGCATCGATGCTATGTGGATAGCCGCGCCGGTCGACCCAGGTTTTGTCATCCATACCCACGGTATCCACGACCAACGTGTTGTCTCCCTCCCAGTGACCCACCGAATATCCGAAATACATGGTCGAGGGACCGCCCTTGTGGCCGATGTTCTTGGGGAGCGGCCGCCCGTCCATCCAAACTTCGCGCCAGACCTTGGCGTAGTTTTCCAGGATCACGATGCGGTCGGGCATCGTGGCGAAGCCAATTTCCCTTATTTCGTTATTGACAATGCGCGGCATCCCGAACGGATCACACGTCTTCCAGGGATCATTAGAAGTCGCGCTAAAGGGATCGGGAATATTGAGCTTTAACTTAGCTTGACCCCCCGGCGTCATCGCAGGAATACGGTTGTTCAGGTTCGGTTCGCCAGGCCCGAGCCAAGTCCCGCTGAGATCGTGAACAGGCGCCGGCCCGCCGATGGCTTCACCTGGTTGGGGCGGGCGGTTTTGATTCGCAGGCTCCTGGGCCGCAGCAACTACGGCCGAAAGCGCCAACAATGCAAGCAGACCAGCCACGGTGTACTTGAAGGGATTTCTCATTTCAACACTCCGCTAGCGAGAACTTATTCTTTGTTGGTCGTCTTGCGTCCGTCGGGACGGCAGGCCGCCGACTCGTCTCCACCCGGGCCGAACTCCTTGTCGCACTGGGACGCCCGATCACCTTCCAGCTCCCCACTACCGAATACGGTGCCATCGGCGAGCACAACCTTGCCCGTACGCCCGATGAGCGCGCCATTCTTGACTTGATATAGGTAAACAGTGATGACGTCGCCCGGCTGAATTGCATTCTTGGTCCAGCCCGTGGTGCTAACCGCGGATGCAGCACCGCCTTCCACAACCCAATGTTTGACGTTGCCTTTGTCATCTTTTACGTCAAAGAGAACTAAGGTGTGGGGGTTGCCCCAATTGACTTTCGTCACGGTGGCGTTCTTCAACTCAACTAACTTGGTGTTGTCATACGCCGCACTGCCGTGATGCGCGAAGATCGGACTGCAAACCCCCAGAAGCCTGACAACCAAGGCAAGAGAAGTTACTAGCTTGGTCTTCATGTGACACTCCTTTGGACAAAACTGGGCCACTCCCCAATTCCATGTACCATATTTTTTATGCCACGACAATTAATGACTTTTCCGATTCGCTACGTCATCCAACCGCCGTTCCCACGCGGTATTTACAAGGCCAAAGTGCGGTCCGCGTCAACCGCGCTCGCTTGCCTCGCCTGCGCGGAGGCAAGCGCCTAAAGCGGAATGTAATCCACGACGACCTGTAGCGGGAATCGCCTGGTCGCAGCGGGTTCGTCTGAATAGTCTGCCAGCGGAGTGACGCGCACCGTAATCTTGCTGCCGCCAGCGAGTTCCACGGGCTCCTGCAACCAATAGCGCTCCAACCACTGCGGCCTCGGCCCGTGTAGTCGCAAGAGGGGCACGTCCTTGCCGGATGGTGTGATCGCGTCGACACTCAGAAACTCATAGGCACGATCCAGCATCGGCCGGAGTGCGACGATGCGCGCGGCGTTGGGGAGATTGCCGGCAAAAGTGGCGGAAGCGCGCGAGTCGCCAGCGGCTTGCGGTGGATCGATCGAGAACGATTGCAGTTCGCGGCCGGAGGGCGGCGGATCGGTAAAGTACAAGCCAATCGCGCTCCGATCGGAGACCGCGTTCTGCTCCTGGTCGAAATGCTTCTTATAGTGAATCTGCAGATGGATCTTGGAGCCGGGCGCAAGCTGGAAGGCTGCCCCGCTTGGTGCGGCCGTCGTATCGCCTCCAGGTTGCCACAGCGCCAGCACAGGACCATTCTCGATGCTGATGACGGCGTCGCGCACGATCGACGCGGTCCCCGGCATCAAGTCCGCTGCCTTGATCCATTTCGTGTCGGTCACATTGGTCGGCAGCGAAAAGTCGCGGACTTCTTCGATCGCACTCGACGCCACGATATGCTCGGCGTCCATCGGAATCTTCAAATCGGGCGGGCCGAGCTTCCACTGCGGATGGAAGCTCACGTCCGGGACCTTTGCCTCGGAGTAGGTCTCCGGCGTCCCCCCGGAGGCCCAGACGACGATCACATCGACGTCGCGCGAGCTGATGGGGTATCCGCCTTTGACCGGTGGACTCGTTGGATCCACGGGCCATGGCGGCATGCGGCCCGCGGTGAGCTCGTCGCGGATCGATTGCGCCCAGGGCATCGCGGCGCTGTACGTCATCAAAGACATCGGCGCCGGCCCATTCGGGAGGTGGCAAACAGCGCAGTGATCGCGCAACCGTGGAAAGACATCCCTGTTGTAGTCGTATTTGGACGTGATCGGCGTGTGCGCATCGGTGTGTTCGGTGGCGACGACAAAGAAGAAAACAATCGCAATCGCGATGACCACGCACGGTCCGACCAGGCGCTTGAATTGTCTACCGGCTTCCATAAATTGACTCAATATCAGCGACCGCGGAAGAGAAATCCCGATACAAGGGGAGCACGCGCTCCTTATTGCCGAGATCACCGGCCGCATCGATCTCCCAAGCGGCCAGAGTCAATCGCTTGACCGCGCTCGCCATCTTCGGCCGCTGATCTTCGGGTATTTCGCTGATGTGATTCTCCTCGAGCGCGAGGGCGACCTCCTTCGCACCGATAGCCGGGTACCAGAGGCCAGTGAGATCGCCTTGATCAAGCGCATTCTTCACCGATTGAGCGCGCTTACTTAACTCGGCGAGCAACTCCGGCGCGGTCGTGGGCAGCGGCGGTTCTGGCCTGAGGGCCGGAGGAACGTAAGAATTGCTGTCGGGCGCCGCAGCGGCGCTCGACGGTGTCTGCGACTGCACGACGGCCGTTGTAATCGGCGCCAATGTGGCAGTGCCAGGTGTGGCACTGACCGGCTCCCGCGAGTAATCAGCGAAGGTGAAGTCGAAGACACGTTCCTTGTCTTCCGGCTTGAACTTTACCCGCAGCGTGAAATTGGCGTGCTGTGCCGCGCCCGGCATCGCTACTTCGAGCGTATTGCGATCATCCGTGCGTCCCGGTTTTAGCGAGACAGCCGCGGCGATATCGTTCCCGTTTGCGTCGCTCTTAGCAGCGCTCGCAGAAAAACCGATAACTGCTAGCGGCTGGGTCATGTCGTTATAGAAGTACACACGGAAGATGTTCGGTCGTACCCATGTGCCCTCGAGATGGTGCCAACTGTCGTCGGCCATGAAAAATTGCCCGCCGTGACGCGGATTGTGATCCCCGTGAGGACGTCGTTCGTAGCTTTTGATTTGCGCGCTGCCATCTGCGCATTTTCCGGGCCCGAGCTGGCGGGCCTTGGGATCGTCCTTGCACGTGAAGTACAGCGCTGCCGTGATGGGAACGAGCTCGCTTTTGTCGACTGGACAAACGCCCGGCTGGTCCTGGATGAAGGACTCAAACTTGAGACACGCATAGACCGTGACGAGGCGAATCGGCAAGAGAGGAACGCCGGATCGAGGACACTTGCCAGGCTTGTCTTCAAGTACGCTTTCTTCACCCGGCGTGGCGCAAACGTAGGAGATGGGCGGCAGTTCGCTAGCCGCTGCTGGCTTCGCGACGACGATGCGAACGTCATGCAATGTCGTGAAGTCGCCGTCGTAAACCTTCGCGGTAATGTGATCGCCGGCCTTCACGCTCAGGTTCTCAGGCTTGTCGACACGGTAGTTCATGGTCATCGCCGCCATCCAGCCCGGCACATTCTCGCCATTGACAGTCAGCATCCTGGTGCTCGCATCGACCTTTTCGACGGTGCCGCGAAACGTATGCTCCTTATTTTTGCTTATGGGCTTTTTGTTTGCATGTGCGCCGGTGGGACTTGATGGGGTAATCGAAGCAGGCGCAGCTCCCGGCGCCAGCTTGGGAGCGGGGCTGGCAGATTGCTGCGCTTCGGCACTGGCGACACCAAAAAGCGAAATGGTTTTCCGAGGTTGACCCGCGAGGCAAAAGAAGCCAAGGACGGCGGAGGACATCAGAAAGGCAGCGACGTTCAGGTTCCGCTTTTGTTCGACTCTTCTCATCCGCGTGGAATCACATCCGCCGGCCCTAAATATTCGTCATTGTAGACCGGCAGTTGCAGTTGATACAAATTCCACTTTGAGTTTCCAAGAACGACAGAGAGCTGAAGATCTTTATGACCCATGAAGCATCGTCAGGAAGTGGGTAAATTCTGGAGAGCTTGGGCGAAGCTACTTGTCTTGCTCGCTCGCGGAGTTGCCAAGCAATTTGTTGTATCCTTGAAATTCTGTCGGCGACCAGAACATCTCCCTGATGTCGAAGGTTTGCGGCTCCAGGTTGAAAACCAACTTGTCGAGGGCCACCCAGGGTCTGGTATACATCTTCGGATCGTCAAGCGTCACCGTGAGCTCCAGGTGGTCATGATCCACGCGGTGGAAGCGTTCCTCGACGCGCATATCGCCGCTATGCGGGCGCCCTGCATGATCGACCCACGTTCTCTCATCGGTGCCCGTGGTCTCCACCACCAGCGTGTAGTCATCCACCCACTTGCCAACCGAATAGCCGAACCAACGTGGTTCGGGATCTTTGGGGACCTCCCGCCCGTCTGTCCAGATGACTCGCCACACCCTGCCAAACTGGTACAAGAGGTAGAGCTGCACGGGTGTCTGCAGGATTTGAACGGTCCTTAGCTCGAAAAGGTCTTCGCGAGGTATGCCCTGAGGGTCACCGGCGACGACGGGATCATTCGTCTCGCTCGGCACGGTACTTCTCGCACCGTTGCTTGGCCTGGTGGCATTCAATGTCTCCAGACCCAAAGGAGTGTAAGGCGGGCGATGTTCCGGCTTGCCGTCCTCCGGCATGGCCGCCGGGCCAAGCGCCTGGATTCCGCCGTCGCCTGGATCCCAAATCCCCGAAATGTCGTGCGGCGGGGCAGGGTCGGACTTCTGCCCTTTCACAGGTGGCTTCACGGGCCGGCCCCAACCGTCGCGACGATTCTCGAGCGAGAAAGGCGGACGTGGCTCATCCTGGCGCGGCGCCGGCGCCTGTTGAGACCACGCCAGCGGTGAAAATAGCAATCCTGCCAATACAATCGTTGGGGCAATAAAGCGCTTTAGCATAGTTGCAGCCTTTTCCCTAGTCTCAATCCCGCAGTTGCGATTTCGCCCGCGGATAAAAACACTCGTGACGCAACGCAATCAGCTTGGCTCGCCCGAACAACTCCCTACTGCTTGGCGCCACTTTCCGGCGCGGAGGAGTCGCCAATCGGGCGTAGGCGCCCGGGCAATCTTTGACCGTTGGCCAGATCCACGTATACGATGCGCGCGATGGGCTTGCCATTCTTGACCGTGATCACCTTCAACGCGATCTGATCGCCGGGCTTGACGGACGCCTTGGTCCAGCCCATGTTCGTCATGGTGGTGGGGTTTTCCGTCTCCGCCATCCAATGCACCACTTGGCCGCCATCGTCCGTCGCGTCGAAAAGAATCACGCAATGAGGATTGGCCCATAAGAATTGTGTGACGGTTCCCTTAACGGAAATTTGCTTTGTGTCGTCGTAGGCCGCATTGCCGTGGTGCGCGAAGAGCGGAAGGCAAAGGATCGAGTTACTAATACCGAGAGCTGCGACGATCAAGAATCTGCCTCTCAACAGCCACCTCCTATTGGTGCCAGGACACGTTGTATTTAAGTCTTGTCACATTCGTCCAGTGAAATCGATTCTAAAGACGGTTTTGGCCGGCAGTCAAGTGGACTTCCACCTTCGCAATGGCTCATTTGTGTGACTGACCAGACAGGAGGCCATGCAATGAGTCGCGATACATAGGGAATTGCGCTCATTACCTGCAGTTCCCAGGCGTAAATCTCGTGATGAGCGCACCGACGCCACTCCGTGTCGCGGATAGGCCTCCAGACGACACACGGCACTGAGGTTGCTGACCAAATCCTCAGACACTTAGTCGTCGTGCTGCTGGCGCATCGTTCGCGTCACCCGCGTTGGCATTCCTGACGTGTTGAATGTGTTGAACAGCAGGCCCTTCACCGACACGGTGCCAACGGTCGGCAACCCTGAACCCGAACCGTCCAAGACCAGCATGCCTGAGAGCGTCTCCACAGTAATGGTTGTGACCGCTGGCATCGCGCCGGTGAACAAGGGCGAGAGTCCCGTCAGGGTGAAAGTGCCTTTGCTCGTGTCGACGCTCCCGACGGTGCCGGTGATCTGTGAAGGCCATAAGCGCACCAAGTCGGTCGTGACCGTCGTAATGCCTCCGCTCGTCGAAGTAGTCCCGGGCCGTATTTGGACGTCCTGGCCAACCAGCAGGTCTGCACCACTTGCAAAGCTTAAGCCTGCGTTGCTAAAGCCACCGTTTTCGCCCATCTCCTCTTGAGCGACTTGGAATACCGCGCTCGGCTGAATCATGACTACAATGGGCGAGCCTTCGAAATCCCGGCCATCGTCGGTGTTCGTTGAACACCACCATTTGGAACTGCGGCTTCGTGCTGTCCACGCTGCTGATAATTCCCTTGATGGCGGGCGTCCTCCTCAAATTCAATGCGTTTGGCCAAGGTCGCCCCCATGCCGCTTTCGCTCAGGTCCACACGTCGAGGGCCTAGGAAAAGGCGCTTCCAGCCCGGCAGCTCCCGAAAGCCGCGCCCGGAAAACGCGGAAACCGCCGGAAACCGCCCCCGGCGTTGACATTTCTGGGCACGTGGCGTAGAGATAAGATCAGAAGGCATAGCCGGCATTGCTCCGAGGGAAAACCGACATGAAAGCGACGCTGAACGATAGGCTCTTTCGTCTGGTTTTTGTCGCGTTATGTGCGCCGATCGCGGTGAGTCTAACCGGTGGCAGCCTGCGAGCACAAACACCCGCCACCCCACAGGTGACTTTTACCAAGGAGGTCGTACCGATTCTTCAGCAGCACTGCCAGGAGTGCCACCGGCCAAACGCGATAGCCCCGATGTCGTTACAGACCTACGAGGAAGTTCGGCCGTTCGCCAAGGCCATAAAAGAACGGGTCAGCGCGCGGATGATGCCGCCGTGGTTTATCGATCCCAATGTGGGCATCAACAAGTTCAAGAACTACGGCGGGCTCACCGACGACGAGATCGCAACGATTGTGAAATGGGTCGAGGCAGGGGCGCCCCAAGGGAACCCCGCGGATATGCCACCGCCGGCGAAATTCGATGACGACATATGGCACATCGGGACGCCGGAACTGGTTGCGGCCATGCCCGAGGACCTTATCGTCAAGGCCAACGGCCCCGATATGTGGAAGAACATCGTCATCGATCCCGGCTTGAGCGAAGACAGATATATCAAAGCCGTCGAAATCAAGCCGACCAAGGGTCGCAGAGTAATTCACCACATGGGCACGACGCTCATTTATCCCGACGGTTCTTCAGCGACGATGCAGTCGAAGAATGCGAATATTTTCGAGGACGGGTCGGGCCGCTCGCTAAAGGCCGGGACCAAAGTGGTATTTCAGCTCCATATACATCCGTATCGAGAGGACACAACTACCAGCGTGGAGATCGGGTTCAAGTTTTATCCGAAAGGATACGTTCCCAAGTACGTCGCGCAAACCGAGCTGATGGGGGACGATCATGAGCTCGACCTGCCGGCGAACAGTGACAATATTCGCTACGACAGCTATAAGATCTTGAGCAAACCCACACGCATTCTCGCTTATGCTCCGCACATGCACACCCGTGCCAAAGCGCAGTGCCTGGAAGCGATATTGCCGGAGAAATCCGAACAACGCGATGGAAACAAGGTGGAGCCGCTAAACTGTATCAACCATTTCGACTTCAATTGGATGATGGTTTACGAGTATGCCATGGATTCGCAACCGCTCCTTCCGGCGGGCGCCGTTCTACATCTCATCAGTTGGTATAACAATACGGGGTCGAATAGGCTGAACAACGATCCGGATAACTGGATTGGCTACGGCCAGCGCTCGATCGACGACATGGCCATGGCCTGGATGACCTTTTACAATCTCTCTGAAGAAGACTTCCGGCAACAAGTCGCAGAACGGAAAGCAAAATCAAAAGAGATCACAGAGAACCTTTCTTCTAAAAAGCTGACGCAGTGACTGCGGAAGTAAAGTTCGCTGCCACGGGTATACGCCCGCTCCCGTTATTGATGGGCGTATTGTTTCTCCTCGCTGCACCGGCATGCCTGACAGCACAACAGACTCCCTACACAGGACAGGTCAGGATCGCGCGTGGTCAAGACGTCACGCCAGCTTTCGAGGGATGGATGCCAAACCCCGACGGGACATTCAGCATGTACTTCGGATATATGAACCGGAATTACGAAGAGGAGCTCGATATTCCGATCGGGCCGGACAACAGCGTCGGTGTGGGCAATGATAGGGGCGCTAACGGAGGCGCTGACAAGGGTCAGCCAACTCATTTTTATCCGCGCCGTCAGCGTATGGTGTTCTCCATCGTTGTTCCGAAGGACTGGGGCTTAGACCAAAGAGTAGCTTGGATGCTGACCATCCGCGGCAAAACGAATGTGGCCAAGGGATGGCTTCAGCCTGAGTGGCAAATCAACAAGGAAGTGATTATGCAGGAAGTAGGGGGCGGGACGGATCTCGAGAATCAACCGCCGGTTTTCGTCAGCGGTTCAGGTCCGCAGACAATCACACTTCCCAACACCGTTACATTGACGGCCACGGCGCAGGACGACGGGCGTCCCAAACCCCGAAGCGTACGGGATATCGAGGACGTGGGCACGCCAACTCCAATCGGTCTCTCGGTCCGCTGGATCCAGTACCGAGGTCCGGCCGGAGTAAGCTTCGAACTGGGGACCGTCGCCAGCGGTTACCAAAAACCCGTCACAGCCACGACGACGGCAAGCTTCAAGGTGCCGGGTGTTTACGTGCTGCGCGCGATTGCCAGTGATGGCGCGCTAACGACCTTTCACGACGTCACGGTTACTGTGAAGTAGGCGGCGGGCGAACGGTGGTGATGCAAAAAGTTCAGTGCTGAACCGTTAGTGAGACTTCGCGGCAGAGGTGCTTGGGTTCACAATCACGTCCACATCATAGGTTGAGAACGTCGCCCCATCCGTGGCGATTGCGCGGATGCGATAGTTACCGGACGCGCTGAAACTCACCTTGGTCTCCGACGTGAGCGGCTTTCCGTAAACAGCGGGACTCAAGTCTGGATCGAATTGAACTTTCCCCGGACCGCGATAAAGAATCCACCGGATCTGAACACCTTCCACTTTTCCGCCGCGATCTCCGGGACCCGGTTTCGGAAGTCCGTCATCAGTTGCCGTCACCTTTAATGTGACCGCAGCAGGCAGAGTGACCGTCTGGGCGGGCTCGCCGGTGATGACGGGAGCCTGGTTGTCAGGACTGGGATTGGAATTCGAAGTCCGCAGAAAAGGATCAGAGATGGCATTCTTGGAGATCAACAACTTGTCGATTTCCCATTCGGGCTGCAGCCAACCCTTGGCCACATTCGTTCTGCCTCTATTCGTGAGTGTCCATACGAGCCGCTTATCTTTCGGCCAGTCCTTGGGCACGGTTACCTTGAAAACAAACCATCGTCGTCCCGGGTAGAAGTGGGTCGGCTGGCCCTGATCGGCGTTCCTGGGGTCGAAGGTATTCTCGGGACCGATGGCCACGTCGAGCGCTTCTTCCGAATTTCTGTTGAGGTAACCGAAGTAGAAGGAGAAAGTCCCATCCGCGTTGCTCTCCCACCCGTCAAAAGTGGGACTTACGTCCTGCCCCCTAAGGTATTGGGCTCCCGGATAAGGGAACTGAGCGTGCAAGCGAACACCGCCCGCGGCGAGGACAAGCAGGGTGGCACACATCGCCACCCCGCAGCGATGCTTACGCGGATCTCTCTTTGCCATCAACGTGTGCTTATTAGTTTCGGGTGTTCCGCTTTTCGCGCTTCCGTTTCCTTTTTGAAATCTTCTTCGGACATGTAGTAATAGCTGAGCCAGGCAGACGCCATCTCGTCTATGGTTCGCTCTCCCCAGGTGACCTGTGCGTCGGGATCAGGATTGAATCTGCTCTGGTCGCTATTGTCATGCCACATGATGGAATGCAGAATCGTCCCTGCCGGCAACAGCGGCGCCGCATCATCCGCGTAGACGTAGTTGCGCATCCAGTTAAACTCGAACCGGGCGCAACTCAACATCTCGGTTTTCCCATTCGGATAAATCGCTTCCAGGCATTCAGCCTTCCCGCGGTTGTGCAGGTGAGGCTGGAATGAGAGCAGCCGCGCCGGTTTGATCAGGGGCATGTAAGCATCGGAGCGCACGTTGGCCTCGTGGGGCCGAATGTCGACTTCGTTCACGCCGACGGTGAGGGAAGTGATCACGTGCTTGGGCGTGTAGCCCTTGGGATATAGCTTCAAGCCCAAGGCCACATTGGCGGGAGTCTCCGTACCACTCGCGTGCAGGTGGAACTGGAAGTTGATCTTGGTTCCTGCCTTGATTAACCGGCCTGAACCGTCTGTGAACACGTCCGCGCCTTTTCCAATCGCATATTCATTGAGGAAGACCCCTTGCTCTCCCACCTCGAGCTGAACGTTCCCATCGAGCTGACCACTGTGACGAGTGCCGCCATCCTGATCCACCAGGGAGGTTCTGATGTGGTGGATGACGTTATAGCCCTTGATGGGAATAATCTGGAGCGCCTGAACGTAGCGGTCCTCGGTGAGGCCCGGATCAACCAGAATGTCCGGCCACCAGTCGGCCCCGTGGGCCTTCACGACCACGTCTTTCGGCAGAGTTATGATGAGATCTGGCTTGCCGATCTGCCAGGCTTGATCATCCGTGAATTGCCGCGCTGGCGGCATGTCGGCGGGATTTCCCTGAAGAGCACCGCCGTCCACCCACTTGACGATCGTCGCGATTTCTTCATCGGTCAACGACTCGTCGTTATTGAAATGTTGCACTCCTACGTTCTTATCGATGAACCACGGGGGCATTTCCCGAGCGGAGACTCTCTGCTTGATCGCCCTCGCCCAGGGTCGTGCCTGTTCGTAAGTTACCAACGACATGGGCGCAACCGTCCCCACATGGTGACAATTCTGGCAATGCTCCTGAAAGATTGGCGCCGCGTTCTTCGTGAAGGTAACCTGGTCCTGCGCCAGCGCTGCTGTAGAAGTCACTGTAACTGCGGCAAGGCACACAAAAAAGCCCACGGTGGTCTTCATGATCGCGTTGACCTCCCCTCTTTCACGCTAGCTTAGCACACTTTGGGTTGTACGTGTTGGTCGTTGAGGGTCCATCAGGTCCATCAGGGGGGCCGGTATAGACCCTCCCAGGCGGCGCAAATGACGTTACCAGCGTACGCGCACGCGATATCGCAGCACGGATGTTCCGTCTCTTTCCACGGGAACGACAAACTGCGCGGCGAATGCCGCCGTCTTGGTCCACTTGAAGGTAGAGTTGAGCATCTCCCAGTCGCCGCCGATGGGCTCGTTCACTTCCACGGTGACTGGCGTGGTCTTGTGATTCCGCAGCGTGATTTCGTACTCCATCTCGTACAACTGGTTAGCAATCGTCTTGAAGTCCGTCTGCTTACGTTCCGCTACCACGTCGAAAGCGTTGCCGACGTGCAGTCTGACCTCCTCGTCTTTAGGCGTGTGGTCGATGCGATCTTCCCCGGCAAAGAGCACGTTGCCGCGCGAGTCGGATTGATAGATGCGCACGGTGCCTGCGGGCAACGGCATGCCGAGATTCGCTTTCTCGTCGTTTTTGAATTTGTAGTACATCTGCACGGGATCTTTCAGCGGAGCGCCGGGACGCTGGGCGCTGCGGTAGTAGTATTGCTGCCCATTGACTTCGTAAGTCTTTGTCAGCGGAATGGAACTCGCATCGAGCAGGCTGACCTGCTTGCTCTCATTGTTGAGTACGCTCGTGCGACGCCCCAGGGTGTAGAGGTGGTATTCGCTGAACGCCTCTTGCTGAAACGGCGCCGGTGTTGCTGCCGCCACTTGGTCCCTCATGGCCTCGAGCTCTTTGAAAGCGCGTTGTGGCGGAACCGCACGATTCAGTTCGCCGGCCACGAGTTGCAACTGCGCGTTGTGAAAGCCAGTGCCGCTATTGTTGGTGAGCGTCACCCATCCGTCGAGGTCGGCCACGGTTTCATCGCGGTTTGCCGTCAAGACGTAGTCGGCGCTCCAGGCGAGCCGCGTCGCGAGATAGGAGGCTTCGACCTGTTGGCGTTGCGGCCCGCTGTTCTCGAGCGTCCAAAGTAGCGTCGGCCGATCGTAAAGGTTGGGGGGCAGTTCGGGGAAATGCATGACCCCGGGGTTGAAGCCTGCAACAATTTCGTTGCCGATTTTCCACACCGGGCCGTTGTTATCGGCGAGCAGCGTAGCTGTGACTTCCGTAGGGCCCCACATCACCTTGAGATCGCGTCCCACATACTTCGCCAGGAGTTTCTGCGGGTCCAGCAGGTCGTATTCATAATTTTGCTCCAGCACGCTGAGTCGTCCCGGGTCCGTAAGCGATCGAAAATGAACCGTTGCCGGATTCATAGAAGCAGCCACATCCATGAACTTGAGGCGAAAATCGCCAGGGGGCAAGGTAACGTCGCGGACGTCGCGCACCAGCGCCAGATCTGAGTAAACAGTCAGGCTCAAATCGGTCTGGTCCCCTAGAGAGGTCGTTGAGGAAGCCGTAGTCGAGGCAGCAACCGATGGCGATTGCTGGGCCGAGTGCGTTCCTTGATTAAGATTAACGTGCTGGCCCGCCGCAGTGCGGGGCAGCAGCGAGCAGATGACTAAGAACGTGGCAAGCGTGCTTATGGTGAGAGTCGCGCCGAGCAAGAGCTTTCGCATTTATGTTCCTCCGGATGAAGTTGTCCTCACGGTTAGAACGGGGCGGGCCCGGTTTCTTGCACGTCGCGGGAGGAATTTTGGGTCTCTCACGAATCAGGAGAATCCGGAGAAACGAGCTATGGCAGAAGAAAAGCGAAAACGAGGATTTCTATTTCTCTTGTACCCAAGTACGTCCGCCGTCTTCGGTCACGAATCGGCGAAGGTCCCGGGAGATGATCGTGGCGTGCAGGGTATCGCGTGCCTCGACTCCGAGCCAGTCCGGCGCCGGACTTTGCGCCGTGGCCGCCTTTATAGCTGGAGGCGGCGCGACTCGCTGCCAATGCTCGCCATCTTCTGTGTGCACGATGGTTCCAGCTCGACCGACAACCCAGGCAATCTTTTCTGACGGCGCGGCTCCAGCAAGCAAATCTGCTGTCACGCCGCTCGTTTGAGGCTGCCAGGTCTGTCCCTGATCGGTCGAGCGCTCGATGCGCCCGCCGGACCCGAGACGCCAGAGGGCGCGCCGATTCGGGGAAGCGAATACAATCGCCGGGCTCGCTGTCAGTGTTAGCGGTTTCAATTGTGCGGGGACAGGCGCACCCGTGGCGCGGTCGAGTTCTTGCCGTACTGCACGCTCGCCTTCACGTGCGGGAGGCGGAGTAGATGGCGCCGCCGGCGATGCAACGGGAGGCGCCGCTCCGAGTGCATCAACTATTTGCGATTTCTTATCGACCGGTTGAGAAGATGGAAATCGATTATCTTTTGCAGTGTCCTCGCGAGCCTCCAGGGCGTTGTCGGCTTCGGAAACCATAGGCTCCTGCGCGGCGCTTCGGACCGATTCTTGCTTGCTTTTCGGCTCTTGTCTCGCAGCGTCGGAGGACTTGGTTGGAACCGTTTCCCGATCGCGCGGCAGGGCTCCGGGCGGAGGCGCCGCTGGTGGCGCAGGAAGGTTCGCCTGGGCGATTTGCGTCTCGTCCGCCTTTGCCGAAACGGCCGTGGATCCCGAGGCTTCACTCTGGGGCGCGCCGTTTGTCGCTGCAGTCTTCTGCGAACTTAAGGCCTGGCGTGGAGGCGGCTGCCGCAGCGCGAACCACAGCGCTGCAGAAGCTAGGCCGGCTGCTGGCACAAGCCAGCGCCAAAGCGCCGGCCGCCGCCAGATCATCTTCCATGGTTTCGCGGCTTTCCGCGCGACGGGCTGGCGCGACGCAGATGCTGCTGCGGCGAGGCTTCCTAACCTTTCGACTTCGCTTTCGGTGAGTTTTTCGCCGCTTGCGGCGAGGACAGCGATGATCTTCTGGCAGCGGTCGCAATCAGCGAAGTGGCTCTCCCAGTGAGGCGTTTCCTCCTCTGCGAGACCATGGTCGGCATAAGTGGCAAGGACTTCAGCATCCGGACACGCGGAAGTCTCCAGACCGGCGGCGTCCTTCGATCGGGATCTGAGCGCCTCCGCGAGCAGGCGAGCCAATCTGGTGTCGCGTGAATGAGGATCGTCAGGAGTATCGAAGCTCATTTTTCTTTCGCCCTCAGTCGCACAGACAGCATTGCAACCCCTCTAGATTTGAACGATACAAGGTTGGTTTCTTGCGCACCATACGGTCATTTCCCTTCGGTTCGTGCAGGCAGGGCCTTTTCCGCCAAGATTGACGAGAGATCGAATGACCAATCTTCCATCGCGTAGTCCAGGCAGCGGCGAATTTCGGCGGGCGACAAGCCCTTCGCTCCGGGACGACCGTCACGCGCAGCACTGCCTCGAGCGAGCACACATTCGATATGCTCCCGCAGTTCGCGGCGGATGTTTTGAAGCCGGCGTGAAGCGGTAGCCTCGTGGACATCGCGGATGCGAGCGATATGCGCGAGCGTCATCCCTTGGACATAGTAAAGCGAGAGAAGCAGGCGGTCGGGCGCGGGCAGAGCCGCAAGTGCCTCGGAAATCGCTTCGACAAGCGGCGGGAGAAGCCGCGCACGATCGGGGTCCATATTTTCAACGGCGGCATTCGCGCGTTCGACGCCTGCTCCGCGGCTGGCCGTTTCATCGTCGAGTGGCTCCAAGCGTTGTGAAGCACGCAACGCGTCCACGTGTCGCTGCACCAGGACGGTGCGCAGCCAAGTGGCAAGCCTGCTGCGCCCGTGAAAATAGTCGAGCAGCGAATTCTTGCGGACGGTGCCAGAACGGTCAAGACCATAAAGCTCCGCGTAGAGCGAATCGGCGAGCTCCCGCGCGCGAGCTTTTCCAGCTGGACCGATGATGGCGCGGGCTAACGCCTGCAAAACGGGCCGATAGTGTTTCACGAATTCTTCCCAAGCCGGCTCAGAGTCGCTCCGGAGCGCACACGCCAGCGCGAGATCCTCCAGGTGGAGCGCCTGGAAATAGCCTTCTGCCAGTTCAGCCACCGGTTGTGCGGTGCCGAAGCGCTGTACCGCACCGCGGTACAGCGCCGCCGCAAATTCCTCGTAAGTCACCTTCCAGCGGGAGGCCTTCGAGCGGAGGTAGAGGGACTCCAGGAGCGAGGCATGTGCAGCGAGAAATGCTGGGAATTCGGAGACGGAGGCTTCTGGAGGCATCGTAGATATCATCTCTCCAGAACGAAATTGTGAACAGCACAAGCGCATGTTTGCGCAGCGTATTTGGCAAACGGGCCAGTCACGCCCTCATCGAGGCATCTCGATGCGTCTGCCCGCTTCTCTGCGTGTTTACCAGGTGCACCAAGTCTATGTCGGATGGAGCCGAGGCGGGGGCTTGAACCCGGTACCTGCCTCTGTAGTTTCAGTGTCTTACAGACGGACTACTCGGACGACGTTCGTTTTTTTGGGCATGGCTGGCGGACTCTGTGCAACCAGTGTGCAACTGCTTCCCGCGACTAAATGCGTGCTCTAGGTCTAGGATGCCCCGTCAAATGCCCACAGAGACCCTTGGGAGCCTTTAGGAGCGATGCGCCGCAAGTGATCGAGAGGGGGGGTAATAAATGACCCACACCGGGGACAGCGGTGGCTGGCTCTGCCCCTGATCTGGAGCGAAGTTACTGCCGACCGAATCGCTTTCGATAACCGACCAGGCGCGGGTGATAGGGGAACTTCTGCGGAGGCAGGGGTTAGAGCAAGATTAAAAGTATCTTTGTGTAAACTCCTCTGTGTATTTAGTCTTCCCTCATTTTCTGGCACAATCTAACTATATCTATATCTGACCAGTAAAACTAAGTGGTAAACTGATCCACGTGGGCTGGAATCCGCCTTTGTGCTTACTTAGATGCGCGCATCGTTCAAAGAGGTTTCCAGATGGCGATATTTGTATGGGTCGCGGCCGGACATGACAATAAACTCATCAGTGAACAGAGGACACTTTGAGGTCCTTTAAAGCTGATGCTCCCCCCGCGACCCGCTGATCACAGTTGAAAGTGCAGAAGTTCTGAGCGGCGCAGGAGGAGAAGGCCACATTGTTCTTTAGGAGGCTGAAAGCTTCGGCGCTTGGAGAGCTTATATCACCCGATTGACGTCCGCCTGTTTATAATGACGGCCCGAATCGGTTCGCGCTTCGCTAAATTTCACGTCGCGCACCTGCAGTTCTGTAACAGCGGATGCGACAGCGTCGAGGGCGCTCATCGACCTTCTGATCAGTCGCCAAAGCTCTTGCGTGGCTGTGACTTGAATCCTTCAGATTTCCTCGCGCGAAATTCACCCGAAACCCGCGAGAAAAAAGTTTTTCCTTCCGGCTGCGGCATTGCGCAGTTTTCCTCAAGGTGGTGCCCTTGTTTGTCTCTAATGCATGCAAGGTGGTTGGTTGGCAATTTGGCTGTTCTTGATTGCCCACAGAAAATTCAAATAAATTCCACGGAGTAAGGCACTGTCAAGGAGATGCTTAGTTGGGTCTTTGATTCTCTACGCTTGAGCGAGAGCGCCCTGTTTTGCCTCTTTGCTACCAGTCGATGTGAGGTCTTGGTTGCCAAACCCGATGCCGATCTTTTTCAAGAATGCCGTGGGAGGTTGGCCGCCGGCAAAGATCCAAACGAAGTCGTTGGGGATCTCCTCCTGTTTGCCATTGACTTCCAGAACCACGGAATTTTCTTTGAATTCCGCGGGAACGGAGTTGAAAACGACCTTGACTTTGCCCTTGCGGATGGATTCCTGGATGCGCCGGGTATTGCCCTCCTTGATGCGGCTGAAGGCTTCTTTACGATAGGAGAGGGTGACCTGATTGCCAACCTGGTGGCCCAGGCCCATGGCGGCCTCGACAGCGCTGTCGCCACCACCGACGATCAGGATTTTCTTGTTGACATAGTGATCCGCTTCAAGCAAGCGATACATTACCTTGGGCAGTTCCTCGCCCTTGACGCCGAGTTTCCGCGGGCTGCCGCTCTTGCCGAGCGCCAGCACCACGGCGTGCGTTCGATATTGGCCATTGGGCGTCGTGACGGTGAAGATGCCGTCCTCGCCCTTCTTGATGTCTTCCACCTTTTCACCCTGGCGCACCTTGAAATCCGCGCGCTCCAGGACCTTGTGCCAGAAGGCGATCAGCTCTTCCTTGCTCAGCTGCAACTTCTTGAATTTTCCGTACAACGGAAATTCCACGGGACTGGTCAACACGAGTTTCTGGCGGGGATACTTGGCCACGGTGCCGCCGATCTCACCTTCATCAATAGTGATGTAGTTGAGTTTTTTCTCCGCGGCGCGGAGGCTAGCGCTGATTCCCGCAGGCCCTGCACCCACGATCAGCACGTCGTAAACGTCCGGGGAACGACGTGCGCCGCCCGGGGATACGGCTTTCTCGGCAATGTTATCAATGCAGTCGCGGCCCTGGTTGATGGCGTTCTTGATGAGCGCCAGACCGCCCAGCTCGCCGACGATATACATGTTTTTGATGGTGGTTTCAAATTCGGGCGTCAAGTAAGGCATGTCCCCGCCCACGCTGGGGCTGGCCATGACCATGGTGATGGCGCCGACCGGGCAAGCTTCCGCGCAGAGGCCGTGGCCGATGCATTTGTATCCGTTCACGATGACGGCTTTGCCGCCCAGCATGGCCAGAACATCGCCCTCCGGGCAGACCAGCGTGCATGTCGCACACCCGATGCAGTAGTTAGCGTCGATATGAGGATGTTGGGATTGCGGGCCGTCGGAACGCAATTTTCCCTTCTCGGCGGACTCGAGCGCCTGTTGTTCTATTTTTTTCTGCTTCTTCAAGTAACTGAGCATGAAGAAGCCGATGATTATCACTGCGAGGATGAATGCAATGAGGTTATCCATAATAATTACCGAGGTTTATTGTCCGGAATTTGATTTGGCGCGCTGGGGGCAAGAAGGCCCTGCGCGAGGGCAGCTTGTGCGGTTATAAGCAACCTGCATGCCCGCGTCTTGCGGAGCGGCGTTCTTCGGCCGGACTTCGACTTCGGCGTAGGCCTCCTTGCCGGTGATCGAGACGGTGCAGATATCCGTGTCCACGACACCCATGTTAAGGGTCCCACACTCGTGAGATGGTACATGATGCCCGCGCGGATGGCTTCCCTGTCGCTTTTGCATCAGCCAACCTTCTTCAACGAACTGAAAACACCGTCGAAGAGATCAGAGGTCTTCTGTTGAAGTTTACGCCAAAAGCCGGGAAGGCGGTACATGAGTGTGCCGCCGCACTCGTCGCAGAGCGCTTCTCGATACCCAGGCGGAGCCTTGTGGCTCTGCTCGCCTTCGATTCCGTTAACCCACTTGTCACAGCGATTACAGTAGAAGGAGGCCTGCACTTTGGTAGTTTTTGACTCCATCTTGGACATAACTCGTAATTATTCCAACGATTGCAATTTTCACTATGCGCCGCGATCGAAGGCCAAATGACCAAGGCTAGTGTACTCCGAAACGCACCAACTGAATGAATACTATGCGAAACAGGCCCAAAAGGAACTAGAGATCATCCGCCATCGGTGGCTCTCGTTGACTCTTGGATACGCGCAGAGGAGCCGAGCAAAGGCTTGAAGCTGCGGAACAAGGCAGACCTGTGCTGGATACGAGACAGATGCGGGCGACCTGATAACAGCCCCTCTCAGCTCTTCCAGGCCTCCCAAACCCCGATCAGATGGGCTGCCGAATGGCAGCAGCAAATCAAGCCTAGTTCCTGCCCTACGAGGGCAGGGCGTTGTTGAAAAGAAAACACAGTCGGCAGACTTGGGCGACCCCGAATCATTGCAAGCTGGATGTTGGACGTAGCGCGGCCGACTGCAAATGGGACTTCTCTACCGGTAGCGTCGAGGATGCATGGGTCTGAACGAAAAGCAACTTCGGGCACTCCATCGAAACGTCGCCTTCAAGAAAATACGACTCGAAGCTCGGCGAAAGTATCTTTACGAAATTTGGGGCCGCCAGCGGGGGATCAGGACCTAGCCCCAATACTGTTCACTTAATGATGTGAATACATTTTGCGATGTTGAGACACTTGCCAGGCACTTGGTGTCTCGGCCGCAATGGGTATTTGCTCATCTTGCGCTTCACGCCACGGGGATTCCATCGTTTGCGGCTGGAGACCACGCGTTCTTCGAGTATTTCGTCAAGAATCGTGTGGTGAAGGTTTTTTCTTCCCAGAGGGGGGAATAGCGTCCCAGATCGATAGCTTACGGCGAACTACGCGTACCGCATGAAGAAAAGAGAGTCGGTCGGGATCTTCCGCAACTGACAATGCCGCTTCGTGCATCAACTGGCGGACGGCGAAGTGCGCCAGCAAAAAACCATAGAACTCCTGCCGTACCAGTTCCGGGGTTTTGCTGCGCAGCACGATCTGGCGCCCCCGGAGATGGGTCTTCAATTCGTCAAACGTGTTTTCTATCTCCCACCTCTCGTGATAGAGCGCGGCCAGTTCTTCGGCCGGCGCCCGGAGCGGATCCAGAATGGTAGTCACCAGCCGGTAGATCGGTTCGGCGTCGGGTATGCCTTGGAGCTGATAATCAATGACACGAACTCGTACGCCTTTCGTCTTGTGCCGCGCATCCTTCTCGGAAGGGTAGATGGCGCTGAGATAAGAGCCATCGCTCAATCGTTCGTGTACCTCGAGTCGCAGGTGCTTCCGCACTCGCCAGAGCAAGTCGCAACCGCTAGCCTGGGCTTTGGTCCACAGCGTGAATCCGAAGAAAAAGCGATCCGCTAAACACAGCATCCCGGCCTTCAGTTGGGGAACCACCTCCTTGGCCAGAGTGATCTCGCCGGTGGCGTAGCTGCCCATCCGGCCACCCAGCAACACATGCGTGCCATTCTCCAAAAGCGCAACGAAGCGCAACTGTGGGTAGGCGCTCGCTCCCCGGCTAGCGGATGGACGCCCAAACTCGTTTTCGTTCTCCTCGGTGTCGGCCACATCCAAGGTGCTGCCATCCAGGCTGATCAATCGCCACGTTCGATACCGCGCCCCTCGCGTCTTCTCCGAAGCGATCGGTACAACGACCTGCTCATACAGCCGCCGCAAGGGTTCCGCGCCCAGACGTGAACGAGCTTGCGAAATGCCGCTCTTGCCGGTGGCCCGGACGGTTGCCTCTGGCTTGGTCAGCCACTGGATGCCTTCGAGCAAACAGCGCAGTACTTCCCGATAGGAAGAGTGCATGTACAGCGCCAGCGCGATCACGTAATACACCACGAGATGCGCTGGCAGTTCTCTTTGCCGGATGCTGGCCTTATCCGTCTCGGCCAAAATCGAATCGATTTTCTCTCGAGGAATTGCTCGGCTGACCACCCCAAGGCTGATGTAATCCGTGATGCGGCTTCCCGTGGGCAAACTGGCAAGAGTGCGAGCCATAGCAATATTCTGCCCTCCCCCTACAGAATACGCTATAATTCCTTAAGTGAACAGTATTGGGGCTAGCCCTGCCCATACCCCACAAATAGGACTGGTAATTTGACCCCGGTTTCTGTATACCGTAAGGGTGCGGAACAAGTCGGGGACGATCAAGGCGATTGTTTCCGAGCCGGCGAACCTGGCGGTGGTCAAGGGCAAG
>QHYS01000215.1:0-999 GCA_003223325.1 Acidobacteriota bacterium
GACGTAGGTCTCCTTGCTACTGGAATTGACCTTCCGAGAGGAACACCGCAAAACCGTGCCTGTTAGCTTCATCCCATTTTCTCCTCATGCGAAATTTGGACTTGTGGGATCAGCGCTTTCACCCGATAGGGCTGAAGCGTGTTGTGGCTGAAAGGACGTGCGATGGGTTCGGCTGCCCACTTCCGATACAGGTCTCCCCGCCGGTTGCTGGCGACGACTATAATCAGTCGGAACTGGGCGGGCAGGTGCTCAAGAACACTGGCATACCGCTGTGCCAGCGTCCTTGTCTGGTACTTGGCGGTGTCGTGCACTCGGTCAACGGCGGCCACGCAAATCGTGCCGTCGGCTCGGCGCAGGACGAACTCCTGCCAGAGGTACGGCTGTTCTCCAGTGTGGGGCAAGGCCTCCGTGGGGCAGCCAACGCCCTTGAGCAAGGCAATCTTCTTGGCATGATCGAGGGTGAAGTCGGCTGGCCAGGCTTTCGCCTCCAGATAGAAATTGACGCCCAGTAGCTTGCAGCGGATCGTCAGCGGCGTGCGCTGACGCCGGGCCATCAGGTCAGAGCCAACCAGCCGGGTGGCCGATCCCGTGACCTGATAAATGACTGGGTAATGGGCGACTTGCTTCAGGAACCCACTCTGTTTAAGCGCCTCCAGGCGGGCGACAACACGCCTCGCTGAGTTGGCGAGGCCGAGCCTCTGTGCCTGCTCGATGGTGCTGTAGCCGCCAAGATGCACCAAGGTTTTCAGGAAATCGTTGCTTCGTTCATCCAATAGCAGAAGCCGTTTCGAAAAACGAATGCTCACGAATATCCACGCTCCAATGAAGTAGTGGGTTTGGATTGGGAGTTTGGAAGTTTGTGAGCGGCGATTCATGGCTAAAACTGTATCGGTGCGTGGACAACGAGGTTGTGGGTACTGACGACCACGACCACACCGAGCGTGAAAACCAACAGAGTGGGCGGCACGGCCACGGGCGCAGTGATCCAGAGCAAGCCCA
>QHYS01000215.1:1177-1812 GCA_003223325.1 Acidobacteriota bacterium
AGCGAAAATCTCTGCCGTGTAAGCCGGGGTCGCTCGTTGAAGTTCGCTTAGTTTTGGCTCGGACAGGACATGGCTGGCGGGTGTCCAGCTCTCGTCGATGAGCCTGCCGGTTTGGCGATTCGAGATCAGACTCGCCACCGATGCGATAAGCAAGAGTAGAGCACCAACCCAAACCAATCTCATGCCGCTGCCTCCAGTGGGAAGCGGTGCTTCGGCTCAGGCATCAGCGGGAACCGTGTTTTGTAGGTTTGCCCGCTCGCGTACAGGAAAGCGTGTCCGCGCGGCAGCTTCATCAACCAATCTTCACGGACGAGATTCTCGACGACCTCGGTCGATTGCTGAGCGAACGTCGCGTCGAACGCGAGTCGGTTTCGCACAGAATTGCCGTGAAGCACCGGGCGATAAGCCGCCGACTCGCGCCGGGTCAGCAGGGGTCCTTGCCCAGCGACATCGGCGAAGGTCTCGGCAGTAGCGTGATCTGTAGCCCGGAACCAGAGTTTGGTGTTCGTGTTATCGAGAATCTGCTGTGCCCCTGCTGGCCCGAGGCCACTCAGCAGGTCGGCTACGCTCTGGAAGGCGAGCACTGCCATGAGGCCCTGCCCGCCAGCCTGAGCCAGCAAATCAATGAATCCCGG
>QHYS01000214.1 GCA_003223325.1 Acidobacteriota bacterium
TTTTGATTTTGTTACTATATCTGCTTTGAGAAAAAGCCAGAAGATGGTTGTACACAAAGCGAGCACAACCAAACTGACGTGCAGCCGCAGCGGCTTGCTCCGAGGTGAGGTACACCCGCCCTTGGACGCCTTGTTTGATGGTCTCAGACTTTCTTCTGGTTCTGCACATATTGCTGGATGACTTCCAGCGGTGCTCCACCGACCGTCGAACAGAAATAGGAGTTCGTCCACAGACTAGGCAACCGTGTCCGCAACGACGCAAACTCTTTTCTGAGGTCGTGTGATGTTAGGCCTTTGATGCGCTTAATCAATCGGTGTATTCCGAATTGCGGGTCTACCTCGACCAGCAAATGTACCTGGTCAGGCAGGATTTCCAGCGCAATCACTTCGGCTCGATACCTCGAAGCGGCCTTATATATCAACTCCAAAAGGCGTTTGGCGACTTTAGCCACGGACACCAAACGACGTGATATTTGCTGCTGTACAGGACATTGTTATTGGACTTGTATCTAACTATGAGCCTTATATCCACATGCCTGAAGGCAGGGGCTCTACGGTTCAGTTTGGTAGCATATCGAACAATTCCAAAAAAAAGCAATTTTCTCCGGAACGCAGCTCAATTCAGCTTCCCGCGGGATGATGAATTGCTCGGCCTGAGGCCGCACAAAACAGTCCGGGATGCAAATATAGGCGGAGCGACCCGTGCTTAGGATCTACGCGTCAGATCGAACCGAGAGGGACAATTTATTCGAGCAGAAGAGGTTAGTCTCAATCTAGGAGCCAGGTATGAGAACGCTACGAAAGTTGTGGGAGCATTAGTGATTTGTGTGCTCTTATTGTTGACCCGTCTCCTATGGGTTTTGTTTGGTGCATCGGAGACAAGGTAGTTGCATCAATAAGAAGTGATCACGTTCGTGACGGATGCCCAGGACCGCACCATGGAGTTGATCCTGTATCAGGGTGCAGCCGACCAACACGCCAAGAGAGTGGAATGACGGCGCGGACCCGCGTGCCTTTCTGTTAGCCGCCATATGGGTCTCTGGTTCAGAGACCAACCTTCAGCTCAAGTGCCTGGTAAGTCTATTCCGCTAATCGGAAAGGTGGGGTCTAGTACTCGCGCCTTAGGCTTACGCGCAGGTCAGCAAAAGCCATTGGTGTTGATTCGGGAAACTTCTGTGTTCACAGGCGCAAGGCGCAGGAATAAAATGGCAACGGCCGAAATCAAGAATGAGCTCAACAAATGCCCTCGGGCGACGCGCAGAGAACCTGGTTTCCTGAAATGGTCGCACGGTTACGGTCGAACTGGCACGATGGGATGTCGATGCCCGCCCTCATCAGCCTTCGGGACGAGCTTGACGGAATGCTTCAATGGATTCGAGCTAGCCGGAACATCCGGACGCCGATTATTACCTGCAGTAGATGTGGGATGACGGCGCCTGGAGCTGCGCCCCATGTAAGCGTGCGCGCTTTGATCCTGGCGCTGGTTCGATTTGAAATCGCCTCTGTGGACAAAACCGGCGTGCTGGAAAAGTAGTGGGCGGCATACCGTAAGCATCGCCAACTGACGGGCGAGGGAAAAATCGTGGTTAGAAATGCCGGAAATTTGTCTGGCATTGAAGATTAAAGGCCGGGCAGTCTGCCCGAGACTCGTAGACCGTGTTCCCAACTTGCGCTCGGTGGATGACCGGACCTGCCCCGATTCGAACAGGCGGTGAAACGCCTAACGATGGTGGCTGAATATCGGAATGTCGAAAGAGTGAGAGGCGCTCCAGAACATGCGCCGGCAAGTTTTCGCGAAGCAACTCAATACTTGAAAGAAATTTCAGCGAGTCCTGATAACGAAAGAGTGCCGTGAGTCAAGTGATCCCAGACCAGCGCCTGGGCATGCAGAAGGCCGAGGAGATAGGGTGTCGAGTTATGGAAGCACACCAGAGCGAGGGAGGATCCGCACTAGGGTCCAAAGACCTGGTTGTTTTCGAGATCCTCGCTGATTCTAAGTGTAACGGCTGTGGCAAGGCGCTTTGGAAGGGCGAGTTTCTCTTCTTGGATGGGGAACAACCACTATGCATGAGCTGTGCTGATTTCGATCATCTGGTGTACCTCCCCAGGGGTGATGCCGCACTCACGCGTCGTGCGAAGAAGTACAGCGGTCTTTGGGCGGTGGTTGTTCGTTTTAGTAAGTCCCGTGGCCGTTATGAACGCCAGGGTATTTTGGTCGAGGCATGTGCGCTTGAGCGCGCAGAAGAAGAATGCCGCGCCGATGCCCAACAGCGCGCTGCGAGGCGCGGTCGAGGCGATCTGCGCCGCGCGGAACAAGATCGTGAGCTTGCCGCACGTTTGGCGGGAGCGATTCGAGAGCTTTTCCCAAGCTGCCCCTCGCTAGAGGCACTAGCGATCGCAGCGCACACCGCGGTGCGAGGCAGCGGTCGGGTTGGGCGCACCTCTGCAGGTAGGGCGCTCGAAGCGGAAGCCCTCACCGCCGCCGTTGTCGCGGCGATTCGCCATAATCACACACGCTACGACCAGCTCCTCATGCGTGGTTGGAGCCGAATCGATGCTCGGGACGCTGTTCGCGATGTCATGGAACGAGTGATCGAATCTTGGCGTTCTCCGCCTGACCGCCTGTAAAGTTGTCATGACCAGGCACGTTAAGATGAAATTGCTCGACCGCGCGGTCCACGGCCTCGTTTTTTTTTTGCGCAGATCCCAAGCGCCTTCAGCCACATAGTTGGGCCTGCTTTGGTTGGCAGCCGCATTCTTCGCATTCGCCACGATTTGAACGTCCAAGCGCTTCTTGGTGAAGTGGGTGCCAAAATCCAGTTGTATTCTGGCCCCGGGCGGGCAGCCAACGCCAAATATTTGGATTTGGCGAGAGCTCACGTTCTCCAGCGACGCCGCTACAGTTCTGCTAGGTTGCCTCGTTCGTTGAGTGTCACGTGCGGGACTGGCCGCACGGGAACAGCGAGATGATAGCGCGCGTAGCGGCGTTCGCCCTCGCGCACTAAGGCGCCTTTGGCCACTAAATCGGCCAGATCGCGTGTGGTGGTTGCGGGGGACGCTCCAGTTATGCTGCTGTATTTTCCCGCTGAAAGCCCGCCTCGAAACCCTTCGGGGCCTTCCCGGAACATTCGCAGGAGCGCCTTTTGCTGCCGTGCATTGAGCTGCCCTTTCAAACGATCCAGCAGCTTCGTTTTGTCGATCAAGAATTCCACCAGCGCAATGGTCCGACGCTGCGCTTCGATCACGACGCCGGCAAACCACATCAGCCAGCGGGTGATCTCATTTTCCTGGTTCGCAGCTTCGAGCGCTTCGTAATAACTCTTGCGGCGAGCAAGAATCGTGGCCGCCAGCGCGGTGAGCGTCGGCTGGCCGAGGCTCTGCGCCAGAGCCTTTTCCGCGATGGCTCGTCCGATGCGCCCGTTGCCATCCTCAAACGGATGGATACTTTCAAAATACAGGTGAGCAATCCCGGCCCTCGTTAACGCAGGCTGCGGTTCTTCGCGGCCAATCCCAGTTCGACCGAACCAGGAAACTATCGCTCACAATTATGCCATTCATGAGCGATAAGCGCGCAGTATTCCTCATTGAGGCCGATTGGCAGCCTTCCTAGCCTCTAGCCCAAACAACGAAAGGAAAATGCGATATCGTTTCGTGGCGTTTCAGAATTTTCTTCTGGCAAAGCTTCGCGAGGAATTTCCTTGTAGCCGTTTACCCATTAATGATGGCATTGTGGCCTTCGGGATGGCGCTCGAATCAGCCCGAGTACGAGCAAATGATCCTGGGAGTGTACGCGACTCTCGGCGTCTTTCTTCTCATCGCTTCCCGGACTTTGCTAACGGAATCGTTGAGCGTGTCGATAGCCGTATTATGCAATGAACCCGACGGTCAAATTCGGGAGAGGAGTGGCCATGTCGAGGAGCTTAATCGCATTCTTTATTTGTGTTGCTCTTCCGTTCTCAGTCGTTGCTGGTCAAAAAGAAAGCACTTCCAAGTCGGACCGGAATTCCAAGGCGACAAAAAAAGACAGTGAAACTTACTCCCAAAGTGCAGCGGCTAAGGCGCAATTTATGCGCGAGAGCGGCTATAGAAATGGGAGGCCGGGATACGTGGTCGCTTATAGGAAGCCGCTCGCCTGCGGCGGCACCGACGATATCAGTAATCTGCAGTGGCTAACAATCGCTGAAGCCAAGGCGAAAGAGAAGACGGAGCGCAAAGGCTGCAAGTGAGATCGCCGCCTACGCTGAGGTTGGGGACCCGGCGATAATCGGTGACGGAGGTTAGCAGCAATTAAACAATGCCAGGTGGGGAGCTTTCCGGGAAGACCGCGGTCGTAACCGGTGGCGGCCGGGGAATAGGCCGCGCGATGGCCTTGGGCTTGGCACGGGCCGGCGCGAACGTAGCAATCACGGCGGCGCGCAACCGCAATGATCTCGACCGCGCCGCCGCCGAAGCCGCAAAGCTCAGTGGCCCGGAGCGCATCCGTGGAATCGTCGCTGACGTGGCCGACGAAGACGATTGCCGCCGGGTCGTGGGCGAAACGCTCGACGCGTTCGGCGCGGTTCACATCCTGGTGAACAACGCCGGTCGGGGCATGCGCTTCGTCAGCGAACAATTCTTCTCCACGCCTACCAAGTTCTGGCAGACCGACCCCGCCGTCTGGCGCATGATCATCGATACCAACGTGAACGGCCCATTTTTGATGGCGCGCGCCGTCGTGCCGCGCATGATCGAGCAGCGCTGGGGTCGCATCATCAACATCTCGATCAATCACGAAACGATGCGCCGCGCGGGCTTCTCACCCTACGGCCCGTCGAAGGGGGCGGTCGAATCGGAAACCATCATCTGGGCGCAGGACCTGGCCGGAACTGGCGTCACCGTCAACTCGCTACTGCCTGGCGGCGCTACCGATGTCAAAGTTGTGCTGCATTTGCCACGAGAAGAATGCAGAAATATGACGCTCAAAACCGCATAACGAAAATGCGCGAACGCAACATGGTATTTGAAAAGACTACACGATCCTTTACAACGCTCAGGGTGACAAAGCCGAGGAGCGGACAACTTTCACGGGGAATTCTGTTATTCCGGTGGGGGTTCCATACTCGACTCGACTCGACAAAAATGGTACCCGCGTTCCCAGCGAGCCCGCCGCGGAAATGGCCCGCGCGATTTTGGTATTAAAAAAACCACTCGAGCGTCTGATCTATGCGTCCGACGAGATCGAGCTCCAGTACCAGGTTCTATAGGAGTTCGATTTGCGCGTGGTGGCCGGCGGCCGAACTCACTCTGCCGTCGCGGGTGATCAAAGGAGCGTTAAGAAGTTCAGCCAGAGCTATGTAGGCTCCATCATAGGCGGTGAGATTGTGGCGCAGCTGCCAGATTCTGGGTAGTAACCACCAGTGTGGATAACGGGTAAATCGCGCGTCCATCAGATCCTCCAAAGCTGCGTCGGCCCGCCCTGCGGAAAGGCTTCCTTCTCGGACGAAACGGCGCAATACCTGCGCTACCTCCAGGTCCAGCAGATGAGGTATATGAACGCTTTCGGATCGAGAATAGATGCGCCGGTCGATCTGGATTCCTGCTGGTGTGTGCAAGAGCCAATCGATTGCCGCTGAGGCGTCGAGAACGATCAACGAGCCTCACGCTCTGCGCGAACTGCGGCGGCTGTATCCAGCTGAGTCCGTACTGGTTCACGCTGTTTCAGGCGTTCGCGCAACTCTGCCCAGGTGGGGCGGTCAGCGATCTCGCGCATTTCCGAGAGCAAGTAGTCCGAAAGCGACATCCCGTTCATCG
>QHYS01000216.1 GCA_003223325.1 Acidobacteriota bacterium
CGCCAATACATCCGCGAACAACAAGAAGCGGATGGTAGCAGCGGCGGCTTCTAAGTTCGTCCACCAAGGCGCGCGTTAAGCGCGACGCCTAAACAAACGGGACAACCGCCTTTGAGGCGGCCCCACTCACCAAGCCACCCGCTACGTGGGGGGTGTCTGACTAAGCCCCCAGCCGAGACAGGAACCGCCAAGTTCCTTCCTGGTTTCCCGTGAATGCTAGACCCTTGACGGCAAAGTCGAGCGCCGCGTTCACTGTGCGGACGACGTTAGCCTGCCCCTAATCGAACTCTCGATTCACGCAACGAAAACCAGTACGCACGCGGGAAGCTGATATGCCAACGATGCAGGCTCCGAACCCACAAGGTGCGGGGCGCTGTCAGCGTTTTGGAAACATGCGCCAGACGGCGCATGTCAGTTTCCGCCGCAATGTTGGAATGCTCTTCATACGCCGAACCTACAAAATCGAGGGGAACCTGTGTAAGAGTTGTGTCCGTACATTTCCGGGAGTTCATGGTTAAGAACCTTCTACCAGGTTGGTGGGGCACCATCTCTCTCATCGTGACGCCGATCTACGCCGTACAGAACGTGACGAGCTACGTCGCAGCGATGCATGAGCTCCGTGGAGCACAGAGAGCGCCGCAAGT
The DNA here is from genome assembly GCA_003223325.1 of Acidobacteriota bacterium. Taxonomy (GTDB): domain Bacteria; phylum Acidobacteriota; class Terriglobia; order Acidiferrales; family UBA7541; genus Palsa-189. Next base: position 645 of record QHYS01000216.1, read on the forward strand.
AACCGCGCACGCGCAGGCGCATCTAAATTGCTAATTCCACTTACAGCCCCACGTGCTCTTGGCGTGGGGCTCTCCTTTTCCGCTCGCGTCTTTCCGGAAACGTCGGCCTCTCAGTGCCGTGCCGCAGGCAAAGTGCCACTTCGGTGGCAGTTGCATGTTGGCACTCTGAGTTGAAGATCGATGGGCTGTTTTTCTCATCTCGTACTTCGCTAAGCGTTTCCAGCACTAAGGCGAAGCGGAAGAATTAGCTGGACAAACTGAGGGGATTGGGTCAGCGTAGCTTGGATGATTAGGTCCAAGCCGCGGTCGCCACAAGAAAGGCGTTGGCTGAAGGTGCTTGGCACTCTGAATGAGTTTCAGGCGCGGTTGTTTCTCGCAAGTCTGGCACGCCTCTATTATGTCCAGGAGATGATCGCCGCCCTGATCATCTTCTCGGTCCTGTTTGTTGGCGCGTCCATGGTTGTGCTCATTATTTTCCTTCTATTGTAGACCGTGCCAGTCAGCAGATCGTAGTTTGGGCCGAGGCGGGCGTCGCTCGGCTGATACACTGGGTAGTTCAGGCGTCGAAAGCATGATTGCCGGGGGCCAGCGCCCGGGCGGTTCCGCATCTTTTACGTAAGGAACACGGCGGTCGCGAAGGTGTGCCCAAAAGAAGCAGGAGGCTACAGACGCCACGGACACCCCAAACTCGTACACGTTGCAGTGAAAGAAGGAAAGCGGGCAATCGCGGGTAAGTCTGTGTCTTCGGAGTCTGTATGTGGTGGGCGGTCACAGATTTGAACGGTGGACCTTCCGGGTGTAAACCGACAACACAAACGTTGATCTGGCGCGACTTACACCCGAAAAAGGCCGAAAAAACGCGCTCACGTTGGACCCAACTTTGGACCCAAGTTCGTGTTTTGGGTAGGCAATGGGGTCGAACACGACTCCCAAACTACAAAGTCACCGTCGAATGATGCGCGTTGCGGCCCGCCCACCAAATCCAATTGCTGATTCTGCTGATTGAGCCGAATTGGTCCGCAGGTTGGTCCACAACCTACTCGGCCCGAGCGATCGAAAACTCCTTGCCCCCAAGGTGGACGCGTCCAAGTGCCAATCTCCTTGGGTGTGGTGTCCGGTGATTCGTTGACTTTCTCCGGCCCAAACCCAACTCCAGATGGGAGCAATAGAGCTCACCTTTCACGGCAAACTTAATGGCAGTAAGCTCGCTGGAATCGCCGACGCGACATTGAGGGCTCTGTTGCTGGACTCAGAGACAAACGCAGCATCGCTCAATCTAACCAGGCAATGATTGACCGAAAACAGCACTTTAGGTCGATTCGAATCGGTCCGGTCACACTAGCGTTAGTGAAACCACATGCCTGCGGCCTAGAATCGTCGATTCCCTACCCCACCGAAGACCCAGTCATACAGTAGCGGCAGCAAAAACAGCGTGAGCAACGTGGCGCTGAATAACCCTCCAATTACGACAGAGGCGAGTGGCCGCTGTACCTCAGCGCCAGTGGATACGGCGGTAGCCATAGGAATGAAGCCGAAGCTCGCTACACAAGCCGTCATAAGAACTGGGCGGAGCCTGCGTGTCGCTCCGTCAAACACGGCCTGCCGGGTTGGTTCACCCACCAAACGCAGCTGATTGATGGAACTGACGAGGACTACGCCGTTCAACATCGCGACACCAAACAGCGCAATGAATCCGATCGATGCAGAGAGGTTTAGATTCATTCCGCGAATCCATAGAGCGGCAATGCCCCCGATGAGCGCAAACGGCACATTTCCGACCACCAGCAAGGCTTGCTTGAGAGAATTGAATGTCAAATAGAGCAGAACAAAGATCACTCCGATCACGATGGGCACGATGAGAGCGAGACGTTGCATGGCGCGCTGCTGGTTTTCAAACTGCCCTCCATATTCAATAAAATAACCGGTTGGCAGCGTTATCTCCCGTTCGAGCTTAGAGCGAACCTCGGCAACGAAACTGCCCAGGTCACGCCCCCTCACGTTGGACATGACCACAATGCGGCGCTGCCCTTGTTCTCTTTCGATCTTTTCGGGACCGCGAGTGACCTGAATCCTTGCGAGCTGATCGAGCGCCACCTGCTCTCCCCCCGGGGCGCGCAGGAGGATTCCGCGGACGGCGTCGGGATCAGTGCGGTATCGGTCCGGCACGCGGAGCGCGACGGTATACCGTTTCTGGCCGTCAATCACCTCCGAGACGAGATCCCCGGAACCACCCGCTGCCACGGTTTCTTGGACATCGGTGACATTGAGTCCATAGCGCGCGAGTGCCGCACGATCAACGTCGACCGATAGCTGCGCCACGCCGGAGGTTACTTCCATCTGTGCTTCAGCCGCTCCACGAACCGTGGAAATGGAACGCAGCACCTGTTGTCCGAGCGCATCAAGGGTGGAAAAATCGTCTCCAAATACCTTGATGGCCAGGTCCGCTTTTACGCCCGAGATGGTTTCATCGATACGCATGGCCATGGGTTGCGTGAAGTTGTAAGCAATTCCCGGGATTTGAGAGAGCTCCTTATCCAAGGCGGCAATCAACTCAGGCTTGGTATGGAATCGCTTCCAGGTATTCGGGGGTCTGAGCAAAAGATAGGTGTCGCCTTCGTTGATGCCCATGGCCTCGGTGGCGAAGTCCGGACGGCCGATCTTGATGACCACGTCGGCGATCTCAGGGAAGGCGCGGAGCCGCTGTTCGATGCGCTTGCTGATTTCGACCGAATCCGTCAGCGAGACGCCCGGCAGCTTTCGCGTTTCCACGAGGATCGAACCTTCGTCGAGGCGGGGCATGAACTCGGTGCCGATAAAGAAAAGGGAACCGAGCGCTGCAATCAGAATTACAGCAGCTGAAGCCACAGTGAGCGCGCGATGATCGAAGGACCAATTCAATGCGCGGCCGTAGGCGCTATTCAACCGCTCCATCCAATGTTGCTCTGCTCCTCTTGCCAGCTTAGGACGAGCTCCTCTGCGAAACGCGAACGAGGCAAGCATCGGAATCATCGTCAGTGCGAGAAGCAGTGAACCAAACAACGCGGCACAGACGGTGGTCGCCATAGGCCGGAACATCCGCCCTTCTAGCCCCTGTAGAAAAAGAATAGGAAGGTAGACCGCAATGATGATAACCACCGCGAAAGTCATGGGGCGAACCACTTCATATGCGGCGTATCGGACCGACTCCAATGGTGGCTCTTGGCCGTGCTTCAGTTCCACGCGATGAATCGAGTTTTCCATCATCACTACGGCGCCATCGACGATCATGCCGAAGTCGATGGCCCCAAGGCTCATCAGGTTGGCGCTGATGCCAAAAAGCCGCATACCGAGGAAACTAATCAGCATCGAAAACGGGATGATGGAGGCCGTGATAATCGCGGCGCGAAAGTTGCCCAGAAAGAGCAGCAAGACCACGGTGACGAGAACAAAGCCCTCGAAAAGATTCTTCTCCACGGTGTGGATGGTGCCGTCAATGACGAACGATTGATCGTAGAACGGAACAATCTTCACACCCGCAGGTAAACGCAAACCGGCGATCCTTTCTTTTACCCTTTCGATCAGCCGCTTCCCGTTTTCGCCCTTCAGCATGATCACCATGCCGGAGACGGTCTCGCCATTTCGCAGTGTAGCTCCTTCAGGCGGCGCCGGGCCTATGCGCACATCGGCCACATCGCGGACGAGGACCGGCGTCCCATTTTTCGCGGTGAGGACGATATTCCCAAAATCATCTGCAGTGGTGGCCCGGCCGTTGCCGAGGAACGTATACTGTTCGGAGGCGTGTTCGATATAGCCGCCTCCGAAATTCGTGTTGTTTCCCTCGATCCTTGCGGCCAGGTCATGTAACGTCAAGCCGTATTGCTGAAGCAGCAAAGGATCCACCACAATCTGGAACTGTTTCGTCTGCCCTCCCCACGCGTTGATCTCGCTGACGCCGGGAATCGTTCGGAGTTGTCCTTTGATCACCCACTCGTGCAGATCTTTGAGTTCCATCGGAGTCATCGGGCCGGAGAGCGTGTATTGGTAGAGTTCACCGAACGCCGTGGACGGCAAACCCAAAACCGGCTGAACGCCTTGCGGCAACGAGGAAGACATTTGCTGCAAGCGCTCGCTCACCAGCTGGCGCGCGAAATACATGGGCACGGAATCGTCAAATACGACCGTAACCATGGAAAGGCCAAGCTTCGACAGGGAACGCACTTCTTCCTTATTGGGCAATCCCAGCATGGAGCGCTCGATCGGATAGGTGACAAGCTGTTCCACTTCGCTCGGAGGTAAGGAAGGAGCGTCTGTGACAACGACGACCTGGTTGTTGGTGAGATCGGGGAACGCCTCGACGGGAATGGTGTAAAGCGCATATCCTCCCCCGGCCAGCAACACAAGGATGCCGACCAGCACCAACCAGCGATAGGCCAGCGTAAAGTCGATGATGCGATTCAGCATGGCCTTACTCGCTTTCCATGGTGGATTTCAAAAGATGGGATTTAAGGACAAAGCTCCCACGCACTACAATTTGTTCGCCCGGCTTGAGTCCATCGAGGATCGGTGTTTGCCTTCCGGCCGTTTCGCCGGTACGCACCGGTCGAAGCGTGAAGCGATCGGCAGCCGTCCGCACGAAAACAATGTCTTGCCCGTCGATCTGCTGAATGGCATCGGAAGGCACAAGCAGTGTCCGCTGACGTCCCCCGACGGGGATTTCGGCATTGGCCAGCATTTCGGGCCGGAGCCGGTTCTCGGGATTAGCCAGCACGATGCGCACTTGCATGACTCGGGTGGCTGGGTCGAATTCCTGGCCGAGATTGGTGACTTTGCCCGAAAATGTACGGCCGGGATCGCCGGGCAAGATGACGGCCGCGGGTTGGCCCACACGCAGTTCGCCGAGATTCTCCTGCCGCACCGAAGCCAGCATCCAAACCTGAGAAAGATCGCCGATCACAAAGGTCTCGGTGGAGAGTTCAACGGTCTTTCCCGGAGTGATGTTCTTCTCGATGATGAAGCCGTTCACCGGAGCGAGGATGGGCACCTCGTCAGCGGTTTCGTCACCTGGATGCGGGTCGGCAGGCACGCGCAGATCGTCCTCTAAAACGTCGCGGGTGCGGTCGATTTCGATCTGGGCGGCCTTCACGGCCGTCTGAGCGCTCAGCAGGTCCTGACGCGCCTGCTCCACCTGCTGTACTGAGGCAGCCTTGAGCTCTAGCAGAGTCTGCGCGCGCTCGTAATTTCTTTGCGCCAGAGCGGCGCCAGCTTGCGCGCGATCCAGTTGGGCGACCGCAGTGCGATATTGCGCGCGCGTGTCGCGCACTTCGTCGGCATGGTAGCGGGCCAAGACTTGGCCTTTCTTGACGTAATCTCCCAGGCCCGCATACACAGCAATAACCAGGCCAACGGTGCGCACTCCCACCCGCGCCGTGCGGTCATCCGCCAGGGCGATGCGGCCCGCCACACGCAGCGTCTGCGGCTGTTCGCTCCATGCAATGGCTTGCGTTTCGATTCCACCTTCGGCCTGCTGGGCCGGTGAGAGCACAATCTCGTCTCTTTTTGTTGGCGATGCTCCCGCTCTGCTCTCCGCTTGGGGCGCCCTCGCGGGGCCACTGCCGCACCCAAGCACGAACCAGCAGGAGAAGAAGAGAATTAGCGCGGCTGGACGTTTCGTCATGGGCTCACTCCCTCGGCGGCCTGGAGGCTTACGACACTTTGTTGGTACTGCACCATGCCCTTGACCCAGGCGAGTTCGGCATCGAGGCTGGCGCGTTGCGCATCGAGCAGTCGAAGCAGGTCGGTTCCGCCAAGCTGATAAGCCTGCTGAGCGAGGCCAGAAATCGTGACGCTTTGCTGGCGAAGCGGCTGCAAGGTATCGATTACCTCCCGACGCCGCAGATCGTATTCCTGGAGGGCGCCGGAATAGTCCGCCCGCACTTCGGTCTCCGCAAGAATCAGCAACTGCTCTTGTCGCTGAACTTCCGCGGCTGCCGCCGCGCGATTTCCCTGATTTCGGTCGGTAATGGGGAGGGTGACCTGAATCCCCGCCAAGGCCGTATTGGTGCCCGCGTTGGTATCCACCAACTGGGTTCTCTTGTAACCGTACAAGATGCTCAGGTCGGGCCGTGCAGCCACGTCCTCGAGTTTCGCTTTCGCCTGAGCCTCCTCCAGCGCTGCCTTCGCTAGCCTCACCTCGAGCCGCTGTTCAAGAACACGTTGGATATCGAGCGGCGGGATGGCAGAGCCATTGGAGTCCAGCGGCTCGCTCAGAACCAAGTCCGGGAAGCCGGTTTGGCCCATGCGCCGTTGCAGCTCCACCCGGGTTCGGGTGGCTTCGATTGCGGACAAATTGGCGTCAATCTGGAGGCGTTGGCTCTCCAAACGAATCCGAAGCAGGTCCTGTTCGGGGATTGCTCCCACGTTGAATTGGGCGGAATTGTAATCCACGATGCGCTGAAAGTTTTCTACCGTGGCCTTCAGCACCTCGCGAAGTTCCTGGGCGCCGCGCGCCTCCCAGTAGGCGCGCATCACGCTGACTACAATCTGGCGACGAGCGAGCTCGTATTCCGCCTGGCTGGATGCGACCTCTTGCGAGGCCACCGCGATGCGCTGTTTTCTCTTGCCGAGGATGTCGAGCGGCTGCGAGAAGTATGCGTAGGTGTCCACGTCACGCGAATAGGTCTGTCCGGGGCGGAGATTCTGATTTTCAAACTGGAAAGTCGGGTTCGCGATCGCGCGTGACTGTTTTTCAAGCCCCTGAGCGACGGAAACTCGTTCTCCTTCGGCGCGCAATGCGGGGCTCGATTCGAGGGCATTGGTAATTGCTTGTTGCAATGTGAGTTTTGCTTGCGCGCGGCATGGCGGCGCCAACCCGGCAAGAATCAGGAACCAGAGCAAAACGCCAGAGTTATGTCCTGCAGCCTTGAATATCGTTTTCACAACTCTCCTCTCTGCATAGGCAAAGAAAGCCACGCGTGAGCGCATCACGCAAGTCAAACGAACGAGGACACACCAGCAGCTTTTTTAAGGCAGGCTAGACAGGAGGGGCGCGCGGGACTGGGTTCTCAAGGCCTGGTGGATCGTGACCGCACGGCTCAGTGATTTCTACCCAAACAGCCGATTCGGGCGGAGCAAAAATTCGAACGGGAGATTCCGGTTGAAAGAATAAGAAATGCACTCCCTGAGCTATGGTTGTAAATGTGTCCAGCGCCACGGAAGTGTGAGTTTTGTGGGAATGTTCGACCGCCGGGCCATCCTTTTGGCTTGTGGGGACGGAGACGGCATACGGGTGTGCATGAACTACCGTGGATTCTTCCTGATCGCCGTGCTTCCTATGGCTCGGCCCGACATGGACGTGCTGATAGGGCGCCGTGAAGAAAGCTTGCAATAGCGCGAGCAGCGCAGTTGTAGGAGCGAGACGCGGGATCACGGCGTGATTATACAGTCTTACGAACGATCCAGCCCGTAAAACCGATGTTAGCTTGCTAGCCCAATTGAGCCGCAGCTCGCGAGAGCGTCTCGACGCCGGACAAAGCCATTCAGCCATTTCCATATCATGCAGCACGGTCTTCAACGGTTGCGGCGAATAGTATCATTCCACCGATGCCGATTGCGCCTGCAACCAAAAACGGGACCTCCGGCCGGATTTTCCATAGCAGGCCGCCGATGGCTGAAGACGGCGTAATTGATAAACTGCGAATCAAGTAATAAAGCCCTACGGTGCGCGCCCGCAAATTCGGCACTGCGAAATCGACAATCATCGCCTTGCGCGAAGGCTCTCCAATCTCGCGGAGGCCGCCGATCGCAAACGCCAGAATCAATAACGGGAAGTTGTGAGCAAGAATGACCGAGATGGGAAACAGAGCGAAAAACAGAAACGTGGCAATCACAAATGGCTTTCGCCCCACTCGGTCGGCCGCTCTTGCGGAGGGCAGATAGACGGCAATCGCTGTTGCCAGTTGCACTGCGACCAAAACACCGTAACGGGCGATAGCGATCCCTGTAATATTGGTCACGTATAGAACGACAAAAATGTCGGCCATACCCTCGCAGGTCCGAATCACAATGTCGGAGACGAGCAGGCGCTTCAATGCGGGAGGAAACGAATCCCAGACGCCACGCATTCCAACACTTTGGTGCGGCACTATGGGTAGGCCGATCGTCGAGAGCAACGGCACTGTGATCCCCACGAGTGCCAAAGTGATCACAAGCCCCGTCCTGAATCCCCTTTGCAGACCGAGCATGCCCATTACCACGCCACCTACTGAATCTCGCAAAATATAGTGACAATAGCACGGAATTGGTTATACTGTGCTCATGCACACGCGCACACAGGATTCCGCCGGAACAGCCTCGTCGTTTCCCGTCTGCGCTTATGTCTTCTGCGCTTTAAATTTGATTCGGTGCGAAGTGAGCTACGTCGGCCCGGGTAGCGCGCTGACGCGTCTGGCCGGTGCGTTGGGATCTCGTGATTCGCTTTTTACACCGCGTCGTCGCCGATGGTGATCGGACTGAAATCGAAGGGAGTGGTCGTTCAAGGACGGATCCTTGCCCGTCAGCTACACGGAGCTAACCCTTCCTCAAACCGGTGGCAGAGGCGTGAAGCAAAGGCGGATACGAGCAGAATTTTCCCTCTGGAGCGTGCCGCCATTTGCAGGCTGAGATTGAGAATCCGGTTACCGTCCGTGCCGCCTTCAATTTTAAGAACCGGAACCCGAATCTCTTATTGCTGCCTTTTGCTGCCCCGCGATCCGCCAAGCTCTTGAAGAAAAGAAACATCTGGCGGAAGCGTGTGGGAGTCGAATTTACCTCCTGCTTCAGTAGGAGGCGGTCTCGCCACCGAACAGGAATGCAATCGCGAGACTGAGGTGCGGCCTGCCCTCGCACCTCGCGTAGGCCGCCGCACCGCCCTGATCTTCACGCTGTTTCCTGCGTCAGATCGGCGATGCCGTCCAGCGTCGTCATCCGCGACCGATCTCGGCGAACGGCGTCCAGGGTGGAGCTGCTCGAGCAACACTCGACAGCGAGGCGATAAATCTCTGCAGAGATTTGTCGCCTAATGCGGCGCTCGTTTTTCCCCGTTATCCATTCGGTTACCGGACCTCCTTAAGGAGGTCCAATCGGGGAGGTCTCGGGGGACGGGGGACCCTTCCCCAGACATTGTATCCAGCTCGGCTGGATAACCTCGCTTTAACAGCTCCAAAAGTGATCTAGCACCCACGGTCACATTTTTATCCAGGAGGGAGCGGGTCTGAATGTCGTGTCGGCTGGTGTAGGACACGCAAGGCAGAATGGGGCGCAGGTTGGTTAGCGTAGCCGCAGGGCAAAAAAAGAGGCGCCGAATCTTCGACGAGATTCGGCGCCAGAGGGCGAGCCGAAACCACCCCCTTTACCATTCCGTTTACGACCCACCCTTGAGGGTGGGTCTTGAGGGTGGGTGAGCCACCCACGATGAGAGCGTCATGGCAATGCCGCAGTCGAGAACGGCAGAGGAACGGATTTTGTACTGGCTCTCGCTGGAGACCGAATACGGGCGCTGGCTGAAGGCTTGCTCCAAAGGGTGCACGTAGCCGGCGTAAGCGGTTGCCCGCCCGCCCCAGGCGAAAGAAGAAAAACGGTGAATCTTCGCCGAGATTAACGGTTAAAGGCTTGAGGGCAACGCCCCTTTAGCCATTCCGTTACCGCGCATCCCCAGGGATGAGTCATCGGGGATGTCATCGGGGATGCGCGGTCACCCCCAGTAGGGATGACTTCAGGGGAAACGATGCAATCAGTTGAGGCCATCACGGAACGGGTTCTTTACTGGCTGTCGCTGGGCACTCAGGTGCGAGCGCTGGCTGAGAGGCTGCTCGAGAGGTTTGCCGTAACAGTGGGCGACCTGCCAGCCAGCGCACCGCACCACCACGCCGAGCCCGGCGGCCTCTAAGGACATTCGCTGGAGCTGCAACATCACCTTTCGGGGCAACATCATCATGACCATAGGGGGCTAAAAGCGCGCGGCCGTTTCGAGCCGTCGAAGTCTACCCACACTTTGACCAAACCAAGCATTGGGGCCCGTCTTCTTGCAAGCAGGCTTGGTCTGTCGGTTCGTGATGACCTGTCGCTGAGCGTCGCCCGCACGGTCCGCGATTCTGTGTCAAACTCCGCTCTGTGGTCAGTACCGGTTGGTGCAGACAGGAAGCGAGGCGGCTTGGACGATCTTCGTGCAGGTTCTCTACTGGCCTTGGTTTCGGCGAATCGTCACCGGAGGATCAGCAGGATTGGCTGCGGCGATCGATTGCGCTGTAGATCGCGCGGCACTTCGAAAGCTCGATGGAAACTAGATTTTTGAGTCGGGAGTATCTTGTCGGTAATATTTCCTCGCATTTCCACTCCTCCTATCGGGGAAGCAGCTTCAAAAACCGAGCTGGCCTGACGATTTCCACTCTATGATGAGACTTGATGTTGAGAAGCGCCCTGTCACCGCTCACGACGTAGTTCGCACTGGCTGCAACCGCAGCCTCGAGGAATTTGTCGTCATGAGGATCGCTGCAAACGGGTTCTGAAAACGAGATGGGCTCAACCAGCTCAGAATTGAACTCGATAACTTTGAGGATAGAGCTGAGCACAGGAAGCGCGCGTTCTTTCGTAAGCTCGTCGAGTACTCGACGGTATTCATCGAGAATGGGCGGTGATATTGCAAGGCGAAAGCGCTGTTCCTGCCACGCTTTCAGAATCTCGAATGGAGGACCCTTCCAAAACACACCCGAAATGAACACGTTGGTGTCGAGGATCGCCTTGATCTTCACTTCGCACGATGCCTGGTTTTGGCAATCGGAGGCCGGCCCTCTTCGCCGCCATGCGAGCCTGGCTTAGAAGCTTGTCGAATTCGCCCATCTTAGGTGGGGTAATGGCCTTGAGGATCACAGCGTCCCCCTCGCCGATGACCACAAACTGGTCGCCCTCGCTTAGACCGAGGCTATTCCGGATCTCTTCAGGGATAACTACCTGGCCTTTGGACGAAAGCCTTGTAGTGGCGTAAGCAGCCATCATTCGCTCCAATCTTACCCGTAAGAATATCATAAAAGCCGCTCTGAAGTTGGGTTAGCGTAACTTCTGTTGTGTAAATTCTCTTTTATAAAAGAAAAGAGGGTGTACTTCTCTTGGGAGCGCGAACTCACCAGGAGGAATACACCCGATGCGAGAACTGGAAGTCCTCGACAGCGGTCATCTTAAGCTGGAGTGGGAAGAGAGAAAAGCGTTCTTTGCCGAAGAACTGGAGGAGCAGGTACGCAGCAGCGTGAAGCAGATGTTGGAACAAGCCTTGGAAGCGGAACGTACGGACCGATTGGCGGTGGGGCGCTATGTGCGGGATGCGGAGACCCGGCGCGACTACCGCAATGGCTACTACCGCCGCGATCTGGGGACGCGGCTGGGGTTGTTATGTGGGCTGCGGGTGCCGCGGACGCGGCGGGGATACCGCAGCGAGTTGCTGCCGCGCTACCAGCGCCGCCAAGAGGCGGTGCATGCGCTGATCCGGGAGGCGTTTCTGCGAGGCATTTCCACCCGCCAGGTCGGTCCGGTGCTCGAGCCGGTGCTAGGAGAAGCCTACTCGGCGCAGACCATCTCACGGATCGCGCGGGGGTTGGATGGTGCGGTGGAGCAGTTTCATCGCCGCTGTTTGCGGGATAACTATCTCTACGTATTTTTGGATGGAGTGGTGCTGAAAGTGCGCGATGTGGGTGGGAAAGTGCGGCGGCGCGTGGTGCTAGCGGCCTACGGGATCACCACAACAGGACAGCGCGAGTTGCTGGCTTATCGGCTGGCGCAGGAAGAAAGCGAAGCCGCTTGGACGGCCTTCCTGCAGGATCTGTATCTGCGCGGGCTGGCCGGAAGCCTGCTGCGCTTAATCATCACCGATGGATCGCCGGGTTGGCCGCGGCGGTCGGGTTGGTCTATCCCACAGGCGCGCGTGCAGCGCTGCTGGGCGCAATCGCGGCCAAGCCCAACGCGCCTTTCGTCTTTGGGTGGCGCGCTGGGGAAAGCGTCGGCCGGCGGCGGTGGCTTGTGTGGAGCGGGACCTGGAGGAGTTGTTGAATTTTTTCGCTACGCCGGAAGCACACTGGAAGAAAGTGCGTACCACCAACGTGATCGAACGCGCCTTCCGGGAAGTCCGCCGCCGCACTCGGCCCATCTCCAGCTTCACCAATCCGGCCAGTTGCGAGCGCATCATTTTCGGTGTGATGGCACACCTGAATCGCTCCTACGAGAGGAAACCCCTCAAGGAATTTACACAACATGCTTGACGCTACCGAAGTTGGTGTGGTCTTGTAATAGGGAAAAAGTTGATGTAGAGTACGGCACTCAAAGAGAAGCCACCCCCGGTTCTAACCACAAAGTCCTGTAGCGCCGAAGCCACAAATCCAAACCACCAAAGCAGAGTGACGTGCCACTCGGTGAACTTTGATGCTGTGGAGGTGTGAACATGACGATTGCACGTTTTTCCGATGTTGCTGCGACGGTGGACGAGTCCTCGGTGGAGTTGTTGGCAACTCTTGTTGCTTTGGGTGGATACGTGTCAGCGGCGGAATGAGACTGGTCCAGTGTGGTGGTCCAATTGGTGCTGGACCGCCAGAGATTGATGGCGGCGAACCTTGGCCATACAGCATAAAAATTCTTGACTGCTGGTTTTGGGGGGATAGAGTCTACAGGCTCGCTGTGGAAGGTTGCGCCATTCCCTTGTTTGCTTCTGAG
>QHYS01000217.1:0-3579 GCA_003223325.1 Acidobacteriota bacterium
TCACTGACGTCACCGAAAAATCCGGTCTGGCCTATCCAGGTTGGGCCATGGGGGTTGTGGCCGCGGACTTTGACGGCGACGGCTACGAAGACCTTTATGTCACCTGCCTTGGGTCCAACCACCTGTACCACAACAATGGTGACGGCACCTTCACCGACATCGCTGCTAAGGCGGGCGTGGATGACCGTCGCTGGTCGACTGGAGCGGCAGTCGCCGATTACGATCGGGACGGCGCCCTCGACCTTTTTGTCGCTAATTACGTGGATTTCAAACTCTCGGACGTGCCGCAGTTTGGAAAGGGCAAGTTCTGCCAGTACAAGGGGGTGGCGGTGCAATGCGGTCCGCGCGGCCTGCCGGGAGCGGGCGACTCCCTGTTCCACAACAATGGCGACGGGACTTACAGCAACGTAAGCGTCAAAACGGGTGTGTCTGACCCGGACGGGCGCTTCGGGCTGGGCGTGGTCTGGACCGATATTGATGGGGATGGCTGGCCCGATCTCTATGTGGCCAACGACACGGGTCCGAATTTTCTCTATCACAACAACCGCAACGGCACCTTCACCGATATTGGTTTTGCGTCCGGCACCGCCGTTGGCGAAGACGGCCAGGAACAGGGCTCTATGGGCATTGCGGTGGGCGATTACTTGCATACCGGGCTCCTGGCTCTGTTTGTCACCAATTTTTCCGACGAATACAACACCCTCTACCGACACGACGCCCCGTTGTCCTACACGGACGTCTCCTATGCTGCCAGACTCGCCGCGATCAGCGTCCCATATGTAGGGTGGGGAACCGGTTTCTTTGATTATGACAACGATGGCTGGGGCGACCTGCTGGTAGTAAACGGCCACGTTTATCCCCAGATGGAAAACGCCAGCGTGGGCACCAGCTATCGTCAGCGCATGCTCTTGTTTCACAACGAACACAATGGCACCTTTTCGGAGGTGTCCGCCCAGTCTGGAGAAAGCCTGACGGTGCCGCGCGTCAGCCGGGGCGTAGCCTTTGGGGATATTGATAACGACGGCGATATCGATGCGGTAGTAGAGAATCTGGATGGCAAGCCCACGATTTTGAGAAACGATGGCGGCAATGGCAACAACTGGGTCACTCTGAAGCTGACCGGCCGCGGCCGGAACTGCGAGGCCATCGGCGCCCGGGTCAAGTTGGTCTCTGGCGATCTGGTGCAGTGGGACGAAGTGCGCGCCGGTGACAGCTATCTCTCGTCGAGCGACAAACGCCTGCATTTTGGGCTGGGACGACGCGGCAAGGTAGACCTGGTGGAAATCCATTGGCCGGATGGCCAGATCGAGAGCTTGCGTGGTCCCGGTGTTAACCAGTTCGTGTTTGTCGAAGAGGGAAGAGGCATGACCAGGGTCATGCCCCCGCGCCGTTGATCATTGCCTCAGATCGGGGTCGGCACTCGCCGCCGGCTGGTGATTTCGTTCCTCATCCTTCAGTTTGGCAGCCAATTCCAGTTCTCGCCGCGCATCGGCGAGCTTGCCTTGCCGCATATATGCGCGCCCCAACTGATAATGGCTGTACGCTTTCCCGGGGTCGTCCCGAACCGCTTCTTCAAGTTCAGCGATTCCGCGTACCAGTTGACCTTCCTCCACCAGAGTCTTACCAAAGGAGTAGTGGGCCTGGGCGTAGCCCGGCGCGGCCTGCGTAACCTCTTCCAACAATCGCATCGCCTCGTCTCGTTTCTGTTCACGCAGCAGCGCAAATGCCAAGTGATAGCGCACTTTCTGATTGCCGGGATAGGATTCGAGTTCTGCCCGGAACTCCCGCTCGGCGGTGAGAAAATCCGCCTGCGGCAGCGCCATCATGCCCAGGTAAAAGTGGGCGTCTGGCGTGTGCGGGTCGAGCAGGAGAGCATTGTTGAATTCGGTGCGCGCGTCTGGAATGCGATTCATCGCATAGGCGCCCTGGGCCAAGAACATGTGCAGCTCCGGACTGTTTGCGTGCGCCTTGAGCAAGCGCGCAAACACCAGTTCTGCCTCGCTCTCGCGGTTGGCGCGTCCCAAGCACGTTCCCAAGGAGAGCAGGAGACCGGGATCGTCAGGCTGAGCTGTGAGCGCGGCCTCCAGGTCGGGAATGGCGGCGTCGCAGTCGCCATACTCGAATTCTGCGCGCCCCAGCAGTTGTCGAAGGAGATCGTTGGCGGGGTCTGCTTTGGCCGCCCGCTGCAGGGCGGCAACCGCCTCCGCTAACCGCTGGGTGCGAAACGCCGCCAGCCCCAGGTTGAAATCGATTCCCGGGAAATTGGGTTGGATCTGCGAGACGCGTTCGAAGTGTCGAACCGCCTCCTCCAGATTGTTGCGGTTGGCGGCGATGATCGCCAGCCGGTCGTGGCTGTTGGCCAGCACCTTCGTGTACAGCTCCTTCAGTTGGCTGGCGGCGGCGATGTTGGGTGGCTGCAGTTCGGTCCAATTCACCAGGGCATGGGTGTTGCTGGCAGAATCCAGGGATGACTTGGGTGAGAGCAGCTGTGCCATCTTCTCGCGTTCCCAAGTGGCGTGCTCGGAACTCAGGCTCTGCGCCTTCTTCGCCTCCGCAAGGCTCTTATCGGTTTGCCCGAGCGCCAGGTAAGCGCGGCTGAGAAGAAAATGCGCCTGCCCCGATTCCGCTTTGGCGCTGTCGTCGGGATCAACCGTGAGCCAGTGCTCAAGATCGGCTGCGGCGGCGCTAGCATCGCCTGCTTCCAATTCCACGTGGCCGCGATGCAGGTAAACACCAGCTTCTTCGGGAGCCAACTTCTGCGCCGCGTCCAGATAGGAGCGTGCCCCGGCCCAGTCCCGCCTCGACTCCAGCACAACGCCGAGCATAAACACGGGCGCTTCCTCGCCCGGATGATTGCTGATTTCCACTTCGAGGTGGCGTTGTGCTTCCTCTCGCGCTCCCGGCAGATCCTGCCGCAGAACGCACAAGGCCAGCAGGTGGTGGGCGAAATGAATGCCTGGGTCGAGCGCGAGTGCGCGCCGCAGTTCGACTTCCGCCTGCTGGTTGTAGCTGTTGTCGAAATAAGCTCTCCCCAGCAGAAGCCGCCACCGCGCCGAATCGCCCAGCGCCTTTTGGAGGCGGACAAAGACGCGGGTGGCTGCAGACACATCTTTCTGCGCCAGCAAGACCAATCCTAGCGTGTACGCGGACAGATGATCCGCGGGATTCAGGAGTAGAGCTTGCTGCAGGTGTTTACGCGCGAGCTGAAATTTTCCGAGCGACGACTCCGCTCGCCCCAGCGCAGCTAGAACGTCAGCCCGGCGAAACCGCCGGGCTTGGAGGCGGCTGAGGATCTGTTCTGCCGACTCATACTGCCCGTTGCCGGAATAGGCCAGGGCGAGGTGATACTCGACGTCGAAGTTGCGCGGCCGCAGCTTGCCGGCCCACTCAAGATCACCAACCGCAGCAGCAAACTGGTTCTCTGATTCCAGCAGGCGGCCCCTCTCGCCATAAGCCTCGGCCAGCACCTGCTCGAACAATTGCTGGGCCAAGTCCCACTGGTGGCGCTTGAACGCAGCTTCCGCAGCGGTGTAAGTCTGCCGCAGACCGGACTGCGAGCCAGTTTGGGCTGACAAGCCG
>QHYS01000217.1:3684-4183 GCA_003223325.1 Acidobacteriota bacterium
AACTGTGGGAGTGATGGGATGACGTTTTCTGCACTCAACCGCCGTAGTGTCATTCCCCTCTACTACCAGATCCAGCAACGCCTGCTGGAGCAGATCCGCTCCGGAGCACTCAGAGCCGGCGAACCCGTGCCCTCGGAGCAGGAAATCGCAGCCCGCCTGGGCGTCAGCCGCATGACTGCGCGACAGGCCCTGAAATCCCTTTGCGACTTGGGCATTACTTACAGCCAGCGGGGCAAAGGCACGTTCGTCTCCGCCAGCAAGTTGGAGAAAAACATTCGCCAGGTGCTCTCCTTCACCGAAGAGATGACAGCCAGAGGGCTGCGGCCGCGCTCTAAGCTCCTCTCCTTCGAAGTGGTGCCAGCTAATGAGGAAATTGCGATCGCGCTGCAGGTCGCACCCGGCGAGTCCCTCTTCAAGGTGTGGCGTATCCGCCTGGCCAACTCTTCGCCCCTGGGCATTGAATGCAGCTATATCCCGCAACGCCTGTGCCCGGATTTGC
>QHYS01000020.1 GCA_003223325.1 Acidobacteriota bacterium
GAGTACGTCAACATAGGGGAAGCTGAAAGGTACGACGAAATTGTCCACTTTCATTAGCGCGTGCATTCGGGGCAGCCCACTGATCTCGGAAGGCAGGATTAACGGCTCGGTGCGCCTTTCGGAGTAATGGCTCTTCGATCTCCTCAGATAAGGACCCTGTTCCTTGTTAACTGCTTCCTTTAGACGCTCGATTTCCACTTCGCCGATCGTGTCCGAGATCCACTTCGCCGCGCGCGGCTCACTGGTGTGCAAAAACACTTTCGTCGCCGGTTGCGAAAGCATCGCTTCCGCCTCGTGCCCATATCGCACTTCAAGCTGGCTGCGGCCCTGGAACCCGATGACTACCGGGTTGTTGGACTTGCGGTTCTCGGTCAGCGCCGTATGTAGCTGTGGCAATCGCTGCAGGCTAGCAAGCTCGTCAAGGACGAACCATGCTCGTCGTGTGCTTGGCTCTCCTTGGTTCATGAGACGTAGCACCAGAGTGTCCAGCCACAGGCTGGTGAGCGGAAGTAATCTCTCGCGGAACCGCGGGATGGAGGTGATAAACAGCCAGCCAGACTGGTGGCGCGACCATTCCACAGTCGTCCAGCGCTGTGTGGTGTCATTTTCCTTGGGCAACGTCTTCAGGCTATCTGCAACCATATTCAGCGCGCCCAAGACTCCTCCACGCTGCGGGCCTGCACCCCGGTAGACGAACGTCGCAAGCTCCGTGCCTTTTAGTCGCCGATCGAGCTCGTCTTCCTGGCTCATCCACCAGACGAGTTCGTCCGGTGTCGGCTTCAGCGTGAGTAGGTAGGCGAAAATCTTTCGCGGCCCATCTACGAAGAACGTGTTCTCTGTCGGTTTATCGGGAAACAATGAAGTCGCCAACGTCAATGCCTCTGCCTCATGAACTACTTCGTCGCTCGGCGACCAGTAGGGACAGCGCACATCGAGTGGATTGAGGATGACGTCACCACGTTCAGGACGGTAAAACTGGGGCGTGTATTCAAGCGCCGGGTCGTAAACAATGGCCGTCTCACGGCGCTCCATAATCTGCATGAGTAGTTGCCGCTGAAGAGCGCTCTTGCCGGTGCCTGAGTCGCCCATGATCATTATGTGGCTGCTCTCAAACGAGCGCGGGATGCAAACCACCTCACCTCTGGTCCTCGTCGAGAAGCCGATACCGTCAGCTCTGCTCCACCGATTAAACTCCTTGACCGTGATAATCTGCGGGCCTTTGAGCCTTCGGCCAGCCTCGCCCAAATTGCGGCGCATGCGCTGACGGCGGAACGACCACACCATGCCAACGCCCAAGACAGAGATTGTGCCGGCCCATCCTGGCCAGGTGATCCGTTGGCCGAGTTGCTCGTTCATCTGTGCGCTTCCGTAATGAACCGTGTCCACAACCAAATCCACTGCGCCAGCTTGGCGCGCCTGGTTTGACAAGACAAAGGGGATAAACTGGCGTCCACGTTTCGCTGCAGGCACAACGTCCGACTCCGTGGCCATTCGGTGTTGACCGCGGCGGTCGACGATCTCAAGCATCGAGTAGTCGCCCCGTGGCCCTTGGAACATTTCAGTATTCAAGTATTCGTTCCAGTAGTAGCGTTGCAGAGGTGTCCAGACCATTGCGTTCATGTAGATCTAGATGACAAGGCCAACACACACTGCTAGGACGGGAACGGAAAGGCGTGAACGGAACCGGACAGGACGTTCCGAACGAGCCCAAAGGTTGCTCATCCACCACCCCCACGTCGGAGGTATCGATCCCACTATCTAAGAAACACCGAAGTGGGCAAAAAGTGAGAACAATATTTCGCCGGTCGTTTAGGTCGAGCTCGACTTGCTTCCCTGCTGGAGGCGATCTGCAGCTTTCTTGAGCTTATCTGCATCGGCGCGTTCAATGAGCCGTTGCATTTCTTCCGCAGTCAGACTCTCACCGTTGGCCTGCTTGTAAATCACATTGAGCAAGATGGTCCGCAATGCGACGATCTCGGCCATGACCGCCTGCACTTCGGTGCCGACGGATTGCCGGTTTTTCGGCGCCTGTCCATTGACGCTGGCCAACATCACCTCACGGCACCACTCGCTCAAGCTCTGGCCGCTCGCTTCGGCTTGGCGCTCCAAAGAGGCGTATTCTGCGGCCGTCAATCTCGCGCCCACAGATCTTGTTCGGAGAGAAGGCCGGACCATTAGCTCGCTCCTTGCACACCTGTGTAATACGATCGTCACTCGAACGCAAAACCGCCGTGGACTAGTTGAATCAACAAGTTAACGTTCGTGAACCATATTTCTACTCCTGCCAGGTGTTTTTCCAGTTAGCTTATAGCCTTTTCAAATAGTTAACGATAGTTTAACGAATGTTAACGCGCGTTACCCATCCTGGGGTGACGTGTCATCCTTCAGCC
Source organism: Acidobacteriota bacterium (assembly GCA_003223325.1). Taxonomy (GTDB): domain Bacteria; phylum Acidobacteriota; class Terriglobia; order Acidiferrales; family UBA7541; genus Palsa-189. Next base: position 2,391 of record QHYS01000020.1, read on the forward strand.
GCTGCGCAGCAGCGTACGGGTCCCTCACTAGCCCTCACTATAAAGAGGAGCCTCCTCAAACCACCCTGGAGGCTTCCAACTGAGCGTCCAGGAACCGCCGCACCTGTTCCACGCAAGCCGCAGATGGTGCCTGTTTGTAATCTTCGGTGCCTGGGCTCATCAACAGATCGTCAACAAAGACTGTATGCGGGTCATCGCCATCGGGATGCGCGAGTGCGAAGAAAATCAGGGTTTGGTCCCTCCGCGCAACGTATGCCTTCAGGTCTTGCCGATCTAACAGCAAATAATGGTGCGCTGGAGCATCGTGTAACGGAAAGGGAGCCCCCTTCGTCATGATCTCATCAAGCGTCGGTCGTGGTTCTCCGGGCGGAAAAACTCCATAGAGGGTGGGGTATTTGCTTTCAGGCAGATGGGGAGAAATCACTGGGTGACGTAGAAACCATCTCCATACGCTCTCCCCGGTGGAGGGTATATCATCCCCTCCATCGCAATACTCAAACTGCCCAGTGTTGGTGGAATACCCAAACTGAACAAAACGAAGGTTTCCTCTGTAGCCCAACGCCCGATCTAGACCTGGGGGCACAAGAAATGAAAGCGGCTCCGCATCCAGTAGTCTTGGGGAAACACCTGGAGGTACCGGAAGTACTTGGCCCGTTTCTTGCAGGGTCTTCTTTACGCCAGCAGCGAAACCCCTGTGGGCTCTCTTTGTGTTCAATCGATCAGAATGAATTGGCCTCATAAGCAAACCACCTCTCCACACCTGGGCAAAGCCGTCCGCACTCCCGCGAAAACATCACGCAGGTCCTAGGCGTTATCCATGGCCGAGAGTGCCTCCGATTTCCTGCCGGTCGCCTTAAGGGCAAAGCCATAGAACAGCCAGAGTTTCGGGTCCGACCTATCCGAATTCAAGGCCCGCGAACAACAAGACACTTCCTCGTCGTATAGACCCAGTTGGTGGTATGTGAAAGCCTTGCCTGTCCACGCCCGAATGTTCTTGGCGATATTGCCCGGCTCTAAGCGCAGGCAACGGTCAAACGCCTCCAATGCAAGCTGCAGACGCCGGCGATTAACGGACTCGGAATCCTGTGTCCGATAAAGGGCCATTCGTCGCAAAGCGATTCCCAGGTTGAGCCATGCGCCTGGATCTTCACCACTACTGCGGCGATGGTGCACCAGTACCAACGCAAGGGTCTGCGCAGGCGTAACTGTTGAGCTACGGGGGAAAACTGCACCGTCGTCAAGCATTCCGCCCAGGAATTTACTTGCGAATTCGCTGATTTCCGGGTCTGGAGCTTGCAGCACACGGGCCCGACTATACCAGTCAAGCACCTCCCTGATTTCTGAGGGCACATCCCCGAGAAATTTGCCTTCAGTATCTGTCACGCTATTCACAATCCCCTCTAAACATTGCTTTCTATTTGAACCAGTTGCGCCGAGGTCGCTGATCCGTGGCCAAGGTCGACATGCTTCCCGTTAGCATAGATTTGGTGCCGAGGATGCGTGCGATGCCATGACGCCAAGCTTGCGGTCTGATGCAAATGTTCGACGACGTTGCGCCAGCGGCCGCCATTGTAAGCACAGAAGTTGATTTCGCCTTCCTGTGTTGCGACCGGAGTTGTCGAATCAGAAATCGTTGAAAGGTCGTAGTTGTACAGGTCCTGAAAGATCATCGCGCTGACCATGACTAGCTTCCACGGACCGTTGTACGAGTAAGCGCGCTGAGACCAGTGCTCGCTGTTGCCCGCGACACGATAAAAGCAATCCTCAAGCAGGTCGCGAACCTGGCGAAGCCCAAAGCCAGACGGAGCTTTCTCGGGATCAAAGTTGCGGATGACGGACAAGGACAGTAGCGACTTCGTGATGGCCGCAGCCCTGCCCGAATCTGTTATCCGCACGATGTCCCTTATGAATTGCTCGAAGTTAAAGAACGAGCCCACGGGAATCATCTCCGCTGTGTGTGCATTCATTAGTACCGGGCTGAAGACTCCATGATTGGGATGAATGTCATTGAAGAGGCTCCCCAACTCGGCGCCAGGGTCAAGCACGTCGCACAAGTGCGCGAACGCTCCGTAGGACGAGACCGGAAACCAATCCCGCATTGGTTCCCAGCCAATCGAGGTTTGGGATTGCAAGTCGTATGCGATTTGCGAGAGCGGGTAACGGCGCATGTAACGCTCGTCCGGCGCTACGTTCTCATCTCGGCCGCAGAACATGATCGGCTGGAAAATGACGCCATGAACTCGCTCCACGTTTTCGCTCACAAAGCGAACGATGTCGCCAATTCCGTCATTGTTCAGCCCGTTCACGACACTCACGTGGAGTGTGGTTTTCATCCCGGCTGCGGCAATGTACTCAAGCGCGCGATGCTTGACTTCCAGGTAATTTCCAACACCTCGATGTTTGTTCTTTTCTTCTGTTGTTCCGTCGAATTGGAGGTACACACCGTGCAGCCCGGCCTCCCTCGCGCGAACCGCAAAGTTGCTGTCCTGGGCAAAGCGGATCCCATTCGTGGTGACGTGGAGTCGGTGGAAACCCATGCTCCTCGCGTGGCTGATCGCATCAAGGAAAATTGGGGAGAGCGTTGCTTCGCCCCGGAGAATAGAACGTTGATTTCGCGTTGAGGTTTGAAAGAAACAGCGCGCTCGAAGATTGCCTTGACGTCCTCCATGTCCAGTTCGTGGACAAAGCTGGTGGCATTGGCATCCATGTAGCACGGCGAGCAGACCATGTTGCAGCGGTTTGTTAGATCAACGATGAGATAGGTACCGCGGCCTCGCCTGATGCCGCTCGCGCCGTGATCGTGCACTTGCCTGTCGTCGGAGCACTCAAAGTCCCTGCCGAAAGCAAGGCTTTCCATTCTTCGGAAAAAGGTTGGGTGGGTGGAAAGCAAATCTTCAAATGGACCGTGCTTTGCACATGTCTTCCGCATCAGAATTCGTCCAGCCTCCTCTACAATGTCTGCCTCAATAATTCCGGGCCGATCTCTGAATTCTTTAACCGCCATTTGTCCGCTGATCACCTCCTCAACGGCCTCCCTGTTGCAATCCGGGCACAGAGAACAGGTCTTTCTGGGAACACCAGTCGTCATGGGCGCCCTTTCCCAACTCCTAAGCAGCCGGCCCGGTGCCCAAGTCGGGTGAGGCAATGCTCCGTTTGGCAGGAACTGGTTGAGACTCTTCGAGATGAGCCATGCTTCACTCGACATAGAGCGAAACACGCGAGCACTTAGGGCAGACATGGTTCTAACCTCCAGGGTGAGATCTGGTGCAAAGGCGGGATTGCCACGATGCTGCGACAACTGAAGACCCCGATGGGGACGAAGAGGCTAAGTCCGGTATTCTACACTGGCCGTCAAACCCGATTGGAGTGGTTTGTTGCGGTTTCGCAAAAATTTGACACGAACCCCGGACAGTGGCGGTCGACGGCAGGCCTCGGCTTTAGCATTTGATTATTGTTTTATTCGGAAATTGCTGGACTAAGCACGCGAACTGAACGATTATCCACAAACCATCGCCCGCTCTGGCGAATGGGAAAGATCGGCCCCTACCAGACCGGGGTCAGTATGAACCTCGTCGATTCTCTCGAGAAGAGAACAACCGCTCTCACCGTATCAGAAGTAGCGAAAGTTCTGCATATCAGCGTGCGTCAGATTAACAGTCTCGTCGCTAGCAACAAAATGCCCCATATCAGGGTTGGCGGGTCCATTCGATTCGATCCGTCCGGATTTGCCGCATGGCTTCGGCAGTCAATGATTAAGACGGTTGTCTCCTGG
>QHYS01000218.1 GCA_003223325.1 Acidobacteriota bacterium
TAGCCACACCCAAAATTTAGGAACGGGGGTCAGGGCCGGATCGATTGCAGTTTCGCTATCTTGGAGAGGCGGACTGCCCCGAGCCGCCCAGCACTCGCAAAAGATTTTGCGCCTGCGTATTTTCCGGATCGAGGCGCAGAGCCGCTTCCGCGTCGGCGCGGGCAAGGGCCGGCTCTCCCTGCTTGTAACGAATCACAGCGCGGTTGGACCAGGCCCGCGAGTAGTTGGGCGATTCCGTGGTCTCGCGATTCAGCACGTTAAGCGCGCCTTCCATATGGTTGGTCTGCATCAACAATGCCGCGTAATTAACGGCCAGGAAATCGTAGTTGGGATTCTTCCGGTCGCTCATATAAAACGCACGCTCCAACATGCGTCCTGCAGCGTCGTTATGTCCCCTCCACGCTTCCAAAAGACCGTAACCGGCGAGCGCGTCAGGATAATCCGGGTTGATGCGCAGCGCAGTTTGATATTCGCCTGCGGCCAAATCCCGCTGCCCTGAAGCCATGTATTCGCCTCCCAGGTTACTGTGCATTTTTGCGCTGCCCGGCGAGACGTGCACACCGGCGGAATAGAGACTCAGATTGTCTCGCCAATCCTGGTTGCGCACCATCGCTCGCATGCCAAGGGCTGCCACAACGGCTGTCAAAGCCGCCAGCGCTACGGTTCGCTCCCGCTCCAGCAACCAGTTCCATCCCAAGGCCGCCAGCAAGCAAAATCCCGCCGACGGAAGGTATGCCAGACGCTCGCCCATAATCGTTCCGGTGGGCATCAGGATGTTCGCAGTGACCGCAAAACCTCCGAAATAGATTCCGCCAGCCAGGATCAGCCCCCTTCGCCGCTTCCAAAGCGCCCATGTCCACGCGCCGATCACGGCGAGCGTCGCGAGCAACGCAGGCAGCGTATGGCGCCAATTGAGATAGATCGGAATCGTGTTAAAGGAGTAGTCACAGGAGAGTTTGGCCGGATAGAAATGGAGCGCCGCGTACTTCCACGCTACGCGGAGGGCGTTGAGAATTCGCCATCGTGCGGGAATGACAAGAAGGGGATTATCGAGCCGAGAGATGCTCATTGGGCCGAATCGCCCTCCCTGTACTTTCCAAAGAACTCCTAGGTACAACAACGTAACTCCCGCAATCAGCGCGTAACGAAGAGGCGGTTTCCATTTCCCGCGTGCATAATCGCCCACTAGCACGAGTAGCAGGAAGATCACGGCGGATTCCTTCGACAGCAGCGCCAGAATAAAGCAGATCAGCGCCGGGATTTGCTGATCGCTCAGGTGCAAGATCCATGCCGCAAAGAGGAAGCCAGCGGCAAGCAGTTCCGCGCGTCCCACCACGGAGGATACTGCCTCGGTATGCAGCGGATGCACGGCAAACACCAACGCCGCAGCGAAGGCCACGGCCTTACCTGCGGGAGAGGCACCGAGCAGCGCCTCTAGCAGCAGACACAGCAGCAGACTGGCGCCCACGTGCAGGATCAGATTGAACAGATGAAAGCCAAAGGGCCGCGCTCCGCCGAGCCGCCAGTTCAGAGCGAAACTAGCGAACGTTACCGGCCTGAATACGTTACTGACCCCGTGCGGAGCGAACAGCCCTCGCATCGATGAATGGGTCACTTGCGGATTGCCAAGGATGTAGATGCCATCATCCATCGTGAAGTCGTTCCGCAGCGCGTTGGCGTAAACCAGCCCCGCCACGGCCAGGAACAATCCGATACGCAGAGATTCCTTCATTGAATGTTAGCCCGCCACAAGGTATTGGCGCCTGGAATATCGCTGCGCCCAAAAGACAAAATACCCCGAAAAAGAGGGTAGAGCGGGCGGGCCATGCCCCACCTGTTCCTAATCTGCTAATTTATGGCACGAACATGCCGTGCGAATTTCTTGTGCCACAACATATGGCAATGGCGTTGTTGCCGGCTGCCGGCTTGTCATAGACGCCCAGCCATGCCCAAGGCGGGAGACGTCGTAGGACTCTTCCCGCAATTATTGAGTATCGAGAGAGTCTAAGCGCCAATCTACAGTATTTTGCTTATTGCACAGACAGGCAGCCTACTTTAGCTATACTATCGGCAACGCTGGGCCCCGCCCGCTGCCTCGCCCTTGCCAGAGATAACGTGGCACTACCTGCCAAGATCCTCGTGGCCGACGACCAGCCGTTGGTACGGCGCACCCTGCGCTCGCTGCTGACTCAGCAACCGCATTGGAAAATCTGTGAGGCTGAAAACGGCAAGGTAGCTCTCGAGCGAATCCGCAAGGAGAAACCGCAGGTGGCCGTGTTGGATATTGTCATGCCGGAAATGGGCGGCATCGAGGCGGCTTACGAGATTCGCCGATTAGCACCAGAAACGAAAATCATCCTGATCAGCAGTCACTACACCGCAGAAGAGGCCGCTCACTTGGCCCGCCTCTTCGGGGATGGCGTTTTCATCGAGAAATCCCGGAGCGGCAAAGAGTTGATCTCGGCGATCAATCGTCTTCTGCCCAAAGATGAGTAATCCTCTTCGTTTCTGGATGATAGGTGAGTTGTGCATCCCGCAGGCGAAGAGCCGCAAAGGAATCTACGGTCTCCCCCGTCCACCCCGTATTGAACTGACAGACCTCTGGTAGAGACTATATCCTTATCCGCCCCGCCCCGTCCCGTCCCGGAGCTTTGCGGCCCCTGGCAGTTGGGCCTAGGAGTGGAAAATTGGCCGCCCGAATGCTCGTCGTCGACGACAACCCTGCCGCGCGGACGGCCATCGGTCGCTGCTGGATTTGAACTCCTTCCACGTATGCGGTGAGGCTAGGGTGGCTAGGGACGGTAATGAGGCCATTGAGAAGGTCGGCGAGTTAAAGCCGGACATCGTTCTTCTCGACATCAATATGCCCGGAATGAATGGCGCCATCACTGCGTCCAAGATTCGCAAATTGCACCGAACCAAAATCGTGTTCCTGACCATCCTTGCAACGCACCAGTTGTCCGATGGATTTGTGCCCAAGTCTGCGGCGGCAACGGAACTGATCCCCACGCTGATTCAAGTTGCTCGACGCGTGGACGGATTTACCAAACGAACGAAATCGCCACACACCAGTACTTCCTGACGCCTGTACCTCCAAAAAATACAAACTAGCGCTAAGCTAACGGCAACGGCCGGTCTTTTCAAAGTCCCAGAACCGGCAGGCTCCGGTCTTTCGCCGGAAACCTCCCGCGCTCAGGTGCAAGAATTTCGGATGGGCAGGTTGGAGAGCGGAATGGAAGCCCCATGCGCTCTCTAAATTTAATCGCGAGCGTATGAGTCTCTTCGGTGATACGCGGATAGTGGGCTTGACCCATTCCCAGTATTCCCAGTCGAAGTGCGCTTGACTGTGTGCAAAGCTATCCTTAAAATCACATCCAGTTTCTAAGGATCGGCCGGATCCAACCTGACGATGGAAGTTCTATACTCATTAAGAGGGGGTGACCCTTGAAACGCAAGTTCCTTGTTTTTTTTACCCTGATGTGTGTTTCCGTTCTTTCTCTTCCGCTGTCCGCCCACCACGGCAACGCGGCGTATGACACGGAGAACAAAATTACGCTCAAAGGGACGGTCACACAATGGTTTTGGGCCAATCCTCATTGCGTACTTCAGTTTGACGTGACAGATGATCATGGCCAAGTGGTGCATTGGGGCGCGGAGACTGAAAATCCGACAACAATGACCCACTCGGGCTGGACCAAGACATCCTTCAAGCTCGGCGATGAAGTCACGGTAACCATGATAACCGTCAAAAATGGCAAGCCGATCGGACGCATCGTGGACGTCGTGCTGCCCACTGGCCAGAAACTGGCCGGCCGTGTGATCCCGCAGCTACCGCCCTACAACCCGGACGACCCTCCCAAACAGTGAGGGGTCGCTCAGGCGCGATCGGGTGTGACTTTGTCAGGGTGCCTTTGTTTCCGAGTTGGAATTCAATGTGGGATTTTGGACAATGAAAAGGTTCCCACTATGCTAAAGCCTCTTATTGTCTCGGGACTTGTACTAGTGCTATCGATAGCGTCACCTCTCGCCCGTGCTCAAGTCGCGCCGCCACAATCAGCAACGGCCAAGGTTCAGACGGCAGCCACTGCTGGCCACGCTCCGCTAGACCACGATGGTTGGGGACGGCCGGTAACCGCATCGACAAACGGTCAGAAGAGTGCACCCGCTCCACGCCATGACATTTCTGGAACCTGGGACCCGGGCGACGGCGGAATCCAGCAACTCGGCGCGAGGGCCATGCCCGAAGACGGCAGGCCAGAACATCGGTTGCCTTACACTCCTTTGGGGCAGGAAGCTTTGAACCGCGCAAAGCCGAGCAATGGACTGAGAAGCGTCCTTCCTGCGGAGACAAATGATCCAGTAGTAACCTGCGATCCCCAGGGGATGCCCCGCGAAGACCTCTACGAACTAAGGGCGACGCAGATCATTCAGACGCCGGAGAAGGTGTTCCTCATGTACACGTTTGGCAAGGTCTGGCGGGTCGTCTGGACCGACGGGCGAGAACTCCCCAAGGACCCCGAACCAAGATGGTACGGGTATTCGGTCGGCAAGTGGGTGGATGATTACACGCTAGTCGTACAGACGACGGGGCTGGACGAAAGAACATGGATCGATCGAGCGGGTCGTCCCCATAGCAGCGATCTGCGCATCGAGGAGCGCTACCACCGCGTGGACCAGAATCATTTAGAGCTGACGGTGACGATCGATGATCCCCAGATGTATACAAAACCTTGGGTAGCCCTCGACAAGTTGCAGTTCGAATTGCAGCCACCCAGTTTCGATGTCCGGGAGATGATCTGTTCGCCGTCAGAGTTTGCGGAATACAACAAATTGATTGGCAATCCCGCTAGCGACAAGGGCCACCAATAGATTCTCACGGCTATGGAAAAGCTTTCCGCGATGCTGAAGCGCCTTGTGGCCCCGAGACTTCTACTCGCAGTTTTGATATTTTCATCGCTTGCGCATTCTCAAGCCGTCGCGCCCAAATCAGGAGCGCCGCCACAATCAGGAATGCCAAAGGTCCAGCAGGCAGTCCCCGCTGCCCCCGCGCCCGTAGACTACGATGGCTGGGGACGGCCGATACCTCGACCCGTGAAGAATCCGAATCCATCGGCCCCTGCTCCACGACATGATATTTCCGGGACCTGGGACCCGGCAAACGGGCCAGATGACGGAGGCCAGTTCCTCGGCGCGAAGGCCTTGCCGGTAGACGGCAAGCCGGGACATGAGCCACCTTACACTCCTCTGGGACTGGGGGCTTATAGCCAAACCAAGCCGAGCAATGGAGCGAGAATGGTTCCCCCTACGGAGACAAATGATCCGGAAATCATATGTGATCCTCAGGGATTCCCTCGCGAAGACCTTTTTCAATTAAGGACGACGCAGATTCTTCAGACGCCTGTGTCGGTGGTCATTCTGTATGAATTCGACCGGGTATGGCGGGTCATCTGGACCGACGGGCGCGATCTCCCCAAAGATCCCGAACCTAGGTGGTACGGCTATTCGGTCGGCAAGTGGGTGGATGATTACACGCTCGTCGTCGAGAGCAATGGGACGGATGACAGAACTTGGGTGGATCATGCTGGCCGTCCGCATAGTGGCGATCTGCGCGTGGAGGAGCGATTCCATCGCGTGGACCATGACCATCTGGAGTGGACGGTACAAATTGACGATCCGAAGATGTATACAAAACCCTGGTTGGCCATGGACAGATTCCCCATGAAGCTGCAGCCGCCGGATTTCGATGTCCGGGAGATGATCTGTTCACCGTCAGACTATGTGGAATACAACAAGTTAGTTGGCAGTCCCGCCAGCGATCCCTCTAGAGACCCGCCTGCAAACAAAGACCGCCAATAGGTCTCCGAGGACTATGAAAAAGGCTGCCTCGATGCTGACGCGCCTCGTTGCCTCAAGACTTGGGATCGCCGTGTTGACATTTTCAGCGCTCATGCGTGGTCAAACAGCGCCTCCACAATCAGGAACGCCGAAGGAGCAGAAGACCGCTTCGGTCGCCCCGGCACCAATTGACGTCGACGGTTGGGGGCGACCCATAACCGCTCCCATGCAGGGTCAGAAGGCTCCCGCTCCGCGCCGCGACATTTCCGGAACTTGGGAGCCGGCCAACGGGCCGCTTGATGGCGTGCAGTTCTACGGCTCCAAGGCAGTGCCGGAAGATGGCAAGGCTGACCGTGAGCCACCTTACACGCCGCTGGGGCGGGAACTATGGAACGGCAACAAACCCAGCATTGGATCTAGAAGCGTTCTGCCCGCAGAGGCAAACGATCCCGTAATCAACTGCGATCCTCAAGGATTTCCCCGCGAAGATCTTTTTCAATTAAGGACAACCCAGATTCTTCAGACGCCCATGTCGGTGGTCATTCTGTATGAATTTGACCGGATATGGCGGGTAATCTGGATGGATGGGCGAGCGCTTCCCGAAGATCCCGAACCGAGGTGGTTCGGATATTCGGTTGGCAAGTGGGTGGATGATTACACTTTGGTCGTCGAAACGACAGGGATGGATGAAAGGACCTGGCTCGATAATGTAGGTCGTCCCCATAGCCAGGAACTGCACGTGGAGGAGCGCTTCCACCGCGTGGATCGGGATCACTTGGAGTGGACGGTGACGATTGAGGACCCTAAGATTTATACCAATCCCTGGGTGGCCATGGACAAATTGCCGTTCTATTTGCAGCCGCCCAGTTTCGATGTCCGAGAGATGATCTGTTCGCCGTCAGAATCCGCGGAATACGACAACTTAATCGGCAATCCGGCTAGCGAAAAAGACCGCCACTAGCTTCGCCCGTGCTGCTCTCTACAATTTGAGGCTGCGAACGGAGCCGTAAGTCTGCGCGCTTGCAGTACGCCTTCAGCAGGCTCAGAACGTTGTCACGAGCCTACAAGTCGTGGCTCTAGGGGCAAGTCGTCGAGATCATCTTGACCGCGGTCAGCTTCATATAGTGCGCGGCTTTCGGTACCTTCGGCTCCGTCTCCGCTTCCTTAGCTGGGACGGCCGTGCCCGTGACCTCAATCTTATGACCGACGTGGGGCGCAAGGTTGGCAGTCGACGACACGATGCCGATGGTCTTCGGACCATTCCCTTCCACATCGGTGACCATATAAGTGTCGGCTTCCGTGCCCTTCTTCAAGCATCCGGTCATGCTGTGCTCTTTGGGAGCCGCCTGCTGGGCCTGAACGGCTAGCATAAAGGTAAATGCACACGACACAACTAGGGCCGCCATGAAGAACCCTTTCATAGAACCCTCCTCTAGAAAATTTACCGGACTGGATAGGCGGCATGTTAGCACAGTTTTTCGTCTATTGTGTCAACGCGAAACCCGCTCTATGACCGACGATGGGAAATGTGCCCTGCTTCTTCCCAAATTCCCTTGTTTGCGGCCGAAAGTCGGAACAGAATACAGGCTCTTGGATTGGGCCCACCAATGCGGCGGAAGCCGCATAGCCCATAGGAGGACAGCAATGGTGAAGTCTTCTCGCTTGGCGCTGGTTTTTGTGTGCCTGCTTTGCGTGGGCCCGCTTGGTGTCAGGACGAGCGCGCGCCCCCAGTCGGGCACAAAGAATGGTGAGTGGAGCAACTATGGAGGCGACCTGGGGAGCACGCGCTACGCGCCCCTCGATCAAATCAACGCTGACAATTTCAGCAAGCTGGACATCGCATGGCGCTTCAAGACAGATTCGCTGGGCCCGCGGCCGGAATTCAAGTTCGAATCGACCCCCCTGATGGTTCACGGCGTCGTGTACTCAACCGGTGGTTCGCGCCGCGCAGTAGTGGCCCTGGATGCGGCCACGGGCGAGCTTCTATGGATCCATCGCGAGGACGAGGGCGTGCGCGGCACCTACGCACCCAGGCAACTTTCCGGGCACGGGGTGGCCTATTGGACCGATGGCAAGGAAGAGCGGATCCTGTACGTTACGCCGGGCTACCGCCTGATCGCGCTGAACGCGAAAACCGGCGTGCCCATTCCAGGTTTCGGCAAAAGTGGCGTGGTCGACCTCAAGCAAGACGACGATCAGGATATCGACCTCGTGACCGGCGAGGTGGGCCTGCATTCGACGCCGGTGGTCGCCAAGGATGTGGTGATCGTCGGGGCCGCACACCTCACGGGAAGCACTCCCAAGAGCCGGAAAAATGTAAAGGGTTACGTCCGTGGGTTCGATGTGCGGACCGGCAAGCGGCTCTGGATTTTTCACACCATTCCCCGTCCCGGCGAGTATGGGGCCGACACGTGGGAGAAAGACTCCTTATCATACACGGGCAACACGGGTGTATGGGCGCAAATCTCCGTTGACGAGAACTTAGCGCTCGCCTATCTGCCGGTGGAGTTGCCCACCGGCGATTACTACGGAGGCGATCGCCCAGGTAAGGGACTCTTCGGCGAGAGCCTCGTCGCCGTTGATCTGCAAACGGGCAAGCGCAAGTGGCACTACCAACTGGTCCATCATGGAATATGGGACATGGATATTCCCTGTGCGCCGATCCTGACGGATATCACCATCGGTGGGCGAACGGTGAAAGCAGTCGCGCAGCCGACCAAACAGGGCTTCCTTTACGTCTTCAACCGCGAAACCGGCGAGCCCATCTGGCCCATCGAGGAGCGTCCTGTGCCGAAGGGCGACGTGCCAGGAGAGTGGTATTCGCCTACGCAGCCATTTCCGACGAAGCCCCCAGCTTACGATAATCAAGGAGTTTCTATCGACAACTTGATTGACTTCACCCCGGAGCTGCGGGCCGAGGCCGAAAAGCTGGCCTCGAAATATCGCATTGGGCCTCTATTCACGCCGCCATCGGTTAGCAAGGCCGACGGGCCGCTGGCCTCGATTACTTCGCCCGGGTCAACCGGCGGAGCGAACTGGCCGGGCGGGTCCTACGATCCCGAGACGCACAAGCTATACGTTTACTCACAAACCGCCATTGCACTGCTGGGATTGGTGCCCACGCCGGGGCCTCAATTCTCCGATATGGAATATGTGCAGGGCACAGCAGGCAAAGATCCGCGGCCCAGCGCGCCGATGGGCGCCCCGCCCCGGCCGGCTCCTCCTGCTGCGGCGACCCAGGGCGAAGGCGGCGAGGGCGGCCCCACCCTGACCGTCCGTGGCTTGCCCTTGCTGAAACCTCCCTATGGGCGCATTACGGCGTACGACATGGACAAAGGCGAAATTGCCTGGCAGGTGCCGCACGGCGAAACGCCAGATAACGTCCGCAATCATGCGGCGCTCAAAGGCCTGACGATTCCCCGCACCGGCCAGTCAGGGCTGGTAGGAGTGCTGGCTACCAAGTCGCTGGTGATCGCCGGCGAGCCTACGTTTACGACCACTGCATCTGGCGCGCGCGGTGCCATGCTGCGTGCCTACGATAAAGCGACCGGGAAAGAAGTGGGCGCCGTTTACATGCCCGCGCCGCAGAGCGGTTCACCAATGACGTACATGTTGAATGGGCAGCAGTACATCATCGTTTCGATCAGTGGACGGGACTTTCCTGGCGAACTGGTAGCCTTCCGGCTCCCGGCTGTAACCGAATCGAGAGCTAATTGAGACGTGCCGAACCTCTGACGCTCGGCCAGATGCTCTTCGACCTCTGGCGCGGTCTTGTGTGAACAGGGATGATGAGCGCGGCTGTGGTCTCGCAGCCGCGAAGGAATCGGTTTCTCATTCCTTGGGATCGCCAAATGTTTGCTGCACTTTCACAGTGAAGAACTTGAGATCCATAAAACTGTGTCGGCGCTAAAATCGATGGCCGAGAAAATCCAGATAAAGTTCACTGCTTGATCTACGACCGTGTCTCGACTCATCTGCCATCACTTTTTCCCAATGGGGTTGTGATCAGGAGGCGGGCGAGCGCGGGAGGGAAAAGAAACAGCATCACATCGCATATCTGCGTGACCATCCCGAAGAGCTGCACCCAGCCTCCCTCCCTATAAGTGCCGTGCCGGCTTGTCATACCACCCGCGTTTTTGACTCCGTGTACGGTCGGCGCGCGTGTGCTCCAAATCCGCCATCGGTTGAACTTTGCTGGGCCGCGCGCGCTAATTAACAGAGCACCGCTACCCTGATGCATTTTGCATTTGAGTCGGATTTGATTTTGCAGCATCCGGCCAATGGGTCCTCGCTCGATTGATTCGGCAGCAAAGTAATACGTCTTTCGGGCAACCCTCCGCATCTAACGAACCAGCAAGAAACATCGCCAAAGGACCCAGACCCGTGCTGTCATTCAGGCAGTTGTCACAAAAGAGGTCAGCGACACGCAGGATGAAGTGGATTTGGATCGGTTTAGGCGCGACGCTGGCAGTGCACTTCTATTACGTCCGGGAGATGATCGCCGCCCTGATCCTCTTCTCGATTCTGTTCTTGGCCGTAGCCGCTGTGGCCGTGATTGTTTTCCTTCTGAGTCGCGCAAGCGAGCGCATTACAACTTGGGCCGAGGCGGGCGTCGTTCGTGCGCTGCAGTGGGTCGTTCACGCAGTCGAAAGCATGATTGCGAAGCCGGTCTGGGCCCCGGCCGCGCCGCATCGCTTCCGAAAGGAACTGAAGGGAAGCGAAAAGAACTAAGGCAATATATCCGTGGTCCGCTTCGCTTCGGTGAAAGTGGGTATCAAGCCGATTTGGAAAGTGCTCGAGAGACGGAATTATCCATACTCGAGTCAAGTTGCTTACCGCTCTCTACAATTTCGATACTGCCCTTAAAACCGGCACCGTCCTCGATCACGATTCGCCGCGTGGTCACGTTGCCGACCACCGAAGCCTCCTTCTTGATCTAGATGCTTTCACTTACCACACTGTGATTGCCTTCAACTTTGCCGTAGATGACGATTTCGCGCGCCGCAAGGCCACCGCTAACCTGGCCGTTGCGGCCCACAGTGAGCTTGTGTTCCCCCACCGAGATCGACCCTTCGACCTTACCATCGACGACCAGGTCTTCGTTGCCTGAGATTTCCCCCTTCAGCCTCATGCTCGGGGGCAGCCAGGAACTGGCAGGCGCTCTCGTGCCGCTTGTGCTGCCAATACTGCCTGGAACCTTCGGGGTGCTCGAATTTTCCGCGATTCGTCCCGAAGATGCGCTCGGCGCGGTTGATTGCGACTCCTTATTCCGCCACACAGTTCTCCTCCATCCAATCTAGCGAGCAGGGGCGGGATGCTCGTCCAGGGATTCACTATGCAAGAAACGGCCTTCCCATCATCCTGCTTCGGCATGGCTTCTGTAAAGAGGAAATGGTCAGTCACGTCACCGCAATCAAAATGCGCGCGGGTTCAACGCAAGAGGCCTCGCGAGGTCAACCCCGGCGATGTCACCGGAGTACGGAACACCGGGTGCCCCTGGAGGCCGGTGCAGGTCGTTAGGTGGCACCAACGTGGCCTGCTACTATTGCATTGCTACTACCCGGGTTTTTGACTCCGTGTGGCGCCGGAGCTATACTGACGTGCTTTTTGGAGGCATTCGCACACCGTGGGCGTTCTCGATCAGCGCTTTGAAAAGAATTTCATGATTTCGTCGGTGGACTACGTCTTCAACTGGGCGCGCAAGTCCGCCATCTGGCCGCTCACCTTTGGACTGGCCTGCTGCGCCATTGAAATGATCGCCTCCACGACGGCGCGGTTCGACATTGCCCGCTTCGGCGCGGAGGTCTTTCGGCCTTCGCCGCGGCAGGCCGATTTAATGATCGTCGCGGGCACCGTAACCCTGAAGATGGGCCCGGTGCTCAAGCGCGTCTGGGAGCAGATGGCCGACCCGAAGTGGTGCATTTCCATGGGCGCGTGCTCGAGCGTTGGCGGTCCTTTTAATGCCTATTCGGTCTTGCAGGGTGTGGATCGCATCGTGCCCGTGGACGTTTACGTGGTCGGCTGCCCGCCCCGGCCCGAGGGCCTCTTTTACGCATTGCTCAAGCTGCAGGATAAAATCGAACAGATGTCCCTGGCAAAGCGGCCCACCGAAGTACGCTTGCAACCCGAAATGGTCGAGCAATTCAAGCGCGGCGTCATGGTTGCGCAGACCCCCTCGCCGCGTTAGCCGCCGTGTTTCCCGGTTTTTCGAGCGCTACATCGATTCGAATGCTCGAGCGGCTACAGTCATGCGAATAAATGGATGGAAAGAGGAGGCTCCTGGAAATGGCATTTCTGCGTGCGGCGCGAAAAGATGAGATCCCCGCGGGAACCATCCGCGAATTTCAGGTCGACGGCCAGACCTTGGCCATTTCCAACGTAGATGGAAGTTTCTATGCCATTCACAACACTTGCCTGCATCGTGGCGGACCGCTCGGCGAGGGCGAACTGAAAGGCAAAGTGGTCACCTGCCCCTGGCACGGCTGGCAATACGACGTGAGCACTGGCAAGGCTGCCCTTAACCCCGCCGTCGCCGTGGCCTGCTTTCCCGTAGAGGTTCGCGGCGAAGACATTTGGGTCGACTGCGGCTAGTAGCCCAGACCAGACGTTCGCTGCCAGGCGCCTCCGCCCCAATCCTATTCGAGCTAAGTTTCCCTTCATCCAGACGCTATTTAGAACAGCCTTCGGGATAATTCGGTTGAATACTATACAGTAAATGGATAATTTGGGGATCAATCAAGTGAGATATACTATGCTCGCGTATGTTCATCAGCAATCCGTCCCGTTCTCTCGCGGCTGACAGCTTCGCCAGACTGCTTGCGCCTGCGCTCTCAGCTTTTTCCACACAGCAGGGTGCCAACCCAGTTGCCCGCCGATTGCGTGCCGCCGGCTGTTTTCGATAAGCGCTGGAGAATGAACACTTGAGCAGAAGCACATCCGCAACTCCCGCAGAATCAGCACTTCCCATTCTCGATACTTAAATCTGCTTAGCATGAAACACTTAAAAAAACCCGGGGGAAGGAGGAATGGAGCAGCCCGTGATTGAGGTTGTCGAGCGCTAAAAAGACCGTGACCATCACGGCGCTTTTCGCGCATAAAGAAGTTCCGCCGTTGTCAAGGGGCAAAAGGGCGTGGGCATCACGCCCCTTTTGCCGTATAACAAAGAATAAAATGATCGGATATCTCCGCGGACAACTCGTAGACAAGCGGCCCAACCAGGTCCTGGTGGACGTGAATGGCGTTGGCTACCTGGTCTCCATTCCGCTGTCCAGCTTTTATGCGCTCGGCGAGCTGCACGAAGACGTCACGCTGCTGATCCACACGCACCTGCGCGAAGACTCCATCGCCCTTTACGGTTTTTTCACCGCTCGCGAAAAGCAATTTTTCGAGCTGCTGATCTCCGCTTCGGGAGTCGGGCCTGCGCTGGCGCTGAAGATTCTCTCGGGCATGAGTGTGGACGAATTGCTGCCCGCGATTCGCGCCGGTGATCTCGTGCGCCTCACGCGCATCCCCGGCGTCGGACGAAAGACGGCTGAGCGCATCGTGGTCGAACTGCGCGATAAGCTAGCAGCCATGGAACCGCCGCAGCCGGAGCGCGTCCCGGCCGCCGGCCGCACGCAGCTGGAATCCGACGTCGCTTCCGCGCTGCTCAATCTCGGCTATGATCGCCGCGCGGCGGAGAAAGCTATCGAAGAGGTCTTCGATAATGGCCGCGGCATCCGCACCGGCGAAAGTGTCATGCAGAGTTTTGAAGCCCTGCTTCGCGCGACCCTGCAGCACTTGAGCCATCCGGTCAAACAGGGCGCGAAGTAAAATAGACCTCGTGACGCAAACGTCCAAACGCATCGTTTCCGGGCGCGCCTTCGATGAAGATGCGCGGGTCGATGCCAGCGTCCGTCCTACGCGCATCGCAGATTTCATCGGCCAGGCGCGCGTCAAAGAAAATATCCTGATCGCCATCGAAGCGGCGCGCAGCCGCGGCGATTCGCTCGATCACGTGCTGCTTTACGGCCCTCCCGGCCTCGGGAAGACTTCACTAGCGCAGATTATCGCCAATGAATTGGGTGTCTCGATCAAAACGAGTTCCGGCCCGCTGCTCGAGCGCAAGGGCGACCTGACTGCGATTCTCACTTCGCTCGAACTACGCGAAGTTTTGTTCCTCGACGAGATTCATCGCCTGCTTCCCGCGATCGAAGAGATTCTTTACCCGGCTATGGAAGATTATCGAATCGACCTGGTCATTGGGCAGGGCCCCGGCGCGCGCATTCATCCCTTTCAGTTGAACCGCTTCACGCTAGTGGGAGCGACGACTCGCGCCGGCCTGATCACCGCGCCACTACGCTCGCGCTTCGGCATCGTGCATCGGCTGGAATACTACCAACCCGAGGACCTGCTGGAGATTTTGCGCCGCTCGGCACAAATTTTGTCTATCCCTCTCGACGCAGGCGGAGCCGTAGAAGTAGCGCGCCGCAGCCGCGGCACTCCGCGCGTTGCCAATCGCCTGCTACGCCGTGTGCGCGACTTCGCCGAAGTCCGCGCTCAGGGCCGCGTCACCGCCGAGGTTGCCCGCGAAGCGCTCGACCGGCTCGGCGTGGATGAACACGGATTAGATGAAGTGGACCGCAATTTGATGCTCACGATCATTCAGAAATTTTCGGGAGGTCCCGTTGGGCTCAATACCATCGCCGCTTCGCTCAGTGAAGAAGAAGATGCCATTGAGGAGATCTACGAGCCGTACCTGATGCAGATGGGGCTCCTCGACCGCACCCAGCGCGGCCGGGTGGCCACGCCGCTGGCTTACAAACACTTCGGTTTGGAACCGCCGCGCGCGCAGCACGCTCTTTTCTGAGTAGCCGAATCCCGATCGTGATCAAGGGCTGTCGTGAATTCCAGAACGGTTTACATTTCGCTCGGTTCGAATCTCGGAGATCGTGCCGCGATGCTCGAGCGCGCCATCGCCGCCATGAATTCCACCGGCATTCACTTGGCGCGGCAATCTTCGTTGTACGTCACCGAACCCCTCGATGCACCCGGCCAGGCCTGGTTCTTGAATGCGGTGGTGGAAGCGGAAACGTCGCTGCTGCCGGTGCAATTGCTGCACGCAGTACTGCAGATCGAACGGCAGTTGGGCCGGCGGCGCATCACGCCGCATGGTCCGCGCACCATTGACCTGGACATCCTGTTTTATGGCTCGAGTGTGATTCGCAGCAGAGAACTGGAAGTGCCCCATCCGCGGCTGACCGAACGCCGATTTGTTCTGGTACCTCTGGCGCAGATCGCGCCGGAATTTCGCCACCCCACACTATGCCTGACCGTGACTCAGCTTCTCGCGGCGACGGTTGACCGCAGCGAAGTGCGGCTTTGGCACGCGGCCGCACAGACATAAACGCGATCGCAAATAGTGAAGAGAGAATTGGGCTGGGGCAAGGAAGCGGATCGAATTTCTGCGAGCGAATTTCTGCGAGCGAATTCTCGGCTTCGATCAGCCCAACGTGAGCGGATTCTTCTTCTTTTTTTTCTGTGCTTCCGTCTCTTGCCGTTCGTATTCGGCTAGTTCCTCTTCGCTCCACTGATAATCTTCATGGTTGGAAAACATGCCGGTATTTCGACCGCCGTCGCGACTGGCATCACGGCCGTGGCGACGAGACCTGCGGCCGGAGGTCATCCCTTCCTGCTTCACCTTGCGAAGCGGAGCGCCAATCGCTTCGGTCTCCATCAGCAGGTCGCTTACGCGTTCGAGGAGATCGTGAAAGGTAACCGGCTTCAGCACGTAGGGCAGGTGCTCCTCTTCGAGCCGAGGTGTGGCCTCAGCCGCGGTCGCTTCGGGCACCAGGAACAAGACGCGTACGTGCGCCTTGGCGGCTTCGCCTTCAATAGGCAGCGCTAGTTCCCTGAGCGTGACGAAGAGTGCGCTCCTCAGGCCGATCGTCGCGATGTTCGCGAGCACCAGAGCCCATTTGCCTGTGGCAAGTTGTTGGAACGCTTGGCTACTCGAGACCGCCCCTTCAACGACCCAACCCTCGGCTCCGAGTACCTGAAGCAACGCCGCTTGGCTAGCAGCGTCGTCTTCGATAATGAGTACGCCGACGTTCTCCACTGTCTCCCGCTTTCTGGCTGAAGGTGCCAGTATATCGCCCGATTTTGGGGGAAGAATGGAAGTGGTTTGCCCTGAGCGACGGATTCGACAATAGCGGCCCAAAGCCCCGCAAGCGATGGCAGCGATGGCGAATTACCTTGACAAGCGAATAAAAAGCGAATATAACTGGCCCATCAGGCGGGCGTGCAATGGCCACTCTTCCCAAGCTTCGTGCTTTCGCGGGCTCCGATGAACCCGCATTGAGCACGAACCAATCCCTGCCTCTATTCCCCTCATTCCCGGGCCACCGGGACGTCGAGGGCCAGGCTCCGCCGCCACCGGAGCCGGCCGTCGACCGAATTGGCATTGCACGCCTCGCTGCCACTTCTCCGCTGGCTGACAGCAAGCGGGGCGCGGAATATTTCCTGTTGCCCGCCCGCTCGATCCTGAACCGCTGCGACTCCGACCGGGTCCCCTTCACCTGGACAGTGAATCCTTACCGGGGCTGTGAATTCGGCTGCAAATACTGCTATGCGCGTTACACGCACGAATATATGGAGCTCGACGGAGGTGAATTCGAGCGCAAGATTTTTGTCAAGCAAGATGCCCGCGAGATAGCCTTTCGGGAGCTGCGTTCGAGCGCCGTCCGCGGCGAACATATCGCCATTGGCACGGCGACCGATCCCTATCAGCCGGCCGAACGAGATTTCGGCGTTACACGCGCCATACTCGAGGAGATGGCCGAACTCGAGGGACTCAGCGTCTCGATTACGACAAAATCGGATCAGGTTCTTCGAGACCTGGATCTTTTGAAACGCGTCCATGAGCGCTCGAGGCTGAGCGTGAACCTGTCGGTCACGACGCCGCGGCGCGGTCTTGCCAGGCTGCTGGAGCCGAGAGCGCCTCGGCCCGATCTGCGCATTGGGGCAGTTCGCACACTGCGCCAGGCTGGTATCGCCGCGGGGATTCTGGTTATGCCGGTGCTGCCGGGTCTAACGGATCGCACGGCGGACCTGGAGAATTTGGCGCGCGCGGCGCGCGACAGCGGGGCATGCTGGTTTGCCGCCAATGTCCTCTTCTTAATGCCGGCTTCGCGCACGCAATTCTTCCCATTTTTGGCGGCAAAATTTCCGCAACTGGCCCGCCAGTATCAGGATTGGTATACGCGATCAGGTTACGCGCCGGAATCCTACCGTGCTGAGATCGCCGAGCGGTTCGCATCCCTGCGTCGGAAGTATGGCCTGGACACCAGACCGGAAGAGCCCGAGCGGAAATCCGCGCATGCGGAACAACAGCTCGCACTCGCACTTTAGGACTCGCGGCTTTCACGCGGTCTGGGATCTTTTTATGAAGCGTTGAACCGAAATGATCCTAAGGGGCAATGATGCGCGAGGTCTCAGGCCGCAAATCCTGTTGGGGAAATTGGCCGCGCAGAAATTGCAAATAGATTCGGGCGCGAGGACGTCCGTTCGTCCAATTGCGTATGAGCCGGGCCAGGAAAACAAGCGCATAAAATATCTCGGAATCCTTAAGCGCCGAGAATCCCACGAGCTCGCTTTCCTTTTTCTTGTAGTCGTGGATGAAACTTCCCAACGCGCTGTACATTCCAGCGGCCGGCTGCATACTGGGCGGCCTCTCGTAATAAATGCCGGAGATGAGCGTGCGATATGTCTCGGCAAGCGCTTTGATTGCGGTAAGAACGTGTTCGTCAGTCAGGCCACGCTGGTTCGCGGCGAACTGTGAAATGCTGAAAGCCAATCCGGAGAGGAAGCGTTCACGCTCGTAGATCAGGCCAGAAGAGAATTCCACACCGGGAAAGGGAATGTCGCTTTCAGCAGGCGGCTTGCGATGTTCTTGCTCGTAGCGATGCGCGGCTACCAGGTAAGCGCAATCGGGCGGGCAATCGAGTGTGACCTCGCGTTCTCTGCCGCAACAGGGCGCGCAGATTTTCTCGCCCTTCGCCGGGCACAACCGTTCCGGCCGCCGTTTGGCGCAAATCGCACATGTGCGTCGCTCTGACATGTCTACAGGGACTCGCCGCGAGTCAACGAAAGTTTCAGTATATCTGATGGAAGCGGTTTGAGCCCCACGTGGATGCATGGATAGGTCGGCTTCGGGTGACGAGGTTTTGCCACGCAGGGATGGCGGGCGCGGATTACGGCGGTCGCGGCGCAGGAAGAGACGGTTCCAATGGCTACTTCAGGGATTTTGGATCCGACGTGTTTTTCGGAGAATGTTGATCGAGCAAGGAGATCATCTTTTGCGCCGCGGGAGGTATTGGTACGCCCCCCTTGCGAACGATATCTATGGCGTCCATCTTTTTGTGATAAACGTTCTCGTTGGCCTTATTGTCCGGGCGCAGCGTGGAGCCTTCGAGCGATACGCCCGCGAAAAGACCGCGCGCGCGAGAATAAGTCAGCATCTCAGCCCGTAGCGTCACATCGGTCGCTGCCTCCGCATTGCGGCCTTTCGGCCCTGCCGCCGCAGAGGCGTCCGCGCCAAGCTTGACCTTGCTGGACAAGATGGCATTCGCGCCGCGCGGATTCATTACCAGAATGACGAAATCGGTGGCTTGGCCGCCGAGTTGAAACCCGACGCTGCCGCCCTCGAGGGCAATCATCGTTGGAGCTCCCCACTTGCCCGTGAAGTGTTCGCCCGACCGGCAGGTCATAGCCCCGCGCCCGTAATCGCCTCCGAATACAAATGCGGCTTTGAGCACCGAAGGAATGACGATGACGCATTCGGCCTTATCCAGCAAATCTTGAGGAATATTGTCGGGGATACGGAGAATCTCATCAAGGACCATGCCGCAATTCTCCAGACGATCTGTTTCTTTGTTGGCGGCCAGGGAAGCGAGCGGCAAGGCGCTGAGAACAATGGCCAGAAACGCCGAAAATGCCTTATTCATTTACGATCCTCCTGGGCTTGGCAACCCCATCATAAGCGATTTTCCATGCGCCGGGGCAATTACATGGCGTTCGGAAATTAACGCCAGTAGTCGAAGTTAAGTTAGCGGTAGAGCTAAACGTTAGAGACCGGTTCTGGCCGGATGGGAGAGCAGGCTCTATAATCGCGGACAGCCCAGCCGAGCTTCACGGACGAGGCAACGCAGCGCAATGACCGCTTTACTAACCAGCCGAGAGCCCTTTGTCAAGGCCGGACTCCCTTATTTGCTTCTCAGCTGTTTGCTTTCCCTCAGCGCGGCAATCGCAGGTTCGCGGTCAGGATCGGCACGTGCGCAGGCTCCCGCAACCGTGGGCAGAGCGCACAGAGCAGGGAGATCGAAAGAAGGGCGCAGCGATATCGCGCGATTCGGCGAGCGAGTGCAGGCCACGCTGGAATCGATGGGTAATGACAAAGCCTACTGGGGATTGATCATCAATGACGCCGACACCGGCGAGGTGCTTTATTCGCTCAATGCCAGCCGCTATTTCATGCCGGCGTCAAACGCCAAACTGTTTACCACGGCGATGGCCCTGGCCACGCTTGGGCCCGACTTTCATATCCGCACGACCGTGGAGAGCGCTGCGGAACCCGATTCGTCCGGGCATCTGGAAGGAGATCTAGTGTTAGTCGGCAGGGGCGACGCCAATCTCTCCAGCCGCGTGGTTCCTTTTGCGGAACATGCCGAGCGCAACGGCCCGCCGGAGAAGGCGCTGGCTGATCTGGCGGATCAGGTGGCGGCATCGGGCGTGAAGGAGATTTCCGGCGATATTGTAGCGGACGACGGCTACTTCGCTCCGGAGCGATATCCACCTGGCTGGGGCATCGACGACGCGGTGTGGAGTTATGGCGCGGCGGTATCGGCGCTGGCGATCAACGATAATTTTATCTCCGTTATTCTTCATCCTGGCGCTACCATTGGCGCGCCGCTCATTTACAGCGCAGCGCCCTGGCCGGGAATCTACGAAATGCACAACGACACGCTGACCACCGCGGCGGGAACCGAACCCAAGCTGCGCCTCGCGCGCGATCCCGATTCGCGGACTTTTCATCTGACCGGAACGCTGCCCCTGGACGCAGCCGCGCGGGAGCTGCAGCTCGCGGTTACCCAGCCGGCCGAGAACGCGGCCGCAATTCTGATGCAGCTCCTCGAAGCAAGGGGCGTGCGCGTGGAAGGACGCAGCCGCGCTCGGCATGGCGATCGCAGTGCACTGCCGCAGGCGGACTCGCCTACGCACGTGCTGGCGGAGCACACTTCCCCGGCGCTGCTGGAAGACGTGCGGCTCACCAATAAGCTGAGCATGAATCTGCACGCGGAGCTCTTGCTGCGCGTGGCGGCCAGGGAAAGAGCCGGAGCGACGACCATAGATGAGGTGCTGGCGTTCGCCACCGGCTTTTGGCAAAGCGTCGGGATCGCGCCGGACGATGTGCAGTTGAGCGACGGGTCCGGGCTCTCGCGTGGCGACCTGGTGACGCCGCAAAGCGTGGTGCAATTGCTGACCTATGCGCTGCGGCAGCCGTGGGGAGCTGATTTTGCGGCCACGCTACCCGTGGCGGGACAAGACGGCACGCTGGAGACTCGCATGCGCGGTACGGCGGCCGCCGGGCAGGTTCATGCGAAAACAGGCTTGGTGGAGCACGTGAATTCGCTATCCGGCTACGCCACATCGCGGCGCGGCGCCCATTTGATCTTCTCGATTTTTGGCAACAATACGGGAACGCATGGGCGTGACGCGCTTAACGCGGTGGATTCGATCTGCGTGGCCATGGTGGAAGAGTTGGCGCCACATAAGCAAACGCGCGCGCCACCTTCAGCGATCAATCGTCGGGCGGCCTCCAACCAAGCACAGGGACGAATCTCTCGGTAAATTGATGCCTGCATGGCTTCCGCAAGCACCATCATCACTGTATTCGGCAGTTCACGCCCACGCGCCGGCGAACTGGATTATGAAGAGGCGCGCCGGCTAGGAGGAGAGTTGGCGCGGCGCGGCTTTCAGGTCTGTTCGGGCGGATATGCGGGAGTAATGGAGGCAGTGTCGCGTGGGGCCAAGGAGGCCGGTGGCCATACCATCGCGATTACCTCAACATTTTTTCGCACGAAGACCAACCCATGGGTGGACGAGGAACATGCCGCGAGCAACTGGCAGGAGCGGCTATTTGAGCTCATTCGTTTCGGCGAAGGCTATGTTGCGTGCAAGGGTGGTACGGGCACTCTCGTGGAATTAGCGGTGGTTTGGGAGATGTTGAACAAAGGTGTCATAGCAGGCAAGCCGTTTGTGACTCTGGGCGATTTCTGGGGGCCGATCATCGAGCGCGTGCGCGAAGTGGAGATCAACCACGGCTCGCGATGGGGAGAAGCACGGGCGCGGCTGGTCGGGAGCGCGAAGAATCCGGCGGAAGCCGCAGAGTACCTCGCTCAGGCGCTGGCCTTCAAGCGATAATCAAGATGGGACGTCGCGCCGAAGAGATCCTGGAATTCGATCGGTTGCGTGATTTGCTGCGGGCGCGCACCACTTCAGTGCCGGGCCGCCGCGCGATCGAGGCGCTCGCATTTCGCACGGACCGCCGCGAACTCGAGCGGGAGTTTGCTGCGATCGCAGAAGCGATCGCTTATCTGCGCTCCGGCGAAGAGCTCGGCTTCGGCTCCTTGGCGGACCCAGAAGCGTGGCTCGAACGGATGGCTCTGCCAGGCACGATACTCGCGCCAGCGGAGCTACTCGATGCCGCGTCGCTGATCGACACCGTAACGTCGCTGCGCGAAATCTTTCGCGACGCATCCGCAAAATTCCCGCTACTCACCGAGCGCGCTCGCGCGCTCACGGATTTGCGTTTTATCGCTGCTGCCATCCGTAGGGCCGTTCTGCCCAACGGCGATATCAGCGACGACGCCTCACCAGTTCTGCGGCGCGTTCGCGAAGCTATCGCACGCACGCGAGAAAATCTGCAGAAGACGCTCGAGCGCATTCTGCGCGCGCGCGGCGGCGAGGGTGGCGACGATTACATTACCCAGCGCAATGAACGCTACGTGATCCCGGTTCGGGCATCGGAGCGGCGGAACCTCGAGGGGGTGGTCCATGCGGCCAGCGCTACGGGGCAGACGCTTTTCGTCGAGCCGCTGGAAACGATCGAGATCAACAATCGCCTGGTGCAGCTCAGGGAAGAGGAAGCGGCGGAGATCGCGCGTATTCTGGAAGAGCTCACAGCGAGGCTGGTGGCGGAGCGAGGCCCGCTCACTCACGCCGCCGCGGCCGTCGCGGCAATGGACGCCCTTTTTGCCCGCGCTAGATTTGCGCGCGAATACGACGGTTGCATTCCCGAATTCACCGCTGAAGTCGTGATCGCGCTCGATGCGGCTCGGCACCCCGTGCTGGAAAGCACGCTAAGGCCCCAAGGTCGTTCCGTCGTGCCGCTCAGCTTGTCGGTAGGCAAAGACGATACGGTCCTGGTCATCAGCGGACCCAATACCGGCGGCAAGACGGTGGCGTTGAAGACGGTGGGGCTTGCGGTGCTGGCGGCGCAATCGGGAATTCCCGTGGCAGCGCAGAAGGCGCGGTTGGGGATCTTGGATCGCGTGCTGGCGGACATAGGCGACGAACAGTCTATCGCTGCGGATCTCTCGACGTTTTCAGCGCACGTGCTGAATCTGAAGGCGATCCTGGAAACCCTCACGCCACGTTCGCTCGTGCTGCTGGACGAAATGGGCACGGGAACGGCGCCCGAAGAGGGCGCGGCGCTGGCTGTAGCGCTGCTGGAGGAATTTCGCACGCGGGGCTGCCTGGTTCTAGCGACCACGCACCACGACCGCCTCAAGAGTTATGCGTCGACCACAGCTGGTGTACTGAATGCCGCCGTGGAATTCGACGAGGAACATTTGATGCCGACCTACCGGCTGCGCGTGGGCGTGCCGGGAGGATCGAGCGGTATCACCATCGCGCAAAGGCTGGGCCTGCCGAAAAACATCGTTGCGCGGGCACAGAAACTCATTGCTCCCGAGGCGCACGAGGCTGCCGGTCTGATCGCTTATTTGCATCGCAGCCGCGACGTTCTCGAGCGAATGCAGCGCGATTTGGCCGAGCAGGGGCAGCAACTGCAAACCGAGCGCCGCCAACTGCGGGAAGAATGGATCGCGCGGCAACGCGCGCGCATTGCGGAATTGGAGCAGAAATTTGCCGCCACTCTCGAGGAGCACGAACGGCAGATGGCGCGGGCCATCGAGGCGGTAAAGGACCCTGAGTTGCGGGGGCCGCTCGAGAAGCAGTCCAGGCGAAAATTGTCACAAGCGCGCGCGGAAGCCCGCAGCGAGGCCGATGCGGCCGTTGTTGCGCATCTGTCGGAGTCGCAGGCAGACCTGGGCATCGCTGCGAATGCCGCGCGGCCGCCTTCGCTCGAGGAACTGGTGGCAGGCATCCGCGTGCGTGTACGCGGGCTGCCTTCGGCTGTTTTGCTGCGGCGGCAAGACGGCGCCAGCGCGGAGATTGAGGCCGGGCCCTTGCGGATGAAAATCCCTTTGACGGACATCACCGCAGTGGTGACCGAAGAGGAGAACAAACGCGGTGCGGGCGTGCGGACCTGCGAGAGTGGGGCGAGACCACCTCGCGCATCAGGCAGTGGCGTCACCGTGCATACGGGTCCGGCGGATCGCGAGACGAGCGCAGCGGGCGATGAGATCAACGTGATTGGTTGCACGGTCGAAGAAGCATCGCGGCGGGTGGACAAATTTATCGATGGCGCTGCGCTCGCCGGCAAATTCCTTTTGGCACATCCGCTGGTCGAAAGAGTTCATCCCGAGGCACAAGAGCGCGGCGGAACAGCGGTGACGGTGGTGGAGCTGCGAAGCTGATTTATGCAGCGTGGCCCTTTTTCAGAGTAACGAAGGTCCAAGGCAACAGGATGGCGGAAGCAGGCTCAGTTGCCGATCGCGTCGAGCAGCAGGCGGATATCGTCCGCGTAGTGGGCGAATATGTGCGGCTGAAGAAAAACGGGCAAAACTTCACGGGACTCTGCCCATTTCACTCCGAAAAAACACCTTCGTTTGCCGTGCATCCGGTGAAGCAGATCTATCACTGCTTTGGTTGCGGGGCGGGCGGAGACGTCTTCAAATTCGTGATGGAAATGGACAAGTGCGATTTCATGGAGGCGGTGCGCACGGTCGCCGATAAATGTGGCATTGCAATCCCGCGATCACGGGAACGCTCGCCGGAAGAGCGGCGCGAACAGCAACAGCGCACCGTGCTCGTCGAGTTGCATCGTGAGGCCATGGCATTCTTTGCGAGGCAACTGGAAAGCACTGCGGAAGGCAAAGCCGCACGGGGATACCTCGCCGATCGGGGACTGGATGCCGAAGCGATCGCGCGCTTTGGATTGGGTTATGCGCCTTCGGGCGGCGACGCGCTGCTGCGACACCTGAAAACGAAATGTCCCGACAAGCTTGTAGAGCTGGCCGGACTGGCGAGCCGTGATCCGAGTGGGCGTGTGCACGACCGTTTTCGTAGGCGCATTATGTTCCCGATCTCCAACGAATCCGGCAAAGTGGTCGCATTCGGCGGGCGGGCGCTCGGGGACGATCTCCCCAAGTACTTGAATTCGCCGGAGACACCGATCTACGTCAAGAGCGGCGTGCTCTATCACCTGGATCATGCCAAGGAGGCGATTCGGGCGGCCGACGCGACGATTCTCGTCGAAGGCTATATGGATACGATCGCCGTGGCTCGGGTGGGGATCAGCAACGTCGTGGCCAGCTGTGGTACGAGCCTCACGGAAATGCAGGTCAAGCTGCTCAGCCGCTTCAGCCGCCGCGTTGTCGTCAATTACGATCCCGACGCGGCCGGGCAGGCGGCGACGGAACGATCGCTTTCGATCCTGCTCGAACACAATTGCGACGTGCGCGTTCTGGCGCTGCCCGGTGGTAAGGACCCCGATACGTTTATCCGCACCGAAGGCGGAGCCGCTTACCGCAAACTGCTCGAAGGCGCACCCGCGTATCTTGATTACCTGATCGGCCGAGCACGTCAACTCGGCGTGGCCAGCGTCGAGCAAAAGCTGCGGGCGATGAATTTTCTTATGCCCTTCGTGCAGCGGATTCCCAACGCGCTGTTGCGCTCGGAATGGGCGTCCCGCATTGCGCAGCAATTACGGGTGGATGAACCGGTATTGCGGGAAGCGCTGAGACGAGCCGCGGCAGGACGCCGCAGCGAAGTCAAGACGCAGCCGGGGCTGGTGGGCAGGGCGGCGAAGCCCGCGGAGCGGCGTCTCGTCCAGATGCTGATGGAGGAGAGCGATTTTCGTGAGCGATTGGGCCGAGAAATCCGTGCCCATCAACTTCATTTGGGATTAGAAACGGAGAGAATTCTTGGCGCCCTGCTCGAAGCGTGCGCTGCCGGAACGACGGCAGACGCAGTCAGCGTCGCGCCGAAACTCGAAGAATACGATCGGCGGCTGCTCTTCGAAATTGCGTTCGAGAGCGGAGCGGAGGCGAGCTGGGAAGAGGCAGAAAGCTGTCTCGAGGTGCTGCGGCGGCGGAAATCAGAGGAAGAACTGGCTTCTGTGCAACAGCAGATCGAAGCGTGCGTGGGATCAGGCTCGGGAGGGGATGGAGAGGAATTGCGCGCGCTGCAGGCGCGCAAATTGGAGTTGCGGCGCCGCCTGGCGAGCACGGCGCCGTGACGGAGTGTGCCGGCGGATCACCTTGCAGTTTTGTACAATGATTCCATTTGACGCCGTGATCTGCGGCTTGTAACGTGATACGGTTTAACGGGTAACGGCTTGGGTACCCCGCGCATCCAAATAGCGTGTACGGTGTGGGCTCCTCGAAAGCGGGGAACGGGCGGCAAAAGCAACAAGGTGTTTTGCCTCACAAGTGAGTGTTCAACACTTATTCTCAGTGAACCTAGGTGCGCCTCTGGCGCTAAGGGGCGGTCCTCAGCCTGACGTCTTGAGGACGCACGGAGGAATCTCTTGGCTCTGGCGCTAGAAGAAAAATACGATCAGGTACGCCAGCTCATCAACATGGGCAAGGAGCGTGGCTACCTGCTGTACGACGAAGTCAACGATATCCTGCCGGCAGAAGTTCACTCCTCAGAAGAGATCGACGACCTGCTCTCCACGTTCGAGCGATACGGTATCGATATTTACGAAGATGTGGCCGCGGCCAAAGCCGCCCGCGCGGCGTTAGAGGTCGCCGAGCCCATCGAAGGAGAAATCAAAGAGGAGGCTGCCGGAAGCGAAGAAGTCGAACTCGATCTGACTCCCGGACTCCTGGAAAAAACCAACGATCCGGTGCGCATGTATCTGCGGGAGATGGGCACCGTGCCGCTGCTAACGCGCGAAGGCGAAGTGGCCATTGCCAAGCGCATCGAGCGAGGGCAGCTCCTTGTTCTGAAGACCATCACGCGCTCGCCGATCGTCGTCAAGGAACTGATCGCTATCGCCGAGGATTTGCGCAACGGCACGCGCTCGATCAAGGAAATTGTGCAGTTTGATGATGAGGAGCTGACCGAAGAGAAGATCGAAAATAAGACGCGGCAGACCCTCAAGATTCTGGACAAGATCGCCAGCCTCTACGATCTGGCGCTGAAGCAAGCGGCCAAGCTGGAGCGCATCCCCAAGGCAAAGAAGCGTTCCTATCTGCACGGGCGATACGCCATTTCGCGCACGCGCATCGAGATGTCTCAGCTGGCGCGCTCGATTGAATTCAATCCTTTCGAGCGCAAGCGCTTGATCGACAAGATGCGCCACACGGTCGAGCGTCTGCAGTCGCTCGAGCGCGAGGCGGGGAAGCTGGAGCGGCGGGCCGACGTTTCCAAAGGCGATACCGCGGCCGAGGCGCGGCGGGAATTACGTACACGCCGCACCGAGCTGAAAGAGATTTCTGACGCCAGCGAAGTCGGTCTGACTGAACTCAAGCGTACCCTTCAGATTATCGTTCGCGGCGAAATGGAGGCCGAGCAGGCCAAGAAAGAGCTCATCGAAGCCAACCTCCGGCTGGTCGTCTCCATCGCCAAGAAGTACACCAACCGCGGCTTGCAGTTCCTGGATTTGATTCAGGAGGGCAACATCGGCCTGATGAAGGCGGTGGATAAGTTCGAGTGGCGCCGCGGCTATAAGTTCTCGACTTACGCCACGTGGTGGATTCGCCAGGCCATCACGCGCGCCATTGCCGACCAGGCGCGCACGATCCGCATTCCCGTGCACATGATCGAGACCATCAATAAGCTCATCCGCACGCAGCGGCAGCTGGTGCAAGAACTCGGCCGCGAACCCACTTCGGAAGAGATTGCCAAGCGCATGGACATTCCCGTGGCGAAGGTGCGCAAGATTCTCAAGATTGCGCAGGAACCCATCTCTCTCGAGACTCCCATCGGCGAAGAGGAAGATTCGCATTTGGGCGATTTCATCGAAGATAAAGCGGTGGTTTCGCCGTCGGATGCAGTGATTAATCTAAATCTGAAAGAACAGACGGCCTCGGTGCTGAAGACACTCACGCCGCGCGAAGAAAAAGTAATCAAGATGCGCTTCGGTTTGGACGACGGCTCCGAACACACCTTGGAGGAAGTCGGGCAGTCGTTCGCAGTCACGCGCGAACGCATTCGCCAGATCGAGGCCAAAGCACTCCGCAAGCTGCGGCATCCTTCGCGTTCGCGAAAGTTGCGGGCGTTTCTAGAAGGCTCTTCCCGGGAATACCTCTAGTCAGCCATCGGGAATTTTCTATAACAAGGCCTCGAACCTAAGGAATCGCGGCATCTCACAGAATAATTCATAATACCTCTGACGGACGGATCGTTTCCAAAGGCGAGAGTCTCAGGCGGCGGTGGGTTCGGTTGCGGGAACCGCGCTCAACGTCCGTATGCGTGAGGCAGCGAGCAACGCCGCCCCGTAAGTCGCGCCGAGGAGAAGAAAGGCAAGTTGCAGGCTGGCGTGCTCGGCGAGCCAGCCGAGCGCGAAACTCATCACGATTTGCAGGATCGTAGCCATAAATGCAAAGGCCGATTGCGTGCGGCCTATCAATCGGTTTGGCACCGAGGCAAGAATTGACGACTGCGTGAGCACTGCGCCAATCGCGCGGCATCCACCGAACACTAAGTTCATCAGGATAGCTAACGGCAGGAGGCCCACGTAAGGGAAAAGCGCGTGCCCTACCGCGAGCAAGAATAAAGCAGTTACGAGCACTTGATAGGGGCGCCTTCGCGCAAGAGGAGCGGCCGCGAATCCACCGATCACAGCGCCCAAGGCCCATCCGGATTCAATAAAGCCATAACCGCGCGCACCCACATGCAGCAGATTATTCGCCAGCGCCACGACCAGAACGTTGGCGCTGATTACGCCCGCCATCATGCACGCATAAGTCAGGCCGAGAGCAAAGACGGTCGGTTGAGTGCGCAGGTAGTTTAACCCCTCGTGGAGGTCAGCCAGCACGCCCGGCTCAGGAGAGGCGGACGGTACTGAATAGAGTCGGGAGAGCAGAGACCCGTGGCGGAAAATAGCCGCGTCGCAGCAGATAGAAACAGAGAGCCGACAAGGCATAGGTCGCACCGTCGATCGCCAAGATTCCAGCCAGCCCCGCCCGCTCATAAACGAAGCCGACCAAGCCGCCGGCCACCAGCATTCCACCTTGCACCGCAATCAGCACGGCGGAATTGGCGCTGACCAATTGCGGAGGAGGAATCACTTCCTGCAGCAAAGCCAGACTGGAAGACCAATAGATCGCGAATCCGACCCCGAGCAGCAAGACCATACCGTAAAGTTGCCAGAGTTCGAGGCTGCCTCGCCAAGCGAGCAAAGCGGCGGCTGCAACGATTGCCGCGCGCCCTAGATCCAGGATGATGGAAAGGTAGCGCCGATCCGCGCGATCGGTCAGGACACCCCCGAAAGGAGGAACGAGCAACCGAGGCAGCGTCAGCAGAACCACCGTGAGGCTCACTTGCACAGTCGAATGAGTTTTCGCGAGAACATAGAGAGTGACGCCGGCGAAATTCATTCCCGTACCGAATAAAGACACGAACATGGCGGCGAAGAAAAAGGGGAAGCCCCGATTAGAGAACAGCGATTGCCACTGAGTTTTGGGGGCCTGAGGCGAAGTCATGCGATACCTGTGAGCTCGGTATGCGAGCCTCACGACATTATAAGAAAAAAACGAAAGGCCGAGCGGCGAGCGCCTCGTGTGGTATCGGTAATGGTACGGGGCGGGCAAAAGCTGGTTGTTGCCGACCAACAGGTCTTAAATCCACACGCAATTCGAAACGAGCTGCCGGGCTGTTAGACTGCGCGTATGGCGTTTCGCTTTGAAGTTGTGAAGGTCGATCCGTCCGGGGCGCGTCTGGGACGCTTGACGACGCCGCACGGAACCATCGAAACGCCTGCATTCATGCCTGTGGGAACAGCTGGCACCGTGAAGGCCATGACCCAAGAGGCGCTCGAAGACTTGCACGTCACCTTGCTGCTTGCGAACACCTACCATCTCTATTTGCGGCCCGGGCACGAGGTGATCCGTCGCATGGGCGGGCTGCACCGGTTCATGTCCTGGCGGGCTGCCATCTTGACCGATTCGGGAGGCTATCAAGTTTTCAGCCTCGCGGATTTGCGAAGAGTCAGCGATGAAGGCGTCCACTTCCAGTCCCATCTCGATGGCGCCGAACACATGCTCACGCCCGAGAAAGCCATCGAAGTACAACGCGCGCTCGGCTCGGATATTGGCATGGTGCTCGACCAGTGCATCGAGTACCCGGCGACGCTCGCGCACGCAGCTTCGGCGGCTCGGCGCACGCTCGACTGGGCCAGACGATCGAAAAACGAGATCGAGACGGCGGCGCCAAGCGATGCGAGTCCGGACCAGGCTTTTTTTGCGATTGTGCAGGGCGGAGCTTTCAAAGACCTGCGCCGCGAGAACGCGGCGGAACTCGTAGCCCTCGGTTTTCCGGGCTACGCCATCGGCGGGCTGGCCGTGGGCGAGCCTCACGAATTATCGTGTGAGATTGCCGGAGAGACGGCGGCCTGTCTGCCGCCGGAGCGGCCGCGCTACTTGATGGGCGTAGGCAAACCTGAACAACTAGTGGATTACGTTCGCCGCGGCGTCGATATGATGGATTGCGTGCTGCCAACGCGCAATGCGCGAAACGGCTATCTCTACACGGGCCAGGGGCCGCTCCATATCAAGAATGCCGAATTCATCGGCGATCCGCGGCCGATCGACGAAAGTTGCGGCTGCATGGTCTGCCGCCGCTATTCGCGCGCTTATCTCTGTCATCTGTTTCGAGCCAACGAAATCCTGGGCGCCATCCTGAATACCCATCACAACCTTTACTTTTTTCTTGACATCATGAGAGCAATCCGCAAGGCTATCGCGCTTGGGAACCTCTCGCGGTTCTCGTCTGAGCTTCAGGCGCGTTTGGAAGCGGACCATCCGTAGGTAG
Organism: Acidobacteriota bacterium; assembly: GCA_003223325.1. Classification (GTDB taxonomy): domain Bacteria; phylum Acidobacteriota; class Terriglobia; order Acidiferrales; family UBA7541; genus Palsa-189. The sequence continues at coordinate 30,259 of QHYS01000218.1, forward strand.
CGATCCTCTCGTTCCATGAAGTTTCGCGCGAGAGCGGAAGACGTTCGGTCCTGCCGTGAAAAAAGAGCGGCAGGATTTCCTTTCTGTGCGTGATCCTGCAATAATTAGGGAAATTACCGGGAGCGGAACTAGCAATGATGTTCAGCGGCGCGGCGTCAACAATGCTCTTCGCCGCTCAAAGTCCAACAGGAAACGGCCTGATCGCTTTCTTGCCGCTGGCGATCATCATGGTGATTTTCTATGTGCTGCTCATCCTGCCAGCGCAGCGCCGCCAGAAGAAGACGCAAACCATGTTGAGCACGCTCAAAACCGGCGATAAAGTAGTGACTAGTGGCGGTCTGTACGGGACCATTGTGGCGCTGGACGGCGACGCGATACAGCTGCGCATCGCCGACCAGGTGAAGGTGAAAGTGGCCCGCTCAGCAGTGTCGGGGCTTCAGGTGGAAGGCAAGGAAGGCTAGACTCGTCGGGAACGCGGCTGCCTGGGGTTCTCCGTGTTCGCGGGGATGAAAAGAAGCAATGGACGCCAATCTTAGATGGAAGGCCGTTTTTATCGCTCTGGTCGTTTTGTTGTGCATATTTGGGTTGGTGGGGTTGCCCGCGTTTCCGACCTCGCTCGCACAACTTCGCGATAATTTCTCCAGGCGCATCAAGCTCGGCTTAGACCTGCAAGGCGGCACCCATCTGATTTTGCAAGTGCAGGTAAACGAAGCCGTGAGCTTGCAAACCGATCAGACCATCGACCATCTGGGCAGTCAGCTTCGCGATAAGAACATCCGCTACGACGATCTGCGCAAGATCGGCGACACCCAAATCGTCGTGCACAACCTCGCGCCGGAATCGACCGCGGCCTTCCGCGACCTGGTGAGCTCGAATTTCGGGGAATGGGACGTGGCGCCGGCTCCCGGAGAACAATCCGGCTATTTGCTCACGCTCAAGCCCTCGACGGTTGCGGCCATTCAAGCTCAGACCATGTCTCAATCCGAGGACACCATCCGGCGCCGCATCGATGCGCTGGGATTGACAGAGCCGGTTGTCGCGCCCTATGGGCAAGGCGACAACGAAATTATCGTTGAACTGCCTGGTGAGGGCGACCCGAATCGCGCTAAGTCAGTCATTCAAGCCGGCGGGCAACTCGAATTGCGCCGGGTGGAGGATCCCAATCCCTATCCCTCGGAGGCGGCGGCTCAGGCGGCGCATGGGGGCGTTTTGCCGCCCGGCACCGAATTGTTGCCTTCCAAGACAGTCGACGCCTCGGGTCAGGGAAGCTGGTATCTGGTGGACCGCGTGCCGATCATCACGGGCCGCGACCTGCGCAACGCATCGGCAGTTCCCAGCACGGATAATCCGGGATCATACGAAGTGAATTTCACGCTGTCCACAGATGCCGCGCGCCGGTTTGGTCCCTTTACTGAGCAGAACGTTGGGCGACCCATGGCTATCGTCTTGGACCGCAAAGTTGAGTCGGCGCCGGTAATTCAGAGCCGGATCGAGGATTCCGGACGCATTACCGGCCGCTTCGGCCAGCAGGAAGCCAACGATTTGGCGCTGGTGCTGCGCGCCGGAGCGCTTCCCGCATCGATCCGATATTTAGAGGAACGCACGGTGGGACCGTCCCTCGGAGCCGATTCGATCCGTCATGGCGTGCAGGCTTCGATCATCAGCCTGCTGGTGGTGCTCGTCTTTATGGTTTTCTACTACCGAATTTCCGGTGTGAATGCGGTGATCGCGCTGCTGCTCAATCTGGTGATTCTCCTGGCTGCACTGGCCTATTTCGGCGCGGTGCTCACGCTGCCGGGCATCGCCGGCGTAATTTTGACCATCGGCATGGGCGTCGATTCCAACGTGCTGATCTTTGAACGCATTCGGGAGGAATTGCGCGCCGGGAAGGCGGCGGCCTCCGCGGTGGATATGGGGTTCAAGCGAGCGTTCTTGACTATCATCGACACGCACGTAACCACGGTGGTTTCGGCGGTTTTCCTGTTTGTATTCGGGACCGGGCCAGTGCGGGGCTTTGCTGTGACCCTGACCATCGGGTTGATCGCGAACCTGTTTACTGCGGTCTATGTTTCGCGCGTAATCTTTGACTGGCACCTGACAAAAATGCAGCGCCAGGCAGCCTTAAGTATTTAAAGCCTTTTTCGGGCACTAACTGGGCCCGTGCGGTGTCTAAGGAAAGGGACCAATTCGGGATGGAGTTTTTTCATCACGACGTCAACCTCGATTGGATGGGCAAGACGAAGTATTTTGTCGCCCTGTCTTTGACGCTGCTCATCGTTGGCGCCGCGTCCTGGATTCACAAAGGCAGCCTGGATTACGGTATTGATTTCAAAGGCGGCACACTCGTCTATGTACGATTCGCCAGCACGCCACCGATTGACAAATTGCGCCAGGGACTGGTGCAGCAGGGCCTCGGTGACAGCGTGATCCAGCAGATCTCCGACATTGCTACACCAAACGCGAATGAGGTAGTCATCTATCTTCCGCAGCGGGGACAAGGCAACGAAGCGCTCGATGCAGGCAAAGGCGCCATCCTGAACGCCCTGCACGCAACTCTAGGTTCCGGCGAGGCAGGCAAACAGGACTTTAATGAAACTGCGCCCGATACGATCGCTGATGTTCTGACGCGTAAAGATCCGCTTTCCGCAGGTCCCGCCGGCGCCGCGCGGTATCAGCAATTGGCCAGGCAGTTGACTGAGTACCGCAACCGTCAGGCTCGGGGCGTGGTCTCGAATCTCGATAGTCTTCGAGAAGCTGGCGCGACGCCGCCGGTTCTTTCTGCGCTTCGCGATTCCTTCTATGCCGGTCCGTTCGCGGTGGTGAACGTGGAAATCGTGGGGCCCAAGGTCGGCGCCGATCTGCGCCGCCAGGCAATCTATGTCACCTTGTACGCTCTGGCGGGAATGCTAGTTTATATTGCACTTCGCTTTGAATTGGTGTACGGTGCCGCCGCCGTTCTAGCTGTCTTCCATGATGTGCTCATTACTTTAGGATTGTTTTCGCTTTTACATTTTGAGATTTCGCTAACGGTGATCGCGGCGCTTCTCACGCTTGTGGGTTACTCGATGAACGACACCATTGTCATCTTTGACCGTATCCGGGAGAACCTGCGGCTGATGCGCCGTGAGCCGTTCAAGACGATTGTGAATCGCTCCATCAATCAAACGCTGTCAAGGACGATATTAACGAGCGGACTTACATTCCTAACAGTCATGGTACTGTTCTTAATGGGTGGCCAGGTGCTTCGTAGTTTTTCATTTGCGCTAGTCGTTGGAATTTTGGTAGGAACGTATTCAAGCTTCGGCATTGCGGCTCCGCTGGTGGTCGCCTGGAACCACTGGAAGGGTCAGGGCGCAGTGCCTGTTTCCGGGGCAACAGCTGGTTCAAAAACTCGAACGGGAGAGGCGCAAGGCCGCTTGGCGCCAGCCGGCAGGAGGTAACAACATGTTCGATGATCTTGTCGAATCGAGTGTGGTGAGAAAGAAAACGAATAAGGGATGGGCGATCATTCTCTCCACTGTTTTTCAGGTCTGCGTGTTGATCGTCTTGATTTTGATCCCCCTGATTTATACGCAAGCTTTGCCGAAAGCGATGATGGCAACGCTGCTGATTGCGCCTCCGCCTCCGCCGCCTCCGCCACCTCCTCCCGCCGAGGCTCCGAAAGTCATAAAGCCTGTGGCTCGGCTCATCCAGCAAGGTAAGCTGATGCAGCCGCGGGCGATTCCGAAAGAGGTCGCGGTCTTTAAGGAGGCTGAATTGCCGCCCGAGGCGCCAATAAGCAACGGTGGCGTGCTCGGAGGAGTGGATCAGGGATTGCTCGGCGGCCTGGGTGCAGGCCCCGCAGTTGCGGCCCCGCCGCCTCCGCCTCCGAAGCAGCAGCGGATCAAGCTTGGTGGCCAGGTCGTAGCGGCGAAGCTTCTAGCCCAACCTCAGCCAGTTTATCCGCCGCTCGCGCGGCAGGCCCGCATTCAGGGCAACGTAGTCCTCCACGCCATCATTGATAAGGATGGGCGCGTCGGCGAATTGCAGGTCATTTCAGGTCACCCGCTTCTGGTTCAGTCAGCTTTGGACGCCGTCAAAAACTGGCGGTATCAGCCGACGCAATTGAATGGTGACCCGGTGGAAGTGGATACGACCATCACCGTCACGTTTGTATTGGGCGGCTAATCGTCGGGCGGCTAATTTGAGCTAGGCCCGTGAAAAAATATCCGACCGGGGTCGGCTCGTAAGAAGATCCCGGTCGAAAGTGTGCCAATGAAAAGGAGCAAACCGTATGGTTGCGAACGTAGCTGTATCTGCACTGAACCTGCTGGCATTGCAGGCAGGGACGTGGGATTTGCGCTCAATGTGGGGCAGTATGAGCCTGATCGCCAAAGGGGTTGTGTTCATCCTCTTTATCCTCTCGGCTTGGTCTCTTGGCGTAATGATTGACCGGGCTCTGATGTACAGCGCAGCGCGCAAGCAGTCACGCGTATTTGTGCAGCAGGTGGCCGGCGCGCTTCGGGAAGGCAAGTTGGACGAGGCCATTTCCATCGCGGAGCGCAACAAGAAGAGCCACATCGCCAAGGTGGTAGCGACCGGCCTTTCGGAATTTCAGTCCGCTTCGGCCCAAGTCTCGGAAGCGGAAGTTGTCGAGGCGGCCAAGCGCGGGCTCGACCGCTCGATCGCTATCGTGCACGCGGATATGAAGCGCGGGCTCAGCGGCTTGGCCACTATCGGCTCGACCGCTCCGTTCGTGGGGTTGTTCGGCACGGTGGTCGGCATCATTAACGCGTTCAAAGGCATCGAAGCGGAAAAGGCAACTGGGCTTTCGGCTGTGGCGGGCGGAATTTCCGAAACGTTGGTGACCACCGCTCTGGGCCTGCTCGTGGCCGTGCCCGCGGGTTGGGCTTTCAACTATTTCACAAACAAAGTGGAAGCATTCGACGTGGAGATGGACAACTCTTCGATGGAGTTAATCAACTATTTCATCACCCGGCGAAGCGGAAAGAAGTAAGCCATGGCGCATTTCAAGCCTCAAGCAGCGCCAGTGATGGCGGCTCCGAATATTATTCCTATGGCCGACATCATGCTGGTCTTGCTGATTATTTTCATGGTGGTCACGCCCATGTTGCAAAAGGGCATGACGGTTGAGATGGCCAAGGTCACCAATCCTGTAGATATGCCCAACGCGGACCGCGACGACGCGATTATCGTGGGCATATCGCGGAGCGGCGATATCTTTCTCGGTAACCAGAAGACCCCGCTCGATCAGATCGCTTCTCTGGTACGGGATCGCATTTCCAACCGCGTTGACAAAACCGTCTTCATCAAAAGTGACGGCCGCGCCAAATATGGCGATGTGGTAAAGCTTGTCGATGAGGTTCGCTCGGCCGGCGTAGATAACGTCGGCTTGCTGACAGAAAGGGCTGAACAGGGCCGTACGCCGCCACCGCCGCCGTTACGGCCCGCTGGCAATTAGCGGCCTGACATACAAAAGTGGCTTTTGCGGTTTTTAGGGAACGGAAGAAGAGGGAGAACCAACATGGGAATGGAAGTCGGCTCGAAAAAAGGCTCGATCGCTTCAATGAATGTCGTTCCTCTGATCGATATTCTTTTGGTCTTGCTCATCATTTTCATGGTAATCACACCACTGACGCCGAAGGGGCTGGAAGCGCTGGTACCCCAGCCGGCGCCGCCGAATACGCAACAACAGAAGGTTATCGAGGCGAAGACCATCGTTGTTCAGGTCTTGGATAATAATCAACTCAAGATCAATGAAGACAACGCTGACTGGGATAACTTGGGGCCTCGCCTAAACGATATTTTCAAACTGCGGGCCGAAAAAGTAGCCTTTGTCAAAGGTGATGACAACGTCGTTTTCGCGCAGGTGGCGCGTGCGATTGACATCATGCGCAATTCGGGTGTGGACAAGGTCGGTCTGATTACGGCGAAGCTGGAAGCCGGTCAATAGAATCGGACAGTTCCCCACCGGGCCTCGGGAGCGCGGGAACAACCCTGATTCCCGGAAAAGAATCTCAAAAGAGCAGGATGGACGCTTTGTCATGAACGTACAACCGATAATCCACAGTCATCGCAGGGCGGCAAGAGTGTTCGGTGTGGTCGCGGTGCTGGTTACCCTGTTTAGCGCCGCTGGATGTAACAGGCTGAAGGCTCGCGATCTCCTGAATAAAGGGGTAGCAGCCTTCAAGAACGGCCAATACGACTCCAGCATCGAAGACTTCAAGCAGGCGAAGGACCTCGACCCGACTCTGCTGAATGCGCGCCTGTACCTGGCGACTGCGTATGCCACCGAGTACATCCCGGGTGCCCCTTCGGACGAGAATGTACGTGTCGGCCAGCAGGCTGTAAGTGAATTCCAGGATGTCCTTTCGGTTGACGCGTCGAACCTCTCTGCTCTGGATGGCATTGGTTCTATCTTGTACAACATGGCCGGTACTCCGTTTGACCCCCGGAACCGTATTACTGGGTAGGCGTGATCGATTGGACTCTCTCGTACCGGGGCAATGCCGAGGCACGCCAGGCCTACAACATTCAAAATCCGAAAAAGCAGGTCAAGGAAGCTGATCCCCTCGCGGACAAAGTGCGCGAGCAATTCGCCCAGCAGTACGGCAATCTTGTAGATGAAGGACTTATGATGCTGCAGAAGGCCACGGAGCTTCGTCCGGACTATGCTGACGCGATCGCCTATCAGAGCCTACTGCTGCGCCAGAAAGCCGATATGTCCGACAACCCCACCCGTGCTTCACTCGAAAAGCAGGCTGACGATTTGCTCGATAAGGTAAAGGAAATCAAGCAAAAAATCGCCGAGAAGGAATCGAAGTCCTAATCAATATATTGACAGTAGTTTGGAAGGGCGCCCCGTTTTCTCGGACGCCCTTTCTCTAGCCTTGCCAATCGCGAGTCGCTCTGCAACCTGGTGTAGCGCACCCAGCCCTTAGGACCTAAAATAGCTCTTTATGGCCACAGCAGATAGATCTGGCCGGCTGCCGCGCCTTGTGGCTGCCAGTAGGGCGGCCCTGGCCGAACGCGGCCTCCAGGCGCGCTTTGCCGAGTTGCTGGAACAGGCCCAGCAAAATCGCCCGGGCGAGGATCTCGGTCTGCTGCGACGGGCCTTTGCTTTCGCCGCGGAGAAACATCAGGCGCAAACGCGCCAGTCAGGCGACCCCTATCTCTCGCACCCACTTGAAGTAGCCCATACTCTCGCCGAGTTGCGGCTCGATACGACGACACTCTGTGCCGCGCTTTTGCACGACGTCGTCGAAGACGCGCGTATTTCCCTCTCCGAGATTGCGGCTGAGTTTGGTCCCGACACCGCCCGCCTGGTGGAAGGGGTAACCAAGATCAGTCGCCTCGACCTGGTCTCGCCCGAAGTGCGCCAAGTGGAAAGCGTCCGGAAGATGCTGCTGGCCATGGTCACAGACGTGCGCGTGGTGCTCGTCAAGCTGGCTGACCGGCTGCACAACATGCGCACCCTGGGCTATCTGCCGCCAGAAAAACAGGAGCGCATCGCCCGAGAGACGCTCGACATTTATGCGCCCATCGCCCACCGGCTGGGCATGGGTGCAATGCGCGGCGACCTGGAAGACCTGGCCTTCGCTTATCTGGAACCTTCGGCGTACGCCGAACTGCAAAAGGCGGTTTCCCAACGCAGCAAGGAGTTTGAGAAATTCCTCACCGAGCTTCAGGAAACGATCCGCGAACACCTCGCTGAGAATGGAATCAGTGTCGATCTCGAAGGCCGCATCAAACGGCTCTACTCGATCCATCAAAAGGTCCAGCGTCAGAAAGGGACCCTGGAACAAGTTTATGATCTGCTGGCCGTCCGCATCATCACCGATTCCGCGCGCAACTGCTACGCCGCTCTTGGGGTGGTCCATCAAATTTGGAGACCGGTGCCAGGACGATTCAAGGATTATATTGCGATGCCCCGCCCGAACCTCTATCAGTCGTTACATACTACTGTCATTCATGGAGGGCAGCCATTTGAAGTGCAAATTCGCACCCATCAGATGCACCGCATCGCGGAGCAAGGAGTAGCCGCGCACTGGCGGTATAAAGACGGCACGAATCCGTCGGAAGACGATCAACGCGTGGTGTGGATGCGGCAGTTGATCGAATGGGCTCGCGAGATGCGCGAGCCCGCGGAGTTTCTTTCCACGCTCAAAGTGGATCTCTATCCCGAGGAGGTTTACACCTTTACGCCGAAGGGCAAAGTGCTGACGTTGCCCCGCGGAGCGACCCCGGTCGACTTTGCCTATAGCATTCATACCGACGTTGGTCATCAATGTGTGGGCGCGAAAGTAAATGGGCAGATGGTGCCACTGCGTCATCCGCTTTCTAATGGCGATGTCGTTGAGATCGCAACCCAGAAGGGGCATGGTCCAAGCCGTGATTGGCTAAGCTTCGTACGTACCTCACGCGCGAGATCCAAAATCCGGCAATGGATCAACCTCCACGAACGCAAGCAAGCCACGGAAGTGGGGCGGCGGCTGATCGAACGCGAAGCGCGGCAGGCCGGCGTAAGCCTGAAGAAAATCTCTCAGGAAGAACTGCTCCGCGTGGCTTCTGATTACGGTCGTGCCAAGGTGGAAGACCTCTACGCGGACGTTGGATATGGAAAGTATTCCGCTCGGCAGGTCTTGGCGAAACTTACCGGAAAATCAATCGAGGAAAAGCCCCAAGCCGACGGCCAAAACGCCACGAAGATCGTCTCGTCAGTCAAGCGGATGCTCGGGATCCGAGATCCCTCCATTCTGGTTCTTGGCCAGGACAATCTCATGGTTTATCGCGCCAAATGCTGTAATCCGATCCCGGGCGACCCCATCGTCGGCTATGTCACAAGGGGCCGCGGAGTCGCCGTGCATAACACCTCTTGTCCCAACGTGCAGAAGCTGCTCTATCAATCCGAACGCCGACGGTGGTGGTGCACGGCAAGGATCGTCCCGGACTTCTCGCTGATATTACCAGCGTGATCAGCAGCATAGGAGCCAACATTCAGGTGCTCGACAGCCGGCCGGACAATTTGCAAGCGCGCGTTGAAGCCACCGTCGACATTACCGATCGCAATCAGTTGGAGCGCATACTTAAGAACATAAAGCGAATTCCCGGGGTGTTTGGTATCGAGCGCGTCTATCAGGTTTAGCGATTGCCCTTCCGGACAGTTCATTCAGAATCCTGTTCGTTAGGCCAGTCAGCGTTGATTATCCAGGCACAACAAGGCTCCGGCGGCTCGGGATAGAACTAAAATGAACCCATGGGAATGGTACGTCATGCAGCCTTCGTCTGCGTGCGGCGAGTCTCATGTGCGTTGGCTTTCGTTGTCTGGTTGCTTTTCTTGGCAACAGGCTGCAACAAAGTTCGCCAGACCAATATGAGCCCCCTCGACGCCGCTGGCATGCATCCCGATAGCCTCGAGCAGCTTCACGAATATCACGTCAACGACAGCGAGGTGCAGCAGATTCTGATCGCAGGCAGGGCGGGAATAAGCGAACAGGGCTGTGTAAAGCTGGTGAGCATCGCGCGCTCGCGCCATCGTGTCTTTGCGGAGGGCGACGCCGTTGCCGGGCTGCTTGGCGCTGGAATGAAGGAAAACTCCGTCATGGAGCTGGTCGGCCTGGATCAGTTAAACCCATTTGCAGGTGAAGCCGTGGCCATGCGGCTGGCGGGCCTATCTGACGATGTTGTCCTTGACGTGGCGCGGCATCGCGCGAAGGGCGAACCTGTGCTAGCAGGCGCGCGTCTTGCCGAATTACGTGATGCAGGCTACTCGAATGCACAGCTCGTTGCCGAGCTGGATCGAGGCATCACCGACAAACAGGCCGACGAGGCCATCGCGCGCCACAATTACCTCGTCGGCGGTCATGCTTTCGTGCGGCAGCGTGGCCGCCGCCGATAAGTCCCGCCGCGTTGCTCCTAGGTGAGTCGTCTCGTCTGCGCTTGCGTCATCTTCTTTGACGCCGCTAAAATTCTAATGCTTTGCGTCCCGGAATACGCTCGCTTGCTCTCCTTGTGATCTCCGCGTCGCTACTTGGTTGTGCGGTCGCCTTGGGACCGGGTTTTAGTCACTCCTATCGCTCGGTCGATGTCTCCGCAAACTCGATTGAGCCGACGGGTATTCACGTCCGGGTCACCGATAAGCTCGAAAATATCGGAGACCGCCCTTTGGCCTACCTTGACGTTGCCCTGCCGGGCGGCCCATCCTTTGGCACAAAAAACGTAAGCGTGGCCGTTGATGCAAAAGGGGTTCTGAGCCAAACAGTGGCCCGTCAATCGGGCCCGGCTCTTCGGGTTCCCTTCGATCCACCTTGGCTACAAGGCCAGGAGAGGGAGATTGGGTTCGCTTATGATCTTGTGCCTGCGCCAGAAGGTCGTGGAGTCGTAGCCGCCACATCAGATGGTTTCTATCTTGTCGATCCGGATGTTTTTCCGGCCTGGCAGCCGCCCATGGGCCCATTCGTGGAAGCCCCTCTCAGAGCGCACACAGAACAACTCGCGGTCAGCGTGCCTGCGGATTTCCAAGTGTTGGCCGCGGGGCGCGAGCAGCGAAGCGAGCGCCGGGGAGACTTCGTAGTCCACCACTTTGAAACGCCTGGAGCGGAGTTCCCGCCATACTTGATTGCCGGGCGTTATCGGGAACAGCGCGCGGAAAGTGGCCAAGACACCGTTGTTTTCTGGACGCGCGAAACGCTCGACAAAGAGTCGGCTCGGAGCGCAGCGCAACGCCTGACGGCTACGGTTGGAACCTATGAGGTTTTGTTTGGCCCAGTCGCCCGGAATCATTTCCCGATCCACGTCGTCGAAACATCGGCCGAACTTGCCCCTATTGTGGTGGTGACTCCGAATATTTCCGCCGCCTCATTCCCCCATGGCGTGCTTTTCGATCGCCGCGCTGTGGCTCTGGGCCTAACGAGTGATCCCGTTTTGGATCTCGCCGACTATGAGCTCGCACGAACCTGGTTCGGCTGGCATGTGCGCCCCCGGCCGGAAGCGGACCTCCTCTTAGGCAGAGGCATGGCCCTTTTCGCGGCGCTTCACGCGGCGGAAACACGAAGAGGCCTCGGCGCCCGCCAACAGGAAATTGCGCGGCTGATCGCTACATATGACGGCTTGGGTCCCACAGCCGAGGAGAAGCCGGGATTCGGCCCGGCGGTGGGTTACAGCCGCGCGGAGCTGACGGCCAAGGCGTACAAGGGAGGTCTTTTTTTGTTTTCGCTCGAAGATATCGCGGGTGAAGAAAAGTTCCATCGCGCCGTGCGTCGCATTCTGACAGATATGGCGGGACAGAAAATCGGCAGCGATGAATTGCGTTCTGCCGTTGAAGCGGAGGCAGGACGGAACCTAGTCGGCGTATTCCATGCCTGGTTCGATCATCCCGGTCTTCCTGCGGAGTTTCGAGCGCGCTATTCAGCCGCACGATGAAACCGAAAGAGATCCAGCAAAAGCCAGCGGCAAGGTCAGGCCAACGGCAATTCCAGGCCGGGAGGTTCCTGTGAAAGACGTGATCACGACGGATTTAGGTCCCAAGGCCATTGGCCCATACTCGCAAGCGGTGCGCGCAAGTGGATTGGTGTTTGTGTCGGGTCAAATCGCCCTCGACCCACGCACGCAGCTACTGGTTTCGGGCGATATCATGGCGCAGACCGAGTGCGTGCTCGAAAATGTGAAAGGCATCTTAGAGGCGGCCGGCTCGTCGCTCAATAAAGTGGTGCGCACGACCGTCTTCCTGGCAGACATGAACGAATTTGCGTCCATGAACGAGGTCTACACGCGGTATTTTCGGCGGGACTTTCCTGCCCGGTCAACCGTGCAGGCCGCACGGCTACCGCGGGACGTTCGCGTCGAGATTGATGCGATTGCACTTGCCTGACCGGGCGGCCTCGCGTGCATTCCCTAACGGCTCAAAAGAACTGCGCCCGGTAGCGTGGCGATGAGGATGGAGATAAAGACCAACACAATCAGGATGGAAAGAAGCCGAACGTATCCCCGGTCCAGGGCTACACGTCCTGACGCGAACGCCTTGCTCCTTGTTCCTACAATCACGTGCAGGACGATCAAGAGCAATACGAAAATGAACTTGATGTGCAACCAGCGGGCGTGGAGAAAGTAGGAACGGTTGGTCACGATCAGCAGGATTCCCGCCAAGATTGCGAGAGAAGCGCCGGGGTCGGCTAAGGTCCGAAGGCCGAGTTTCTCGATTCCGGCTAAGCTCGCGCGCGCTGCCGGAGCGCTTACTGCTATGTGCCGGAGCAAGATGAGAGTGGTTATGAGCAGGCCAGAAATCCACAGTGTGAACCCAAAAATGTGTAGCACCAGTAGCCACGCCACCATAGCGGAGGTGACCTCCTGGTTCAGTCTATCATCGGCAGGGCATTTCGGAATGCCGCGCAAAGCCAAGAGGCAATTGTGCAGGCGTGCAGGAAGCGATCCGCTCTACTGCGATTGTTTTTGCATTTCCCAGTTGCGGTCTTCTGACAACAGCGGCGGCACCTCCTCGGGTGCCAGCGGTTTAGAGAAGTAGTATCCTTGTGCATACTTGCACTGTAGTCTCTTCAACAACGCAACCTGCTCGAGAGTCTCTACGCCCTCGGCGACGACATCCAACCGAAGATTCTTAGCCATGGGCATGATCGTCCGCGCTATTTCCATGCCCTCGCCCCCTTCTCCCGTACCACTGATAAACGAGCGGTCGATCTTCAAGGTATCCAGCGGGAAGCGGTGCAGGTAGCTCAAGGAGGAATAGCCGGTGCCGAAATCGTCGATGGCCAGCCGTATACCCAAAGATTTGATCTGCTGCAACATTTCTGCGGCAGCTGCGGGGTCTGCCATCACCGCGCTTTCCGTAATTTCGAGCTTCAAGGCTTCCGCGGGCAGGGCCACCTCACGTAATAACTTTCCCATGTCATCAACCAAATGAGGTTGCAAAAGCTGTTTGGCGGAAAGATTGACGCTGATCGTCAAGTCGAGACAGGCCTCAGAGTGGGCCCTCCATTTGCTCATTTGCCGGCAGGCCTCGTGCAAACTCCACCAGCCCAGTTCGCGAATCAACCCGGTCTCTTCGGCAACGAAGATGAATTCTTCCGGTCCAATGATTCCTCTGCTCGGGTGCTCCCAGCGCAACAGAGCCTCGAATCCAACGATGCGTCCGGAATCCAGAGCGACAATCGGTTGGTAGACATTCCGAAATTCGTCTCGCTCCAAGGCGCGGCGCAGGTCCGTTTCTAATTGCAGGCGCGCCATAACGCTGGCGCGCATATCCGCATCGAAAACCTCATAACGGGCCTTGCCCAGTGACTTGGCCCGGTACATGGCGGTATCGGCGTCGCGAAGCATGTCTTCCGGCTGCTCATACACAGTACTGCTCAAAGTGATGCCGATGCTGATCGAGGTAAATACCTCTTTGCCGGCCAGGAGGAACGGTGGTGCCAATGCTTTCATCAGGCGCTCTGCGGCCCGTTTGGCATCTTCCGTCTCCTTAATATCGTCGAGTAAGATCGTGAATTCGTCTCCCCCGAGCCTCGCGACCGTAAATGTTTCTCCCAGGCGTGCCACGGTATCAGAGGAACGCAAACACTTCTCCAATCGGGCGGCCACCCCAACCAGGAGTTGGTCTCCAACCAAATGGCCAAGGCTATCGTTGATCATCTTGAAGCCGTCGAGGTCCAAGAAAAGCACGGCAAAGAGATGGTCTTTGCGGCGCTTCGAGTGTTTGATCAGACGTCCGAGGCGGTCAATGAACAAAAGCCGATTAGGCAAGCCCGTCAGCGGATCGGATACTTTTCGTTCGGTGATATCAGTTTGGGATCCCGCCATGCGCGAGGCTTTTCCCGTGGCATCGTGAACGGCAAGTCCCCTGCTGAGCATCCACCGAAAGCTCTCGTCTTTGTGCAATAGGCGATGCTCGCTTTCAAAGTGCGGGGTTAAACCTCTTTGATGGGCGGCTATTTCTTCCTTGACGCGGTCCCGGTCCGCGTCGTGAATGCGGTCCAGCCATTCCTCCAATCGATCCTCTATTTCGTGTTCCCCAAAACCTAGCATGGCTTTCCAACGCGGAGAGAAATACACTGCGCCGGTCACAAGATTCCAATCCCAAAGACCGTCATTGGCACCCCGAGCGGCCAGCGCATAGCGCTCTTCGCTCTCTCTCAATGCTTCCTGCGCCTTTTTATGGGACAACTGTGTGCCAATTCGCGCCAGGGCGACAGGGAAGTCAATCGGCTTGGTCAGATAATCGTTTGCTCCCATTTCCAAGGCTTTGACGATGTCGTCGCTCTGATTCTTTGCCGTGACCATAATGATCGGCAACTCAATCGCAGAATAGGATTCGCGCAAGGCTTGCAGAGCGTCCAGGCCGGTGACTTCCGGCATTTCGATATCGAGCAATACCAGGTCAATGCCTTCCTCTTTGACTCGCGGCAGCAGTTCTCTGGCGCTGTCTGTCAGCCCGATAACATAGCCTTTGCGGGCCAGCCGTCGGGCCAGCATGTCTCGATTCATTTCGTTGTCGTCAACGATAAGCAACCGGCTGGGACGCGAGTTCATGACGGTTTCTTCTCGGCAATCAGGCTTTCAATTTTTTCGCTCAACCGCTCAAACTCGATGGGCTTGGTGTCGTAATCGTCGCAGCCCGCCTCGAAGGCTTTCGTGCGGTCCGTTACCAAGGCATGGGCTGTCAGGACAATGATCGGAATATGCCGTGTATCGTCGCTCGCTTTAAGCCGGCGCGTTAATTCCCAGCCATCCATCGCCGGAAGGCTGATGTCCATCAGAATCAGATCGGGGCTTTCGGAACGCGCCAGCAGGTGCCCCTGTTCACCATCTTGAGCGGTGATGACGCGATAGCCTCGCCGCTGTAGTCTTCGGGAGAGCATGTCTCGGTTCATTTCGTTGTCTTCAATGAGCAGGATTTTTGGCATCATTAGCTTCTCCTGGAGACTTCCATGTCAATTGGTCGCCCTTCCCTAGTTGCCGCTGGGCGAGAAGGACCCTTGGACTCGGTCAGCGTCGACGACCGCGCTACGCGATGCTTTTCGATCAGCATTGCGAGCCGGTCACGATCAACAGGCTTTATCAAATAGTTGGAGGCGCCCAAATCAAAACCCATGGCCTGATTATCGACCACTGTGACCATAATCACCGGGATCTGTGCCAGACTGGGATCGCTCTTGAGCTTACGCAACACGTCCCAGCCGTCGCATTCAGGCATAATCACGTCCAGGGTAATTACCAAGGGGTTAACTTCCCGGGCCAGCCGCAGGCCTTCTTCTCCACCTGCTGCGGCGACCGCGCGAAATCCCAGCTTGCTCAGAAAGCGCGACATCAGATCGCGGACTGCCGGATCATCGTCAATCACGAGAATCGTATCGAGTTCCGCTTTACGCTGAGCCGATGCCGCCGGAGCCCCGCCCGTTCCTTCCAGCTGCGCGGTTTCGGTCGTATCCAATGTGACTTGAGCAGGCAGGTATACAGTAAATGTAGAGCCCTGGCCTGGCTGGCTCTCCACGCTGATACGGCCCTTCATCATCTGCACAAATCGATAACTGATAGCAAGCCCGAGACCGGTGCCGCCGTATTTGCGCGAGATTGTTGCGTCGGCCTGAGAGAATTCCTGAAAGAGCTTTTCTTGCTGTTTGGCGCTGATGCCAATGCCCGTGTCCTTTACGCGGAAACGAATCCACTCCTGGCCTTCCATGGCGCTTTGACTTACATCCAACGCGATGGTCCCATGGTCTGTAAACTTGCAGGCATTGCTCATCAGGTTAAATAAGATCTGCCGTACCTTGGTGGCATCGGCGCGCATCATGCCTAGGTCGTCAGCCAAGCGAACCCGAACGTTGTTGGCATTTTTCGCAATCGCCGGCTGCAGCGTAGTAACCATCTCTTCGACCATCAACGACACGTCGAATGTCTCTAGGTGCAAGCCCATCTTCCCGGCCTCGATCTTGGAGAGATCGAGCACGTCGTTGATCAAGGACAATAAGTGCTTGCCAGCCGATTGAATCTTCTGCAGGTCCTGCTGATTTTCCAGCTTCCCTGAATCGCGCGTCTCCTCCTCCAGCATTTCGCTGTATCCGATGATCGCGTTGAGGGGGGTACGCAGCTCGTGGCTCATATTGGCGAGAAAGGCGCTTTTCGCACGGCTGGCATCTTCGGCTGCGTGCTTGGCCTTGAGCAGTTCTTCCTGCGTCTGTTTGCGGTGGATAATCTCGCCTTCGAGCTCCCGAGTTCGTGTTTTCAATTCGTCGTTGGCCCGCTGCAGTGCCGTATCCCGTTGTTGAATCTCGGATAGCATGGTATTGAAACCGTTGATGAGCCTGCCAATTTCGTCGCTGTAAAATCTTGTGGCGCGAACCTCGTAGTTCTTGTTCGTGGAAACCATTCTCATCGCGTTTTCCAGGTGCAAGATGGGCCTGGAAATCAGCCTTTGCAATTGTGACGAGACCAGCAGTGCAAATAATCCTGAGAAGAGCACGAAAATACCGACAATGGCGCTGTATCGTCTGGCCCGCTCGCTCCACTGGCGCTGGTCCGATTGCAAAAATAACGTTCCGACGCGTTCGCCATTTAGCGTAACATCCCGAAAAACTTCCAGATAGCCGCTTTCAAACCGATAACCGTTCTCTTGCGAGCGACCGGGCAAAGTCGAGGGATGTGCATTGGCGTTCGGAAAATAATGCGCGAAGATCGTTCCATCGGGGCTGTACAGGACTGCGGCCACGATGTCTTCCTTTGCCGTAAGAGCCGACAGTGTCGCAGTGGCGGCGGCTTCATCGCGGAAAGCCATGGCGGCGGCGCTGTTGTATCCAATGATCTGTGCCTGAGTCATCAGGTCCAGGGTCAGCAAATGACGGAAGGAGATGAGGTCGTAGATGAGGAAGCTTGCGGACGAAAGGACAAGCGCAGCGCTGCTCGTCAACATCGTGATGAGTATCAGCTTGCCCTTGATGGATAGGTTCTGAAGGTTCATCCGGGCTACCTTGTTTCAGCTGCGGATTGCGGGATGATTCTTGCCAATGCGAGTAACCTGGAGCTGATATTCAGGTCCGCCTGTTTGGCAGCGTCCAGATTGACCTCAAAACGAACCTTGTTATCTTCGACGACCAGGTTGATGATGCACCCGCGTCTGGCGAATCCTGGCGTTTCGCCGATGGTCAGAATGGGCAAACCTTTTAGAGCGTGGATGACCTCTTCGAGGTGCGCCGCTTCCGACGAACCAATAAACAAGATGTCGCACCCTTTGAGGTCCATTCCCCATTTAAGCCGCTTGATTACGAAGCGTCGCGCATCAATCTGTTTGTCTGCCAGAATGCGGTCAATAATTCCGCCAAAAGGATCAGTGCCTAAAATTCCAATGACGATTGGGGAATCCGGCTGAGCGAAAGCGCCTTGCGGCCATCCCACCAGTTTGGCGAAATTGTAAATAAAGCCGGCCTTAATGAGGTATTCCGAGGAATCAGAGGAATCGAGCGTCTGAGCGCTGGCCCCAAGAGCCAGGCTCAAACAGATTCCCATCGCGATAATTGGTCGGAGCACTCTCATTATGGCCTTATCGCGCGGCACGATAATCGGCATCACGCGAAATCACCTGCCCCCATCTTAGAAGGTCCAAGCAATGCCGCCGTAGAACGTACGACGAACTTCAGTGGGCAACGTGTTGATGAACTCCGGGATAAATTCCAGGTGGCGGCTATTCAACAGGTCCTCGCCGCCAAAAGAAAGTTGCAACTGCGAGATTGGCTTCCAGCCAACATGGAGATCCAACGAGTAATAGCTCGGTATACTCAGGCTCGGAAGTTGATCGACATAACGCACTATCAGGTCCTGCTCCAAATGCTTCGGCAGGTCCAAAGAGGAGCGGAAATAGAACTGATTGCGCGGACTCGCACCATTCGGAATGTCCGGCGTCGGATCCAGGCTATCTGCATTCTTGCGTATGTTCATTCGCAAAAAGCTGTAAGAGCCGGATACCTTCCATCTGGGGAGGACTTTCCACTCGGCGAAAGGTTCGACGCCGTAGGTCCCACCGCTCATCTTATTGCTCGCGACGAAGGGGAGAACGACATAACTTGGGAATGGACTGCCTGCGAGGATGGGAGCACCCGGCTCCGCTGATCGCAAATTTGTGTAATCGTTATAAAATGCCGCCACGTCAAGCGAGAAGGAACCGGTCGCTTGAACTCGGTAGCCGACTTCATAAGCAAGGAGATCTTCTGATCGGAACAGAGGGCTCCCGAAAATTGCTTCGATGACCGGCAAGGGGCTATTCAACGGGGGCATCGCTGGCGGAATAATCCCTGCGTTCAGCTGGAGACCTTCCTCGGTCAAAGCAGGCGTACGGACGGCCCTCGATACGGCAGCCCAGACGGATTGCTGCTTAGTGAGAGTTCCCAAGACTCTCACGTTAGGTTCGAACTCGAAGCCGGTGAACGGATTGTGCTCGAATTTAGACCCAACCGTAATGTGTATACGATTGTCGAGCAGGCTTACTTCGTCCTGCAGGAATGCGCTGTATTGATTCAGGTTGCGATGGTCGGGCAAGAGCGCCACGGTAAAGCTTGAGCCATTGCTATCCTGAATCGAGCGGTAGCCCAGGCCCCAAACCAGCTCCTGGGCTTCACCAAGATGGATGTCGTGCTGGAAATCGATATCATATACCGACTCGTGGTCTCCAAACACCGTGGGGTCCGCGATGTTGGTCCGGTCGTAGTACATCTGCAGTGAAGTAGAGGATCGCGCGAAGGAGTGATTCCAGCGGCCCAGCAGATCGCCGCCGCTGTTGTAGCCATTGTTCGGATAGGTGCTCGAAAACCTGGGTGAGGTTAACGAGGGAACGGTTACAGTCTCGCCGAAATTATCATGATAGATGTCGCCCTGTATGGTGAACGAGTTCGCCGTCGTTGCATTAGAGTCGACACGAAAGCCGCTACGCAACGCATGCCAGCCGTCGGAGGCCGTCGCGCCTGTAACATCGATTGAAGGATACCAATCGAAGTATTTGCCGTAGACGCGATAATAAGTGTTGTTGCCGATCTTGGAGCCATAGCGTACGCTTTCAGCCGTCCGTTCTTCCGATCCGGCCTCTGCGGTTACCAGTCCGCCTTGTGTGGCCTTGGCCGATTTCGTAATTATGTTGATCACGCCGTCGACCGCATTGGCGCCCCACAAGGTAGCCCCTGGGCCGCGAATGACCTCGATGCGGTCCACGTCCTCGAGCACTACGTCTTGCACGTTCCAGTACACACCCGAGAAAAGAGGGGTATAGACGCTGCGGCCGTCGATCAAAACGAGCAGCTTGTTGTCGAATCGCCCGTTGAACCCTCGCGAGCCGATAGCCCACTTGTTCTCGTCAATACGCGCCACTTCCAAGCCCGGAGCCATCCGCAAGGCATCGGGAATGCTTGTAGCTCCGGAACGGCGGATGTCTTCCTGGGTTATGACGAACACCGCCGCCGCCGCGTCGCCTACTTTCTGCGTTCTCTTGGAGACCGACGTGACCTGCAGGTTCATCAGGTCTTCCAGGCTCAATTGGGTGGGGTCGAGAACATTCTGCGGGCTGTCGGACCCTGTCGCCGCCATGTTGGCCACGGGGCACACCGCAAGTACACCGGATAAGAGGATCCGGCCCGCAGAGGCCATCAGACTCTTGTTCTTCTTAGGTATCGACGACATAGCGAAATCCCCCTCTAGGAGATAGCCAGCGAAGCTGGCCTGGGATCCACGACCCGCGTGCATGGGCACTGCATGTTCAACCTTCCCGAACCAATACCGGGCTGCGAGTTCATAACGGCTTCTCCCCGGTCACAGTAAAGACTGTGGAATAAGTGAGCGTATCCGGCCGACTCAGATATTCCAAAAATCTCCGTGAGTGTTCTTTGGCTTCATCTTCATTGCCGAAGATTCGAGTCATCTGAGGCCGCGCAATCTCCAGCTTTAGTTCCCACTGCTTCAGAACGTCCTGGGTGATCTTCCCGGCGATCAAGTGGTAGCACTCAACCTGAACCTTCAAATTCTCAAGACCTGCTTTGCGCGCCAGCCAAAAGAGCTTTCGGCCAACGAAGGGATCAAAACCGGTGTCCCCCAGTGCTGCTACTCCCTTCTCCACTGCGCGCTGCAGCACCGGGTCTTCCGGGTAGTGCCACAGAAGTTGCCCGTCCAGGTCCTGTAGCAGGACCTTTCCGCCGGGCCTGCAAACTCTGACCAATTCAGCGACCGCACGCTCCTTCTTTTGGAGGTATTGGAGCAACATGCGGCAATAAACGAGGTCGAAACTATCTGCGGGAAACTGCATCGCAAGTGCGTCTCCGCACACGAACCGCGCTCGCGGATTGTCACGATTTCTCCGAATCGCTTCCGCGACGCGATCTGGACTGATATCTAGGCCCGTTCCTCGGACCGACGGATGCAATGCGCAGATCGCTCCTAAAATGACGCCCGGCCCACAACCAACGGAGAGCAGCTCCATGCCCGGTGTGATGTGGTGAGCCATATAATTTCGAACCCACGCCTCTGGATCGACCTTAGCTTCCAGCCGCGCGGCCTCACGCGGGTCATCCATGATGTAATTAATCGTTGCAGCCTTAACCATGGCCTTCCCTAGCTCACGAACGTTAGGTGTGTTGCGTGTCTTTCGGATCGAGCCAATAGCCTCGAGTAGAAGCCCTCGACATGACGATAGAAGCGCAGCTGTCCGCCCTTGAGCCATATACCCTGGCAATAGTGGCGAAGGAATTCTGCCCCCAATTGAGTCAAGGCCGTGGCGGCAATCTGGTCCGTGATCACCGGGATCGCGCTCAGCTCAAATCCTTGATACACGGTGGAAGCCGCCTTGAGCAAGGCAGCCGCGACACCGAGAACATCGGAGTCCGGAAGCGTCGGATGTAGCAATAGATCGCAGCGATTCTCGATGTAACTGAAGTTGATCCCCAGAGGACCACGATAGGCAATGACCGCCCCGATGGGTTCATCCTTGTATCCGCGATAGGCCAGCCACGCGCGCCGGGTGCGTCGGAGCCCTACGCTGCGATACATTTCGTCCACCGCTTTAAACTCAACATCCTGCTGCAATTCCTCCGCGGTTACGTAAACGCTGCCCCGCGCGGCGGTAGCAATTGCACAAAGCGGTTCTCTTTGAGATGGGCTATAGGGCACGACGCGGATTCCTTTTTGCACGGGCAAAGCCAATTTTCTCGGCAGCGCAAAATACATATGTCGCTGCACCGAAGAGAAGGACTCGCCAATCGTTTGAACCATGGAACCAAATACCCGTGATGGAAAGCGGTTCTCAGGCCGAAACCAATTCTGGTGGGACTCATCGACGCCCTTCAAAAAGCTGGCAGCCGATCCTGCTAGCATCACCGCACGTGAGGCGTAGGGATTGTTCTCGGAGACAAGGTGCTGGGAGGTCCAACCATTCCGAGCGGTGCGCCAGACGGCAATCGATGCCCGGCCGTGCTTCTCATCGCCGGCAGTCAATACGTAGAGAAGCGATTCTCCGCGGCGCAACATCCGCCGCCAGTTCTCCTTGACTTGCTCCAAATGGGGAAGCAGCCGGGCTGCTTTGTCCGGATAGAGAAACCCGGTTCGTTCGTAGAGGGCGAAGATTTCATCAACAGGCAGAGCATTAACCTGGACGCCGTACGCATCGTACACGTCTGCCAATTTTGGCAGGCTGTTGATGATTTCCTGATCTAGGGCATCTATCGGCATATGATTTGGCTCATCTCTTGTAGCGTCTTCCCCGACAATCCCTCCTAATCGCAAGCTGCTGCGCGGCACACTCCTTCCCTTTCAAAAAATAGAGGACTAGCGACATAGAAATCAGCCAGCTCAGGGTCTCCAATCACTTAGATATAGGGGGTTTGGCCGATCTTTCAGAATGGCCCATTAGTACTGTTTCTCAGGCGGCGCTCGAACGGACTATTAACAGCTTCGATACAGCTTTGAGCGAGCCGCTCTAGGTGAGAACCCTATCTCGACGATTCTCAAAGGCACATACTGAAATCGTCTGCGTGGGTCATACCATACAGAATACACAGGCTTTAAGTCGAAGCCGAACTCGGCACTGTGCCAGGATCGCTGTCGAAGCACAATCTTCGCCGATGGGCGCCTCAATCGTCCTCTCGCTTGGCGCATTTATCAGCGGCAACTGGGGGGCTGGCTGTTTCGTCACATCGCTTTGGTCGGGCCGTTCGCCGCGTCGCAGTGGTTGCGGGTGCGAGGTGAGGGATAATCGATCCTTCGAACGCGGAACGTGCCTTTTCCGCTTCACCATCTTCACGATTAGTCCCGCCGCCACGGCTCAGATTGCGAGATGCTGGTACGAGCAAGATCAAGCCAATCCAGAGATTGCGAGGAGATGTTCCGAGATGATGATAAAATGAGGCCGTTGGGAGTCCGAATTCTGGCATCTGGACTTAAAGGACCCTAACTCAAGTCGCGGCGGTTCTTCCGCAGCAGGGAGAATCGCTTCTACTGCGGGCCTGTAGCTCAGGTGGCTAGAGCGCACCCCTGATAAGGGTGAGGTCGGTTGTTCGAGTCAACCCAGGCCCACCAACTAATTCAGTGACTTAGAAGCAATGTCTTCGGAGAGTTGGTTCACGTTTTCGTTCACATCCACATGAGAAGTGCTGGTCTTCCCCCGCTCCACGATGCCTTCCAAGGCCGCACGCTTCGCGGCCATTCGGATATGGCCATAGTGTTCTAGCATTTTCCGGCCCATGTGGACCGCGATAGCCATGATCGTATATTCCGCTGTGTTTTGACTCTCAGCTGACTTAGTAATGCGCGTATGGCGCAGGTCGTGGAACCGAATCTCTCGCTCGCATCTCTGAGTGCCCGCCTCCACGCCGTCTGCAGCGGATTGCCACGTCATAAATGTCATACGTCCTCTCGGCTAGGTGGGGTTTGGCCTGTTCAAGCCACGGAATAGCTTCCTTCTCGAGTAGGCAAAATCCGCCGTTCTACGTGGTTCCACGTCATTTCTAATTCCCGCGTCGCCGGCGTTCAGCATCGCATGCCAACGTCTTGCTCTTTGTGCGCGTGCTTTCGTGAACGAAACGTCCGCATCAGCGAAAAACATGCTTGGTTCACAATTTGGTTCACACCTCGACCAATCTTCACCGTTATTCACCGTACTCCACCGCAACTTGATAGGCCGCTGGAAGCCGCATCGAGAGCACGTTGCAGTGATCTCTGACAATAGACCGTGACACGCAGCATAATACTTAGTGACAACTGATAAGGGTGAGGTCGGTTGTTCGAGTCAACCCAGGCCCGGCCCACCATTTTTCAATCGGACGGCACTTTCGCCGCTCAACTCCTGGGAGTTGCGGTCG
>QHYS01000219.1 GCA_003223325.1 Acidobacteriota bacterium
AGGCGCACAGCCGCCGTCGGGGTCGGCAACCGTCTCAAGCATAGGGCAGTTCTGCCGCGCGCACAACCCCGGGGCGGGCAATAGGCGTCTGGCTCGTTTGTGGCGAGCGGGGTGGGCGGGCGGGGACGCCCGCCGCTCCATTGTTCGATGGGCGCCAGCCCGGTCCGGCGTTCCTCGGCGGACAAACGGATTTTGCGGAGCGCTTGCGAGCATTGACTTATTGCACTGGAAACGATGCACCTCAAGTTGAGACGCCAAGTTCCGGCGTGGTAGCATCCTAGGTTTTGGCAGGTGATGTTGGGCCGACCTGAGCCAGTCCTCATCCACTTATTGTCGGTCTTCTGATCGTCGACGTTCCCGAAGCCGCTGCCTTGGCAGACGACTGAAGATCGATGCTGACGACTGCGTTGAGCGGACCTCGTCCCCTCCCAGCCTGCTGAAGGAGTGAACCCGTGAAGGTCTACGAAGGTGCAAACATCCGCAACGTGGCCCTGGTCGGCCACGGACACGCTGGAAAAACCTCGCTCGTTTCCGCCGCGCTCTACACCGCGGGCGCGACCCAGCGCATGGGCCGCGTGGACGATGGCAGCGCCACCACCGATTACGACGAAGAGGAAATCGCCCGGCAGAAGTCGGTCGGTACCGGTATCGCGTTCGCGGAATGGGGTCGATACGCCCGGCTTCAACATGTTCGTCCATGAAGCCAAGACTGTGCTGCCGGTGGTCGAGGCGGCGCTGGTGGTAGTGGATGGGGTCGCCGGAGTCGAAGTGGTCACGCAACGCGTGTGGGGCTACGCGGAGGAAATCAATCTGCCGCGCGTGATCGTGGTCAGCCGCATGGATCGCGATCGCGCCGATGCGGATCGCGTGCTCGAGTCACTCCGCGGTGCTTTCGGGCGCGCAGTCGTTCCCTTGCAATTCCCGATCGGCAAGGAGAAGAGCTTCACCGGCGTCGTCGACCTGGTCAAGATGAAGGCCTACACCTACGAGCTCGGTGGCAACGGTAAAGGCAAGGAAGGCGAAATCCCGGCCGACCTCGCGTCGGCCGCTCAGGAAGCGCATGAAAAGCTGGTGGAGCTGGTCGCGGAAGGCGATGACAAGCTGATGGAAAAATTCTTCGAGGCTGGCACGCTCGGAGAAGAAGACCTGGTCCCGGCGCTGCACAACGCGATTCGCGAAGACAGGATTTTCCCCGTAATCTTCAGCTCTGGACTCGGCAACATCGGTGCCGACCGCGTCATGGATTTCATTGTGGACTACACTCCCGCGCCTTCCGAGCACGAATGGGTGCAGGGCGAAGGGGCGGGAGATGGCGACGCTCCGAAACGTCACGAGACCGATGCCGAGCCTGTGTCGTTGTACGTGTTCAAAACGGTGTCCGACCCGTTTGCCGGGCGCATTTCCTACTTCAAAGTGTTTTCGGGTGTGCTCAAGAACGATGCCACTCTGCAGAATTTTAGCCGCAGCGCGCAGGAAAAATTCGCGCACATCTCCACTATGCAGGGCAAAACGGCGGTTCCGGTCAATGAACTCCACGCCGGCGATATCGGCGCAGTCGCGAAGTTAAAAGACACACTGACGGGCGATACCTTGGGCGACAAGTCCGCCCCGATTCAATATCCGCGCGTCAAATTGCCCGAGCCCGCCATCACGTTCGCGGTCGAGCCCAAGACCCGCGCCGACGAAGACAAGCTCGGGCCCGGCCTGCACAAGCTCATGGAGGAAGACGCCATGCTGCGATTCTTCCGCGATCCGCAGACCAAGGAATTTCTGATTGCGGGCACCGGCCAGCAGCACATTGAGGTCATCGTCTCAAAGCTGAAAAAACGCTACAACACGCAGGTTAACCTCAAGGCCCCCAAGGTTCCTTACCGCGAGACCATTCGCGGTCGCGCGGACGTGCAGGGACGCCACAAGAAGCAGACGGGCGGCCACGGCCAGTACGGCGACTGCAAGATCAAGATGGAGCCCTTGCCCCGCGGCGGAGAGTTCGAATTCGTCAACGACATTTTCGGCGGAGCCATTCCCAAGAACTACATTCCCGCCGTGGAAAAGGGAATCCGCGATGCCGCCGGCCGCGGATATCTCGCCGGCTTTCCCGTTGTTGATTTCAAGGTTGTCCTCTACGACGGCTCCTATCACGATGTCGATTCCAATGACCTTTCCTT
>QHYS01000220.1 GCA_003223325.1 Acidobacteriota bacterium
ACCGACGTTACATGCGGAATCAGCGCTGTCCAGTAATCTGAACTGAGAAATCGGAAATCACAGACAAACCCATGACGAAAGTACACTTCTAATCACCGCGTGCGTGCTGCTAATGACGTGCCGGTAAAAAGATGGGCAGGACTACTTCGGAAGAGTATCGTTATTTTGCTGGGGCGTGATCCCGCCAGCATCCGCGCAAGGAAGAAAGATGCGAAAGCGCCAGCATAGAAGGTCCAGCAGGTTCGCTGCTTCTCACGTTCTTTTGTTCGCCCGTAATTTCTTCAGACACCCGACCATGTTGGGCTCGATTGTCCCCAGCTCGCCTTTTCTGGTCAATGATGTGTTATCGCAAGTGGATTGGGAGAAAGCGCGAGTCCTGGTCGAGTTCGGACCGGGCGTGGGCACGATGACACGCGAAATCCTGAACCGCATGCATCCCGATGGGGAACTGGTAGCCATCGAACTGAACCCGGACTTTGTCAGCTTCTTGCAGGATGAGGTCAGCGATGTGCGGTTGAGAGTGGTCCACGGTTCCGCTTCAGACGTGCGCGCCGTGCTCAATAGCCTTAGCCTCGCTCACGCCGACTACATCGTCTCTGGTATTCCCTATAGCACTATGTCTGACCCCATTCGACGCAAGATATTGCGCGAATCCCGGGAAGTCCTGAGCCCCCAGGGAGCGCTGCTCGTCTACCAATTCACCGGCACCGTGTTGCCCTACTTGCAGTCCAGTTTCGGGTCGGTGCAGCAGGATTTCCAGTTGCTGAATATTCTGCCGGCTCGGATCTTCTACTGCACGCCGTAATTGAAGACGACAGCGTGCCCGCAGTGCTGCGGGGAAAGCCCGCTAATAGTTTTAGTGGGGAAGCTCCATTTTGAGTTTGCTGAAGTCCGGCCTCGGCGCTTGATGCCCAGGCGGCAGACCCTTGGTGATAAAGGGAAAGTCGTCCGGATCGCGGACCTCGATTGTGCCGTCCGGCATCAACTTGTAGGGACGCCCCGTCGGATCTACTGGGATACCGGGCAACATTCTGGCTGAAACGAAATCGTTCAAGCTTGCGGGCAAACGGCCAGTTCGTTCCCGATAAACAGGCACCAGCTTCTCCAGATTCGTGACGTCTTCTTCGACTTTCAACGCGCGCAAGTGGGCGAGTGCGTTGTACTTGATTTGCCGGTCGTGCGTGCTTTCAAAGGTGGTGATCCAAAGTATACGCGCGGTCTCAACTTCTCCCGCATGTTGCGCCATATTTGCGGCGAGGATCTTCAGGAAAGGGTGTGCTCCCGGACGCTCAGAGCCGCGCGCAAAGGCGTCCGCTGCTCTGGCGTAGTCCCTCATCTCCATGTAGTAAATGAAACCCAGATTGTAATAGAGCCGCCATTCGTCGGGATTGGCACGAATTCCCTTCTCCACCAGTTGCACGGCGCGTTCGGGTTCGCCTGCGCCATCGGGCAGTGGCGAAGCCAGGAAGTTGGCGCCAAATTCGTACGCAACCACCAAGTGGGGATCCAGATATGTTGTGATCTCCAACAACGGAGCTAACAATTTGTAATTCTCCGGACCGCCGCGATGTCTGTTTCCGAAGTACTGCACAGCGCGCGTCCAATACACATCGGCCAGCAGTCCGTCGTAACCGAGGCTTAATCGCTTAAGCACCTTCGGGGATGAAATGTAAAGAATTTCTTCGAGACTGGCGCCGGTTCGTAGGCGGTCAACGCGGCCCAGCGTGAACACCGTCCCGTTGAGGCACGCGATCAGCAAGATGCTCGCGATGACGGTGGTGCCGCGCGCTGGCTTCATTTCAAATCCCGGCGCTCGAAAATCAGAACCGCTCCGCACAAAGCCAGTGCCGCGTAGAAGAGAGCATAAGCCGAGTTGTAAAAGACCAGTTGCCGCGACACCGCTTCGCCATGGGCCACAGAACTGATCACGTTCAGTGCCGAGAAATTGGGTACCAGGTAGGCTGCGCTACCGGCTACCCAGTGGGTGAGTCCCTTCGTCATAGCAGCGAAGCCGCGAAGGTCTTCGGCGAAGCTGCCGATCACAAACAGCGAGAAGGCGAACACCGCCGACAGCAACGGAGATGAGAACGAGGAAAACAGCAAAGCAATGGCGGTGATCATGAGGAGTTGCAGGATGATGAAATACAACGCAACCAGCAGCCAGGCGTCCGGTCTTTGCAGATGATGCGAGACATAGAGCAGGGCCGCGAAGACTCCTATGGCCATGAAGAACGTGTTCACGACCAGGGTCCCGGCCAGCCCGAAAAATTTCCCGATGATGAATTCCCAGCGACGGACAGGCCGGGAGAGCATAGTGTAAAGGGTCCGCTTCTCGATCTCTTTCGACACTAGGCCAATGCCGATGAAAATTGCGATCAGCATGCCAAACAGCGACACCGCCGTGAGACCCAGATTGATCACGACCAGGCGCTCGATATCGATCGAGATCTGGCCGACCAGGATGGCGGCCCCTACCAGGAGCAGGGCAAACGCGATCAGGTTGTAGAGCACGCGGTCGCGGACCGCTTCCCGGAAAGTATTGGCGGCAATGTGGGAGATGCGCGCGTTCATGCCATTACCTCCGCGGGCGCATTCTCGGTTCCCAGATTCTGCAGGAAATAGTCTTCCAGCGTGGCGCGAACCGGCGTGACCGAAACCAGGCGCAGTTTTTCCAGCCGTAAGGCATCGATGGCCGCATCCTGCTTGTTTTCAGCCAGAACAGCGCGCACTGTGTCACCCGTAATGTGGCACTCTGCACCTAATGCCCTGATCGATGCGGGCACCATGGCGCTTCGCCAGATCAATTCCACTTTGCCC
Source organism: Acidobacteriota bacterium (assembly GCA_003223325.1). GTDB lineage: Bacteria > Acidobacteriota > Terriglobia > Acidiferrales > UBA7541 > Palsa-189. Next base: position 2,818 of record QHYS01000220.1, read on the forward strand.
TGCATGCTGGCGGTCAAGTCAGCCACCACGCCAACGCTGCGGAGTTCGCCCAGGTGGATTATGGCCACACGATCGCACAGCGCTTCGGCGTCGGAGAGAATGTGAGTCGAAAAGAAAACGGTTTTTCCTTCTTTCTTCAATTGCTCGATGAGATCGCGCACCTCTCTGCGGCCCATCGGATCCAAGCCCGACATCGGCTCATCCAGGAACACCACTTTGGGGTCATGCAGAATCGCCTGCGCGATTCCGACCCGTTGCAACATTCCCTTGGAAAACTTTCGCAGTTGAATGTCGCCCGCATCGGGCAGGCCGACGCGCTGCAGCATGGCCTCGACCTTTTTCGCGCGATCTTTTGCTGCAACCCCGGAGAGTTGACCGTAATACTCCAGCAACTCGCGAGCCGTCAGATAGTCATAGAAATAAGGCTGTTCCGGCAGGAATCCGATTTGTGCCTTGACCCGCGGATCATTGGCATCCATGCCCAGAATGCGGGCCGACCCGGCAGTAGGGAACACCAGGCCCATCAGCAATTTCAAGGTCGTCGTCTTGCCGGCGCCGTTGGGGCCGAGAAAGCCGAAGATTTCGCCCTCTTCCACCGCG
>QHYS01000221.1 GCA_003223325.1 Acidobacteriota bacterium
ACGAGAACAAAACTCTCCTTCCGGACCCTATAACGGGCTAAAGATGAACGAAAACGGAGAGACCGTCGCAAGTCCCGCAAGATAGACGAGCAGGAGTTTATGGATGCGGACTCAGGCATTCACGTACAGCATGACTGTAGCTGTCGCGGCATTCGGCTTGCTCTCAACTGATGCCGCAGCCCAGCAAAAATCAACTGCCCCGGCGGATATGGTGAAGACCGCCGCCAGCAAACCCACACCGCATGCTCCTAACGGGCACCCGGATTTGAGCGGGATTTGGCTTCTGCCTGGAATCGTCAGCAATGCGTTTGGCTATGGTGGTCCTCCAGGCGAAGTGAGCCCGGACGGGAAGGAGCACACGATCTATTTCGATGGCCGAGGTTTCGTGGGACAGTCCCCTACGCCCAACTTCCCTTCTTACAGCAAGCCGGAACTCGACGCTAAGCGTAAACAGCTCGACGCCAACGCAAATCACTCTGATCCCGCGCGTTATAGCTGTCAGGAAACCGGCGTTCCACGCACCGGCGCACCGGACAAGATCGTGCAGACTCCCACAGAAGTAATTTTCTTATACCAACAGACATTTGAATCGTCGCCGCCCGGCAGCACGTTTCGCGTGATTCCGACGGACGGACGGCCGCACCGCAGGGACGTGGACCCTTCGGCCATGGGAGATTCTGTAGGGCATTGGGAAGGCGATACGCTAGTAGTAGACGTCACGCGCATTGACGAGTCCACGTGGTTTTGCATGAAGGGATGTTTCCACAGTGATGTTATACACGTCACCGAGCGTCTTACGCGCAAGGGCGACACGCTCACCTACCAAGCCACAGTGGAGGATCCCAAGTTACTTGCCAAGCCGTGGAACAGCTACCCCGTCACGCGGATTCTTGCGGGCCCGGACGCCTCGCTGCCTCCGGACGTTCCTTGCATCGATAGCGACAAACCGTATCTGGATGATAGCAGCCGCGTTGCGCCTCTTTAGCGGCCGAGCTCTACGCTGCGGGTTTGTGGCTCTAGGGCGCGCCGATTTGTGGTGGCCCTGGGCTTTTCTAACAGACTCGATCGGCTGGAAGTCGGCAGGACGAGCCGCTGTTCGCAGATTAGAGAGGCGCGGCCAGCCCGAATGGCTGGCCGCGCGGAAAGTGGTTCGGTTTTTAGAGTTACTAGAATAGGAACTTCAGCGCGAATTGAAGTACGCGCGGATTGACGGAAGTTCTCAAAATCGTGCCCATCCCCGCGTGCTGCGCCACATTGCTGTTCTCCAAATTGGCAAATTGTGGGTGATTGAAGGTGTTATAAAACTCGGCCCGGAATTGCAGGTTCTGGGCTTCGCGAATCTTGATTAACTTCCCGAGGGACATATCCCAGTTGCTTTGGCCCGGGCCCAGCACATTACCGAACCCCATGTCCCCGAAGCCCAGTCCGCCCCCGACATTGTTGACGGCTCCGATCTTATTAGGTACGGTGCAAAACACCGAAGAATTGATCCAGCCGTCCTGGCCATTCAAGCCATTCGATACTCGTTGCGTCGCGCTCCCTGTAGTGAGGATGTCCGCAGCCGTCTTGCCGGGGCAGAGTTGAGCAGCGCCAAGAGCTGCAGCCACACCCTGGTTGACGCCGAAGATCCGTCCGCCTCTGCTGTCGACGATGTCAATGGGTTGGCCATTCTGGATGACGGTTACACCGGACCAACTCCAGCCATTCGCCAGAACGCCCATTGCACCAGTGTGCTTGCCCAGAGGCAGTTCCCAAACGTAGTTGACCACCAGGCGCTGCGGCCGCACGAAATATTCCGGTGCATACGCCTGGACGATGTAAGGATACGTGTTAACGCCCTGTTCGACTTGCTCGAAGCCGCGGTTCCAGCTGTAGGCAGCTTGTAACTGCAATCCCTTCGAGAACCGCTTCCGCACGGTCACCTGCAGACTGTTGAACTTGTAGTTGCTTATGGTTTGCAGCCGACTTTGTGTGGGGCCTATGCCCAGGTTCGGCACGCGCATAAAAACATTCCCGACCGTATTGACGGTAACATTGTTGATGCCGCAGCTGACGCAGTGGCCGCCTGCCAATTGCGCTACATTATAGTGATAGGCAGAGGGTGATCCGTCGGCCGTCGGGTTCTGCACCGCTTGTGGACTGGCCTGATGGATGCCGTGCGATCCGACGTACCCGACTTCGAGCACCCAGCTTGGCAGAAATTCATACTGCGTATTCAGGTTCCATTCGTACGTCAGAGGAACAGTGAGGTTTTCGTATGAAGTTACGCCCGTGTTTGAGCTGTTGCCCCCACACGCGTTCGCACTGGGTGCAGCAGGGGCGCTGGCACAAGTCCCAGGGATAATCCAGCGGGGCACAAACCCGAAGTAGCCGGGCCCTGCGGAAACCACTCCGCCCGGGATGGCCCACGGGTTTTGTAGACTGGCAGCAGGCGAACCGGCTGCCGGGGGGCCGAAGATCGGATTCGTCCGCCCGAAGTTTGCGGTGTATTGACCGGATAGCTGGTCATAGAAATATCCTGCGCCGCCGCGCAACACCAATCGGTTGCTCGACGTCGGCTGCCACGCAAACCCGATGCGAGGCGCAAAATCGTCCATAGGGGCCTTTAGCCGCGTGGCATACGGCAAGTTGCTTTGGTAAACGCCCGCCGGAATCACGGTGCCGGTATAATTGCTCGGCACCACGTATCCAACCAGGCTCTCGCCCGGACAGAACGCCGTGCCAGGCGCACAACTGGCGACGGTCAGGGCCGGGTTCGGTCCGGCTTGCGCCAAGGCTCCCCAGAAGCTGCTGAAGCCACCATTCCTCTCTGTGGGCCAATTATCCAGTTCCCATCGCAACCCCAGGTTCAGGGTGAAGCGTGGCGTAAGTTTGATGTCGTCCTGAACAAAGCTGTTGAACATCAGGTAGCGGGGATTCTGCTGAACCCCGGAGTTGGCGGTTGTCGTGCCCCCCACGCTTGCAATGTTGCTGCTTCCGCTGCCGTTGCACCCGCCCGGACTCCCGGGGCTCGGCGACGCCACTGGATTGCAGCCCGCTCGCCCCATCAGGAAGTCCGCGAATGAGTTGAATGTCGGCTGTCCTACTGACCCTGTGCCTGAGAAGGAAGCACCCTGTACCCGCTCCGATTCGAAGCCAAATCGGAACGTTTGCTTGCCATGGGACCACGAAACTTGGTCGCCCACCAGAAATTGATTGAAGTTGGCGTGGGAGCCGAAAAAGGGATGTACGCCGAACCACAATATGCCAGTGGTGGCCGAGCCACTGACGTTAATGAACGACATGTTGTCCACCGCCGCTCCCGGCGTGAACGGGGAGACGAAATCCTGGATGCCCAGTTGCGAGTTGTGGAACAAAACGGCTTCGGTATTGACCGTGACGTTCCGCTGGTACCCAACATGGAATTCGTTCACCACGTTGTTGGATAGAATCGACGTCAGCTTGGCGACCACATCCTGGTTCGTTTTTTGGGTCGAAACTGTGTTGCCCGGCACGGCATTGCCGGGTTCCAACGCATTGACCGCCGGAAAATTGGCGTTGATCGGATCGGTTTCATAGATGTACCGGCCCGAGAATGTGTGCTTGCTGTTGATCACGTAATCGACGTTGCCGATCCCTTGATGGTCCTTGAAGGCGGCGGGATTTACGAAGTTCGTTTGCTTGAAACCTGAGGTGCCCGAACTCGGAACGAAATAGCTGCCGTCGGGCAGCTTGAGTTGCATGATACTGATGGCGATTGGATTGATGTTGAACAAGCCCGCCGCATCGCAACCACCCCCAGGGCAATTGTTCGGGTCCTGAATCAGCGCACTCCCCGATTGTGGTTGCCCACAGGCATTAGTCGGGTCTGCTGCCAGGCATTGCGCATTGGCTGCGTTCATGTTCGCCGCCAACCCTTTCACAAACGCTGCCCCGGCCGCATCGCATCCTGCAACCGACGTAAAGCCTGCCGGCCCGCAGGTGCCGCGATTCCCCGCGGGGATCGGAGGCAAAACCGTGGAGGCTTGGCTGTAGCTGGCAAAGCCATTCTTCTGATCGTTCTCCTGATAGGATACGAAGAAGAAAAGCTTGTCCTTCTTCACTGGCCCGCCCAACGCCCCGCCATAAACATTCGAATTCAAAGCTGGCTTCGCCTGGCCGTTGCGGTTAAGGAACCAGTCGTTGGCATTGAGAACGGTATTGCGGAAGAACTCGAATGCGCTCCCGTGGAAATTGTTGGTGCCCGACTTGGTGACCACATTCACATTGGCGCCGGGATTGCGCCCATATCCGGCGTCGTAGCTCGAGGTTTGTATCTTGAATTCGGCAATGGCATCCGGATTGGGCATTGCGAACGTCCCCGGCACCGTCCCTTCCGTCACGCCGCCCAAAGCCGTCGCATTATTGACGGTGACCCCGTCCATCATGTAGGTGTTCTGGCCGGTGGTCCCGCCATTGACGGCCATGTTGGTCGCGCCCTTGCCAATGGTGGTGGCGTTGCTGACGTTGGCGGAGACACCGGTAGACATGGCCAGCAGATTTGTGTAGTTCCTCGTGTTCAGCGGAAGTTCCGTCATGGTGCGCGCGCTGGCCACGGTGCCCAGCGCCGAACTCGTGGTCTGAATCGTTTCCACTTCACCTTCCACGGTCACGGTTTGAGTCTGGGCACCCACTTCCAGGTTATGGTCCAGGACCTCCGTCTCGGTCACATTGACAGTCGCCGATGGGACTTCCACCGGCTTGAAGCCGGAAGCCTCAATCCTCACCTTGTAATTGCCCGGCGGCAGCAAGTTAAATTTGTACGTGCCATCCGCACCAGTCGTCGCCGTTCGCGCCGCCCCGGTATCCAGACTCGTCGCCGTAACGGTGGCATTTGGGATCACGGCGCCAGAAGGATCTTTGATCGTGCCGGTCAGTGCTCCTGTGCCGGCCGTCTGAGCTCCCAGGGATTGAGAGTTAAGCAGAGCTACGACAAAAAGCAGAACGCAAACGCTCTTGAACTTCATGAGCACCCCTTTTCACCGCGGACTGTACGGGAATTTGGATTGTTTGAAGCGCTTTCCCTTTTCCAAATGGCGCATTTGTTATAGTACGAGGCCTTCTTTGTCAAGCTAAATTGGCAGCGCCGCAAGGTAAGAAATTAAGCCGATCCGTTTTCATTGGCTGTGGGCGTTTTCAGCTTTCGCGGAATCGCAACAGCCTCGTGTCGTGGCCGAGGAAATGTGAATTGGTGCCGCACGCAGCAAGTCAAGCCATTGCCCGGAGAGCACTGTAAGTGTATATTGACGCCAACGTGGAAGGCACCGCGGGAATTCGCCAGTCGAGGGAGAAGAGCATGATGAAAATACTAGGTTTCCTCCTCCTTGTTTCTGGCGTGGCCCTCGGGCAGGCGCCGGCAGTCCAGGCTCCCACGCTAAAGCCTGTTGGTACCGTCGATGACCTCATGATTGGCATCATTTGGCCCATCTCGGATGAAGTCTTCTATATCACTACCCGCGAGACTCCCAAGACGGAAGAGGAATGGCTGCACTTTCAGGGCAGGATGCTGATGCTTGCGGAATCCGCCAATTTGCTCATGATGCCCGGTCGTGCCTGGGACAACGATAAGTGGATGAAGGACTCGCAGCGCCTGTACGATGCCGGCAGCGCTGCCTACAAGGCCGCGAAGGCCCGCGACTTGGATAAAATCGCCAGCCTCAACGACCAGATGTACGCGGCATGCGTCGGCTGCCACAACGACTACCGTCCCAATTACCGAAAGCGTCCGCTAACACCGGAATAATGGCTTCGTAAAACTGCTGCCGGAAGACATAAACGCCTCGCGGTAGCGCAGATGGTGGCCTCCCCAGCGGTGAGATGATCCAAAAAAAGCCGGCACAACTTCAATGCATCTTGATCACGTTAACGGCTGTCTTTGCCACTAGCGGGGTTGCCCATAAGCTTGTCATATTCCGCCAGCTCTGAGGGGGAACACATCATCTCCCTGACGTCAAAATTGGATGGTTCCAGGTTGAACCTTAACTTGTCCAGGGCTACCCAGGGCTTCGTATACATCTTCAGATCGTCGATGGTCACCGTCAGCTCTAAGTGGTCATGGTCCACGCGGTGGAAGCGCTCCTCTACCCTCAACTCGCTGCTATGCGGACGCCCCGCTCGATCGATCCATGTTCTTTCATCCATTCCCGCACTCTGCACGACGAACGTGTAATCGTCCTCCCACTTGCCAACCGAATACCCGAACCACCTTGGTTCGGGATCCTTAGGGAGTTTTCGCCCGTCGGTCCAGATCACTCTCCAGATCTTGCCGTATTCGTACAAGAGCAAGACCTTTTCGGACGTCTGAAAAATCTGAGTCGTTCTTAATTCAAAGAGGTCTTCGCGAGGAAGTCCCTGCGGATCACAATGCCAGGCGGGATCATTTGAGCCCGCAGGAAGCACAGTTCTGACTCCATTGCTCGGCTCAGTTAGATTCAGCTTTGACAAACCCAAAGGAGTGTAGGGTAACTGATGTTCCGGCTTACCGTCTTCAGGCATTGCCCCGGCACCCAATTGCTGCACTCCCCTGGGTCCTGGCTCCCAAATTCCGGAAATGTCATGGCGTGGAGTGGGAGCAGCGCTCGGTTCCGCGATTATGGTATTTCCCCAACCGTCGATATAGGGTGCGACTTTCTGACTCTTCGTAGTCTCGGCCTGCTGAGGCCGAGCGGTCTGAGCAAATGCCAAAGAGCAGAGCAGCGCCAGCGCCGGAACCAGGATCAAAATCACCAAACGATTTACAAATTTGAAGTGGAATTCCACCGAATTCCCCCGGATGTCACGTTACGTGTCTAGTTGGCCCTCCCTAGTTTTGTGCACCCTCGCCGCGGGGCAACTTTTGACCATCTGGCAATAACACCTCGATGAGGCGCCCGACCGTTCGTCCATTCTTGACGGGCAGGACCGTAATCGTGACTTGATCCCCAGGCTTCAACGATTGCTTCGTCCAACCTCTCTGGATCAAGCTGGGGGGAGCAGTCGTCTCCGCAACCCAATGTGCCACTTGGGCGTTGTCGGTCACGTCAAACCGGAGCACGCAATGGGGATTAGCCCAAACCCATTCCGTCACGGTTCCCTTCATCGTAATGTTTTTCGCCGTAAGATCGTAGATCGCATCACCATGGTGTGCGGCCAGCGGGACCGAAACGAGCAAACCACTCGCCGCCATCGCAAGCGCCATAAAGAATCTCATGGGTGACCTCCCAGCTTTAGTCAGATACATCTTCTACGTAACTGTGAGCCGGGCGACGCAGTACCACCACGACTAGACGTGCCGTCCTGCTTCTTCTTCCTGAGCCTGGGACATCACAAAATACTTGGCCAAGGCCCACACGCCTCGTCATTGCGGGGCTCATTTTTGCGAAATCGGCTTCCCTTCTGCGGCCTTCTTCTCGAAGGCCCGAGCTCCCGCGAGGATATTAACGGCGTCGTTGTTGTTTTCGCTACAGTCGTACTCAAACAGCGGCCCGGTGCTGGCGCTCATGGGAATAATTGCCGACCAAGGCTTTGTCCACGTCGATGGATCATCCACCATGAATTTGTACTCGATTGTGTCTACCGAGACTCGTTTGAAGTATTCCGTAATTTTCTGCGTGCGCGGATCCCCGTTGCGATAGGTGTGGTCCGGCCGGAGATTGGTGGTTTCGACGACCAGCGTGTCACCCTCCCAGTGTCCACGGGAATCGCCATGCCACTGGTGAATATCTGATGAGACATGCGGACGCCCATCAAGCGGGATGATACGGAACTCGCTTCCGGTCTCGGTTTCGATCAACACATATGCGGGATTCTGGGCGATGAACAAACCACTGTTGTACTCAGCGGGAATTAAAGGAGGTCCACCCGATTGTGTCAAACAACTAGTATTCAGCCCAAGGTCCCTGGCGTTATCGGCGTGCACCACAGCGCCTCCGTGATGATCGTCGACGACGTAGGGGAAAGTTCCGCCAGGTCTCACTCCGACATCCAACCGGGCCTTTGCCTCTGCCGTAAGCGGGGGAATTCTCCCGTCGGGTGGGTCTACAACTAGCGACGTTCGCGGATTCGGTTTGATTCCGTTTTGCCAGGGACTGAGGCCGTACGTCGTCGCATCATAATCGACCGAATCCGGGTTGAATAATTCGCCGCCATAACGGTCCTCGCTGCCCTGAGCACCCGGCTCGTACGAACCCCGCAGGCCAGACCGGAACCTTTCCTTCATTTCCTCGGCGGTCAAAAACTCTCTATTCCCGAATTTGGCAGGGCGCTCCAGGGGCGTAAAGGTTAAGCTGTTCCAATACCCGCTAAAGTCCGGATGACCGTCGGCCATACGGGGCACGACCCAGTTCTGGGAGTTTGCTTCTCGCGTTGTGTCGATGTTGGTTTCCGCCTTGGCTGTCGTCCTTGCAGCGGCTTTCGCCCCAGGCGCCGATTGGGCCGCGACAAATATCGGTGCGAACGCAACGACCGCCGCCCCAACCGCTAAAGCACTCCAAAAAATACCCACGTACTTTCCCATTTGGAGGGCCTCCTCCTGATCTCGCCGATCTCTATTTATCTACCTTCTTGCTATATTGGCCGTAAAGTAAATCGAGCACGAATTCCGTGCAGTTGAAATCCACCAATTGGATGTTCTTCTCCATGCGACGGTAGAGTGGAAAGCTCATCTTCCAGGGTCGGGTAAAGACATTCGGGTCCTCAATCGTAGCTTCGTACATTATGTGATAAGGACTCGCGTGCGTGTAGCGTTCGACCACATGCAGGGCATCGCTATGGTAATCCCCTGCTCGATCGAACCAGCTATACGGGACGAATCCTTTCGAATCTACGACTAGCGTATCGCCCTCAAAGTGCCCTCGCGACCACCCCATCCAGCTGTCGGCGGGAGGTTCCTGGGGAATCGTCTTGTCGTTCTCCATATAGATTGTGCGCAGAGCGCGTGCGTACTCATAGGCCATCATGATGACATGTGGAGTCTGAATAATTTGAAATGGAAAAGGCATATAGTTCGCACGCGGCACGCCAGGCATGTAACACTTCAGCTCAGGGTCGCCCGCGTCATGTCGATGGGGATCACTGGTGATGTTCACCACCATGCGCTTCTCGGCGTTCTCTTTCTTTTTCGCCAGCGCTTCAGGTTTGTACGGAATCTCGCCGCCTTCTACGATCCCTTGTCCCCCCGGCCAAGCGTCATACGCACCCATCATGTCTGGGCGCGGGCCCGCTTGCGCATCGTGATCCTGAACATCGATATCAGCAGTCACGAAAGCCTGCCAAATTCCGTTCAAGTCGGGTGTGCCATCCGCAGTGCGCGGCGCTCGATAAGGAGGAAACTGACCAGGAGTCGGAACCTTCACTGCCGAAGGCGCTGGGGCTTGACCGGTCGACCGCCCGCCGGTCATCAACATAAACACCGCCCCCGCAACGATCACAAACCCGATCATCAGACCTCGCGGGTGAACGGTGTCTGGCGTCATCTCGCGTGCTCGACCCGCTCGGTTAATGAAGACCTCCCTCCGATATCGGCCCGATAATACACCCCGCCAAGGAATTCCATCCTCTATTTTGTGTTGGCCGTGGGCCGAGTCTACGGCTCGACTTTATGGGAAAGCCCGGTCGCCAGATTTCCAATTTGAGGTGTAGTATGGTGCCGTTTTCGAGATGAGAAAGGAATAAAAAACATATGAAGCGCGGATGGAGGCAAACGATCGTTGGATTGGCAACCGCGGTCATCTGCCTGTTAAACGGCTCGCTAAACGGTTTGTCGGCTGATGGTCAGACCGGACTAGGCGGCGGGCCGCCGGGAGCCAAGCCGCCGATGGCGGAGGAGGTCTTCAAGAACGTTCAGGTGCTCAGAGGAATTCCGGTGGACGAATTCATGGCCACGATGGGCTTCATCGCCGCCTCCCTGAGCCTTAACTGCTTGGATTGTCACACCCAGGACAGCGGCCGCGACCCCGCGAAGTACGCCGAGGATACACCCATCAAGCAGACCGCACGCAAGATGCTGCTAATGGTCAAGGCGATTAACGCGCAGAATTTCGGCGGCGTCCGCACCGTCACCTGCTATACATGCCATCGCAGTGACGTGGCTCCGCGATTCACCCCGAGTCTGGCGGAGCAATATGGCACTCCGCCCGAGCGCGATCCCAATGACATCGAAATTGCCCAACAACCCGATCCCAAAGCGCCCACTGCCGACCAAATCCTGGATAAGTACATTCAGGCGATGGGCGGAGAGCAGCGGCTTGCCGGTCTCACCAGCTTTACCGCTACCGGTACCTATTCCGGCTACGATACGGATTTCGCGAAGGTACCGGCGGAAGTTTACGCAAAAGCTCCAGGGCTACGGAACACCGTCATCCATCCGCCTATTGGACAAGGCACCACCGTCTACGACGGACGAAACGGCTGGGTCGCGGCGGCGAACTCGCTGTTGCCGTTGGTCACGCTGACGGGAGGGGAGTTGGACGCGGTTACGCTAGAAGCGGAGTTGGCGTTTCCCGCGAAGATCAAACAATACCTCACCGGCTGGCGTGCCGGTTTCCCACCCACAACCCTCGACGATCACAACGTTTTGGTCGTCCAGGGAACCGCGCCAGCAGGCTCTCGGGTCAAGTTGTTCTTCGACAAAGACCTGGGTCTGCTCGTGCGCATAGTGATGTTCACGAACACGGTCATTGGCCTGAATCCGAGGGAAATCGACTACTCAGATTATCGCGATGTCGCCGGAGTCAAAGTACCCTTCAAGTGGACTGCGATCTGGACGGACGGGCGGTCAGAGTTTGAAATGACTGACATCAAGCCAAACGTAGCGATTGACGCGGCGAAATTTGGCAAACCGGCGTCACCCAAATCGGCAAACCCGTAGTCGCCGAGGTCTTCGATGAAAAAGGATCAATTCCGGCAACGCGACCGGTTAGTGTCTCATCAACTCTTTGACAGCCCGCTACAAAAAGCGTAATGAAAGAACTGGTGCGTTTCGCATTGGGATCGTTCTGACCAAGCGAATCGAGCAATTGTTCCTAAGGGGGGCGTCTGCATATCTTTCAGGATCAAAATCAACAATAGGAGGAGGGCTAGCATGAAAGACAGGTGTGTATTCAGTTTTATTGCGTCTTTCGCTCTCTTGGTCGCTTCAGCACCGTTATCAGCGCACCACGGCAACGCGGCATACGACGCGACGAAAGAGGTGATTTTGACAGGAGTTGTCACGGACTGGATCGTAGCCAACCCGCATAGCCTTCTTAAACTTGATGTGACGGATGATAAAGGAAACGTCGTACATTGGGTCGTCGAAACCGGTGCTGCAAGTGCGAACCAAGCGCGGGGCGTGCGTCTTACCAAACAGTTATTAAAGCCCGGAGATAAGGTCACTGTTACGATGATGGTAGCCAAGAACGGCCAACCCGTCGGGCGCATCCATCGACTGGTTCTACCAGATGGTCGATTGATGGTTAACGATCTACCATAATCAAGGCGTAAAATACGGAGGCTCCCCAAATGCAGAACTTCGTAGCGCGGGCCATGATAATGGTTCCGGTCTTGATGTTTTCATCGTTTGCACACGCCCAAACCGTTCCGCAGTCAAGCGAAACGAAAGAACACAAGGGACTCCCTCCAATCTGCCAGGGAGAAGCCAATCGGTTCAACTGCGCGTCAGCACCAGTGGAGGGCCAGACGGATGAACCCGGTGTCGATTTCTGGGGCCGACCCGTAACCCCACTTGTGAACGGCCAGAAATCAGCAGCTGCCCCGCGGCATGACATTTCCGGGACATGGCAGGTGGACGGGATCGACGAGTTTGGATTCCGAGGAATCTTGGGGGTATTTGGAGCCGGGGCGATGCCGTCAGATGGGTATCCGGAACATGAACCGCCTTACACTAAGGAGGGCCTGGAAGCCTATCACCGCAATAAGCCGGTATTTGGGATCGACTCGGTTCCTGCGGCGCAAGCAAACGACCCTCTCAAATTTTGCGATCCGCCCGGCTTTCCCCGTGACGATCTTCATAGATTGACATCGGTGCAGCTACTTCAGACGCCTCTCCAAGTGATCATCTTGTACCCGCGTGACAAGCATTGGCGGGTAATCTGGGCCGATGGCCGAGAGCTTCCCAAGGATGCTGATCCCACATGGGACGGCTACTCGACGGGCAAGTGGGTGGACAACACGACTTTCGTTGTGCAGACCAATGGGACAGATGAGAGGACTTGGCTTGATAACGCTGGTCGCCCGCATAGCGACGCTCTGCGCGTTGAGGAGCGCTTCCATCGTGTGGACCATAACCACATGGAACTAACGGTGACGATTGACGATCCGAAGATGTATACCAAGCCCTGGGTGGCCCTGGACAAACAGGCTCTCAAATTGCAGCCACCGGATTTCTCCATGAGCGAGACGCGTTGTTCACCGTCAGAGATGGCGACTTACGACAGTTTGGTTTCCACTCCCATTGTCAAGTAGCGGTCCATCAGTCAGGTCCTCAAGGATGCAAAGATGACATCGAGAAAGTTATCGAGTTGAAATCCGATTGGGTTCTTCTCGACATCAACATGCCTGTACACTAGTTAGCGGCAAGGGTTCCACGAATTTCAGTCCCTTCCCCCCCAGCCGGACTTTTCCGATCACGAAGGTCCCCCGAAGGGCGACGTGGATCGAGTCAGGTTTCGATAAGCGCGTTATCTGGAGTTCATTTGAAGGGGCCGCGTCAAACGTTACTTGTTCGGTGTGAGTGGATTCTTACCGGACAGACTTGATTTGGGAAGTGAATTGTTGTCAGACGGAATCGATCCGCCACTAAGTACGTCCATGCCGCCCTTTAGCGACGGATCCGGATCGGCCGTCGCTGCTTGGAATGCTTGGTCATTCGTAAGACCAGTCCTCCTCGCGTATGCGAGGGCATCTCGCACGACCTGTACTGCTTTCTCTTGTTCGTTTTTCATTTGAAATCCTCGCTGTTGCGGTCGATTACAACCAGTTCAAGCTAGCACGGCCGAGGGCGGCGAACACGAGGATTTGGCAACCGCGTTGTTCGGTTGGATATCCGAAAGGCCCTATCGACACCTCGAAACCGGAGTAAGAGAGGGTACAAAAAAGCGCAAGACCCGGACTCGAGATTCCATAGGCGCCAAAATGTGCCAATACGAAACTGACTTCCTCTAAAGGTCCACTCTTGCTCCATCGGGAACGTGAAGTCGAATTTCCGTTCAAACCGGGCTGGGACTCGTCTTGTCGGCCCCGGACTCACGTCCGACAATCTCACGATACTCAAGGGTTTTAGGCTCATGACGATTCTCGTTTTGGTTCATTACCTCGACGAGACTGCGCACAGTTCCCCGATCAGGCTTCGAGCGTGACCGTTTGGTTTCCAGAACCGTAACGCGGATCGACAACGAGTCACCCGGCCGTAGGGGTATAACCCATGTGCGGTGTCGAAATTCGAATTCGCTGGCAACGATGACGTTCACTTCTAGCCTTTGCGCTCTGTCTTGGCTTTCCATTTGGCCTCGGAGAGTGTTAGCCACTGCAAATGGAGGGCCAGCCGTCAGTCGTGGTGCTTGGTTTCCCGTTCGGCCATGATCTTGTCGCGATAGGCCCGGCTTCGGCGCCTCTCCTTCTTTGCGGTGCGAACCCTCGCTTTCGTGATTTCCAGCGAGCTGATCGAAAACATCGACGGCAGTTGCTCAAGCTTCACGCCTTTGCACGATGGGCACCGCGGTATGTCTGAAGCGCGCACGAATGCTTCAAACCGTCTGCCACAGGATCGACACCGAAAATCAAACAGTGGCATGGCCTGCGCCTCCTCAATTTGGCAGTGCCAGAGGCTGCTGCGCGTCGGAGTGGCCCGTCCAGCAAACGCACGAAGAAAGTCGCATGAAGCGCGGAAGGCGTCAAGTACTTAGAGCGGTCATTTCTCTCCGGTACCCACCCACTCTGATGTATCGAAGAACGGCGTCCCCCTGGGGCGGCCGACAACGTCCAATTTTGAACTATGTCTGACAGCGCTGCCAAAATCGTCGCGGTGCCCAATGAGGGGACTAACGCAACAGAGGCTCGGGCGTCAAGCAGCGGCAGATGCCGTAGTGGCTAGTTCCCGCCTCATCGGCGGAGTACCATTTTTGTGTTATACCTGCTGCAACCTCAGCTAGAGCGGGAGGAGCGTAAGGAGGACGTTTCAATGACAAAAAGAATCCTATTACTGATAGCAATTGCGTTTGCGGGTTTTGCTGGCTTTCTCACGGGTCAAGTTATTACCGAGAAGATGGAGATCGTAAAATACTCGCTGCCCGGTTCGGAGGATACGGTCGGAGAAGTTGAAACAAAAGAGGCACGAAAAGTATTAGATGACTTTTATCAATCGAAAGTACTTCAGATGGGCGCGGAAGCTTCTCCGAGCAACGATGTAGGCGCAAGGGGCCGGCTCATGGCGGACCATTTCATCCAGGTCAGCGAGAGGTTTGGAATAGGAGAAAGACTTACCAAAGCCCAGGTTCTGGCTGATACGGAATCGGGGCATATGCATATGGACCACCTCAAGCATGACCATATTCGACTGGTTGCCTTTGGAGACAACGTAGTTGTCGTGACTGGACATAGCAGCTCGGCCCTGCATTACAACGGCAAAGTCGATACTGCAGATAGAGTGTTTGGGGATACCTGGGTTAAGCTGAATGGACGCTGGCAGCAAGTGGAACACTGTGTAGCTAGCGCTCCTAATGGAGTGACGAGAGGTTATGAATAGGAGAAGCCATCGACCAAGCTCCCTACACGCCGAGTTGATCCATTGGCATCCCGGCGAATCACGTCACCGAACTGCGGAAACACGCCGAGGAGCTGTCCAAGAATCCAGCGGCGCCGTGGAATTATCGGGAGACACCGAAACAGGCTGCGGCGGCGCTGCGTAACGGGTAACCTGGTAGGGCCCTGCTATAAATTTGCAGAAGGGGGCACCCCATGTCGAGCCACAAACGGCGATCATACGGATACGGAGCCCGCAAGTTGCCAAAGAATATCGGTAAACTGGGAGAAGCCTGGGCGATGGCCTTGCAGATAGCCACGGCTTCCGAGGCCCCGATCCATGAAGCATTGGTCCCGGCGAAGCTGTTCGAGGTGGGTATAGGCAACTTGTTTTTCAGTCGCGCGCTGCCGGACGGGCGTATCGCCCTGGGCTCTTTTCTGCTGGATGTGTTCTGTCTGGGAGTCAAGAATGCCTTTGTGACCATCGTGGCCAGGGAGGAGTATGCCCAGCCCGGAGAAGTTGCTCGACGGCTGAGAATCTTCAGCCAATGTCGGCCGCCTGCTTCCGGAAACTGGTCGAAGGCGGCGTCGCTTACGCGCACGACCTAGGATTCAGGCCCCATAGGGATTACGCCGTGACGAGCCAGATCTTCGGCGATCTGGAGAGCACCGCTTGCCCCACGCGCTTCGAGTACGGGCATGAGGGCAAGCCCTTCTATGTTTCCGGTCCCCATGAGACCTTCACGCAGGTGCAGGCCATCGTCGCGCAGCTCGAGCGGCGCTTGGGCACAGGAAATTTTGATTACCTCGTGTTGGCATCGTAACCCCGCGAACCGAAAACGGTCGTCTGCCTCGCGAACTTACGCAAGCTCACCGGAAGCACACAGCTTCCGGAAGACGTGGTCGAGCGTCGGTTTCAGCAGATCGCAATGATGGATAACACCACGGGCGAGCTTGTCGAGCGCCGCTTGGAGCATGGCACGGGGGAAGCCGAGAGGTTTTATGCTGCACTGGCGAACGCTACAGGGCATCGCGCGGTTGTTGCGGGCGGTCGCGCACCGGATGCAGTTGTGGACCACGGCACGAATCGCCGAACTCATCCGGCGGGAATTCGGTTGAAAATCTAGATGGAAAGGAATAAGCTCCCGCTAACCAACTCTCCAGCGGAGATCTCAATGGCAAGGAAATATATCGATTGCAGAGATTTTCCGAGCGACAAGGACTGCACACTGGCCATCTCCGGTTCTGAGGAAGAAGTATTGGATCTAACGGTCTTGCACGCCTCCACGGTTCATGGGCACTCGAATACTCCAGCGCTGCGAGAGCAGATTCGTTCCATGCTGAAAGACGAGTCCGGAGCTCGGACCGCCGGGGCAACGTAAGTCCTCGGCATTGTAGCGTGCACGCCCAGTTTGTGGTCCTAGCGAAGCGAGCTTACTATAAATAATCTGGCTCAGGAGGTAGACACTATGCTCAGGATCGCAGCGTTCCTGTATGGGCTCATCGCATATCTGATTTTTTTCGTGACGTTTGTGTACGCCATCGGTTTTGTCGGTAACTTGTTCGTTCCCAAATCTATCGATTCCGGTGCGGGAGGCTTTTCTCTCGAGACGCTGGGAATCGATGCGCTCTTGCTGGGACTGTTCGCGATCCAGCATAGTGTGATGGCCCGCCAGTGGTTCAAGCATGCGTGGGCGAAAGTTATTCCCCACCCAATCGAACGGAGCACCTATGTTCTGCTTGCTAGCCTTTGCCTCGACTTGCTCTATTGGCAGTGGCGGCCGATGACGGGAGTCGTGTGGAACGTCCAGAACTCCGCTGGCCGGTGGATACTTCTCGCTCTTTTCGGCCTTGGTTGGCTCACCGTCCTGGGAAGCACCCTTATGGTCAGTCACTCTGACCTTTTTGGCGTGCGGCAGGTGGCACTTTACCTGCGCGGCCAGCCCTATAAGCCGATAGGCTTTAAGACGCCGCTGTTTTACCAGAACGTTCGGCACCCTATCTACCTCGGGTTCCTCGTCGCTTTCTGGGCCACGCCCACGATGACTCAAGGCCACCTGTTATTTTCCATCGCGACGACGGGCTACATCCTCTTGGCCATCCAATTCGAAGAACGCGACCTGATGACTTTCTTCGGAGATGCTTACAGGCTGTACCGCCAGCGTACGCCGATGCTCATTCCGTTCTGGAAGCGCGCACGATGAGTCACATGGCTGAGCAGTCGGCTACTTCTAGAAGTCACCTCGTTCACAGTCGATCTTCGCAGCCTTGATTACACCCTGCTCGGGGAAGTAACGACGCACTGAAGATCGCCTCGTCCGAAATCGAGTCCAGATCCCGATGAGTCGGGATTTCGAAACTACGCCCGTTTATCGAGAGGTATCCCGGTTCAACACAGACCTCTATCGTTTCATTCTAGATCGTGAAAACGAAAGAGGCGTTTCCACCCGAATCAGTGGTGATCGGCTCGACGATCACGCCACGTTCCGTCACCATAGCTGTCCTTGGCCATATGTCACCCGCGTAGGCTCCTGGCGGACTGGCGATGAGGGCGATAAGGAAGGTTAACTACGTCGCAAGAACGTACCGAACCAGAAGCTGCAATGGCTAGCAAGTAGCCCGGTGGGTTGCGTCTGGCGAAAAGCTTAGCCGCCGCAGACGACAGGATAGCCGGCTTTTCGATTCCATCAAGCGGACCGGTAAGAGGTCGATTTGCTTTTATCTAAATAGCGGACAATAAATTACTTGGTGATAGACATGCCGGCCCCGGGCGAATTCCGCAGGAACCTGTGCACCCAAATGCGGTGTAATTAGCTTAGTGTATATTGCTAAGATAATGTGCCTCATGTCTATATACATCGGCAACTCTTTGGCCCGGGGGCTGCATCTATAGGGACCGAAAAAATTCGCACCTCGCCCACAGACGAGGGTCAGAAAGGAGCAAGAAATGTTTGCTAGGAAAGTGATCGGTCTCTTGGGTCTTACGCTATTCGTTCTGCCGTTCTTCTCTGTGGCCAGTGCACGGGCCATTTCTCACCGCACTGGAGATTCCACTGCGGTCTCCAACCTCCTGTTGCAGGCCAGGAAGGACGCAATGCAACTGCGAAATGATGCCGAAGACTTGCAGTCTTTTAATCGGTCGAAGATGAGTTGGGAGAGCCACTCCATGAAGCTCAGCCAAATCCGGGACGACATCAACAGCCTAGGCGTCTTGGTAACGAAGCTCAACCAGGAAAGGACTAAGGGTCATTGTTTACCGCGTCGAGAAGCGCGAAGACAGGCGCTCCTACGATATGCCTGCCTGAAAGCCTGACCATTCGATTCCAGCCTTGAAATTAGGGCTGACCAAATCCTGCCCATTTTGTTAGGGTAAGTTGCGGAAATAGAACTCCATGTTCTCCGCAACTCTACGCGAATGGAAACGCAAGATCGGGCAGCTTCAGCAGCGGTGGCGTGCTGTGCGCCAGGAGGAATGAACGGCTGCGCAAAGAAAACGAAGCATTGCAGCGCGAGAAGGAGCAACTGGAACGGAAATATGAGCGGCTGAGAAAAGAAAATGACCACCTGAGACGCCAGTTGGAAGAAGCCCAGCGGGCCAACAAACGACAAGCAGCCCCCTTCTCCCGGGGCAAGCGAAAAGAGCATCCGAAAATCCCGGGGCGTAAGCCGGGTGCTGCTTATGGCCAGCAATACTGCAAACTCCCTCCCCAGCAGGTGGACGAAGTGATCTGCGTACCCCTGCCCGAGCAGTGTAGCTGCGGGGGACACGTGGTCTTCGATCGCATCGAGTTTCAGTATCAACAAGAGATTGTGCGCAAGACCTTCTGGCGGCGCTTCGATATCGCGATCGGTCATTGTGAGGGGTGCCAGAAACGGTGGCAAGGGCGGGACCCGCGACAGACCTCCGAGGCCCTGGAAGCGGCCCAGGTGCAGTTGGGACCTGACGCGCTGGCGCTGGGGGTCAGGATGAATAAGGGTTTGGGCATGCCCCACGCCGATGTGGCCGCGGTGCTGCAAGACGGCTTTCAACTCCAGGTGAACCGCAGCACCATTTGTCGTGCCGTAGACCGAGTGGCGCGACGCGGAGAAGCGACTTGGCACGCTCTGCGGGATGCGGCCCGGCGCAGTCGGGTGAATGGTATCGATGAGACCGGGTGGAAGGTGGCCGCGCAATTACGCTGGCTGTGGGTGGCGGTGAGCGAACAGGTGACCTTCTGTGACATCTTGCCGGGCCGCGGCTTCCCGCAGGCCGCCTCCCTGTTGGGGGCCGACTACGACGGCTGGTTAACTCATGATGGCTGGAAGGTGTACTACAAATTTCTGCGGGCGGGCCATCAGAGCTGCTTGCGCCATCTGCTTCGCCGTTGCGAAGAGATGATCCCGATGGCCTCTCCGGCAGCCGCTCGCTTTCCGCTGCAGGTGCAAGCTGTGTTACAGCAAGCCCTGGCCTTGCGGGATCGCTATCAGAACCGCGAGATTTCGTTGCACGGCTTATGGACCGCCACCGGACGGTGGGAAGTCAAGCTCGATCGCGTGTTGGCGCACCCCGGTCGCGATGCGGCCAACCGTAGATTCGCGAAGCATCTGCTCCATGAGCGGCCCTACCTCTTTACCTTTCTTTATTGTCCCGGGCTGGAGGCCACCAACAATGTAAGCGAGCGAGCCATCCGCGCCCTCATCGGCGCGCGCAAAAACTGGGGTGGCCACCGCACCCCCCGAGGAGCTCGTGCCCAGGCAGTGCTCACCAGCATTTTGCAAACGGCCGAGCAGCAGGGCAAAAAACCCTTCGATGTGTTGGTGGAATTACTGTGTGCCAGAGACAAGTACAAGATTCTCGATGTTGTGCCACCGACCTCAGACAGACCTGAGGATCCCTCGCCCCGTCCCCCGCCTGGGTTCGCGGTTGCGGACAACTCAATGCAATCTTCGGCAGGTCTGGCTGCTCCGGCTTGAATCTTGCTTTTGGGGCCTACCAGGTCAGGTCCCCATCCTGATCAAGGGAATTACACGCGGACTACTGTCCAAGCTCTGCTTCGTCGACGACGACCACTTATCCCGGTAAACAATGACGACTAAGGCTTCCCCCCGGGAGCGACAGGTCATTGACCGCGTCACCCCGATGCTCAAGGAACTGGCTTCGAAGGTTCAACTGCCCATCGAGGACCTGAAGAACAATCCGGAGCATGTACAGACCTTTGGGTATCGAGATGACTACTCGGCCATCGCCGAAATCTCCTCCAAGCTGGCCGCACAAATCTCAGACGTTGTGCAATATGACCAGACCAACGCGAAGCTGGAAAAGCTTGCGCGCAGGTTGGAGATTTCCTAGCGTTGAATTATTGAAGTGCGGACCGAAGGCCGCCACGCTGTGGCGGCCTTCAGTCCGTCACCGTGATTTTCCCGCTTGGAGGGAGGTATGAAATCGCAAAATCTTCATGCGATCATCATTGGGGGCGGCATCGCAGGCCCCGCTCTTGCGCTGTTACGCAAGAAGGCCGGGATGAGTTCGACGGTCTACGAAGCTCATCCGCGCCTGGAGGATGTAGGTGGTGGATTCACGATCGCTCAGAACGGCATGAACGTACTGGAAGAAATCGGCATCGCTGACTCAGTCGCCGACAGCGGTGCTAAGGTATCGGAGTTCTGCTTTCGGAACCAGTGCGGCAAGATCCTGGCGCGCTATCGGGCCGGGAATGTGGAGAAATATCGCTGTCCTTCGGTAGCAACTTCACGAACGACCCTTCACCAAATCTTGATGGAGGAGGTTGCAAGGCAAGGCATCTAGCTGGAGTATCACAAGCGGCTGAAGAAACTCACTACGGTCGATGCAGGAAAGGTCCTCGCCCTGTTCGAGGACGGCACGACAGCACGAGGCGACTTTCTCGTGGGCGCCGACGGCGTACATTCGCGCGTGCGGCAGATCATTTTTCCCAGTGCTCCAGGCCCTTCTTATCTTGGGGTGCTGGGCGTGGGAGGGTTTGTGGCTCCTTCTGTGGTCGTGGTCGCCGACGCGGCGGATCGAACGAGCCTGAACTTTACTGTCGGCTGCGCGGGCCAGTTCGGCTATTGCAACATCAGGCAAAATGAAGAGAGATGAATGTGGTGGTGCCACCTTCCTCAGGACCGAGAGCTAACGAAGCCAGAGCTGGCGGCCGTCCCGAATGAAGAGCTGCGTAAGAAGTTGCTGAAACGCTATGAAAGATGGCATGAACCGATCGGACGTTTCTGGCCAACACGCCTGCCATCGGTAAAACGAACATCTATGAGGCCCCACCACTCCCGGCGTGGCACAAGGATCGCGTGGTTCTTATCGGCGACCCCACGCATGCCATGAGCCCGAGCGGAGGACAGGGGGCTTCCCTGGCACTCGAGGACGCCCTGTATCTGGTCAAGCTGCTTCGCCAGTTTTCGGGCGAGTTCGAACCGGTATTTGCGGAATTCGAACGTGGCCGGCACGGGCGCACAGCAAAGATCAATGCGTGGGCTCACAAT